>JACYUE010000002.1:618027-927041 GCA_014841595.1 Oxalobacteraceae sp. CFBP 8761 | reverse complement strand
TGCAAGACAATTACGGCTGCGAAATCGTCACCTTCACCGCCGACCTCGGCCAGGGTGAAGAACTGGAACCGGCACGCGCCAAGGCCATCAAGTTCGGCATCAAGCCAGAGAATATCTATATCGACGACGTGCGCGAAGAATTCGTGCGCGACTTCGTCTTCCCGATGTTCCGCGCGAACACCGTGTACGAAGGCGAATACCTGCTGGGCACCTCGATCGCGCGGCCGCTGATTGCCAAGCGCCTGATTGAGATCGCCAACGAAACCGGCGCCGACGCTGTCTCGCACGGCGCGACCGGCAAGGGCAACGACCAGGTGCGTTTCGAGCTGGGTGCGTACGCGCTCAAGCCGGACGTCAAGATCATCGCGCCATGGCGTGAATGGGATCTGCTGTCGCGCGAAAAACTGCTGAAGTACGCGGAAGACGCGGGCATCGCGGTGGACATGAAGCACAAGAACGGCGGCGCGCCGTACTCGATGGACGCCAACCTGCTGCACATCAGCTTTGAAGGCCGTCACCTGGAAAACCCGAGCGCCGAAGCCGAGGAATCGATGTGGCGCTGGACGGTCTCGCCAGAAGCGGCGCCGGACGAAGCGGAATACCTGGACGTCGAATTCGAGCGCGGCGACATCGTCGGCCTGAACGGCAAGCGCCTGTCGCCAGCCGCCGTGCTGACCGAGCTGAACCGCCTGGGCGGCAAGCACGGCATCGGCCGCCTGGACCTGGTGGAAAACCGCTACGTCGGCATGAAGTCGCGCGGCTGCTACGAAACCCCGGGCGGCACGATCATGCTGCGCGCGCACCGCGCCATCGAATCGATCACGCTCGACCGCGAAGTGGCGCACCTGAAGGACGACCTGATGCCACGCTACGCGTCGCTGATCTATAACGGCTACTGGTGGGCGCCGGAACGCGTCGCACTGCAGACGCTGATCGACCACACGCAAGCCACGGTCAACGGCTGGGTGCGCATCAAGCTGTACAAGGGCAATGTGATCGTCGTTTCGCGCGATTCGAAGACCGATTCGCTGTTCGACATGAACATCGCAACGTTCGATGAAGATGGCGGCGCGTACAACCAGGCCGACGCGGGCGGCTTCATCAAGCTCAACGCGCTGCGCATGCGCATTGCGGCGAAGGCACGCGCCAAGCGCGGGCAGTAAGCTGGTTCGTGAATGAGAAAGCCGCCTGAGGGCGGCTTTTTTGTTGGGGTATCGGAAATGGCATCTGGATTCGACCATTGCTTCGTTCTGCCCGAACTACCCTGCGTTTCATTCTTGATTAAATTATTGGTTACGTGCATAGTACCGACGCTCTGTATTATTGCCCATGTGCAATCAAGTCGATCCTGTACGCTGACGCCTTCCCTTCATCGGTGCATGTCCACTCACCATTGTTCTACAGAAAAATTCATATATGGCATTGAGCAACCTGTCATTCTCGAACCTCACGGTGTCGATTGCGCTCTGCGCCAGCATTGTGCTTCTGAGCGGCTGCGGCGGTGGCGCTGAGGAAAGCAAGCAATCTGGCGACAGCGCCAGCAGCCCTGTTTCTTCTCCGGCGCCCATCGTGATTCCGGCACCGAATCCGGCACCGAATCCGGCGCTAAATCCGGCGCTAAATCCGGCACCAGATCCGACACCTGATCCAGCGCCGGTTTCGACACCGATCCCGGCACCGGTGCCGACGCCGACGTTGGTCGCAGCACCCGCTCCAACGCCGACCCCGCCGTCCGTCTCCGCACCACTCGTCTTCACGCAATTTGGTGGCACCGATGCCGAGATCCCCAACCCCGAGCGGGGCTTCTATCGCTGGGCATGGACTGATCTGGATCAGTTCAGCAAGAGCGACGGCGCTGATGCGTACAAGAATGGAATCCGGATTGTCTATGCCATGGTCCGGCTCGACGGTTACAAGAGCAGCGCGCTGCCAGCCAGTCTGTTGTCCAGGTTGCGCACGGCATTGTCAAATGCGCGGCAATCGGGCGTGAAAGTCATTCCGCGATTCGTCTACAACTATCCGGCCAGCGAAACCGAGTACCGGGATGTCACCGATGCATCGCTGAGCCGGGTGCTGGCGCATATCGCCCAGCTCAAGCCGGTTTTGCAGGAAAACAGCGACGTCATTGCCTACCTGCAGGCCGGCTTCATCGGGGCCTGGGGCGAGTGGCATACCTCATCCAATGGCCTGGCCAGCAGTACCAACCGCACGGCCATCCGGGACGCCCTCCTCGATGCCATGCCAAAGGACCAGTTCGTCCAGTTCCGCTATCCGCCCCATTTGATGGCATGGTTTGCCAGCGCGCCCGGTGAATCGAGTGCATTGAACGGCTCTGCGGCATCGCGCTCCGGCGTGCACAACGACTGCTTCCTGGCCAGTGCGACCGACGTCGGCACCTATAGCGACAACGCCAGCACGAGGACCGAGCAGCGCAACTACACGATTGCCTTGTCCAAGGTAAGCCCGTTCGGTGGCGAAACCTGCGATCCGGCAGATGAGGATGGCGCACAGCCCCGCACGAGCTGCGCGGCGATCCTGGGCGAAGGTAAACAGTTTTCGCTGACGTACTTGAACAGCGAGTACCATACCGAGGCGTTCCACAGCCGCTGGAAGAAGGACGGTTGCTATGCCGAAGTGCAGCGCTCGATGGGCTACCGGCTGGAGTTCCTCTCCACCGAGCATGGCGCTACCGCAGCGGCTGGCGCAGCGTGGCCAATTCGTATCACCGTGCGCAACGTCGGCTGGGCGCGGCCGTACAAACCTCGACAGCTCAGTGTCTTCCTGAAGCATCGCGTCAGCGGCAATGTCCTCAAGCTCGTGACCTCAGTGGATCCAAGAACTTGGACTGCCGGCAATACGTTCGCGCACGATATCTCAATCGTCATCCCCTCGACAGCCCAGTCCGGTGAATACGATATCTACCTTGCCCTTCCGGATGGCGCAGCGCAGATCAACGGCGATCCACGATTCGCAGTACGACCGGCCAACGCAGACAATGCCGGCAACCGGCAGGCATGGAATACTGCGCTCGGTGCATTCAGCACTGGCACGATCGTCACGCTGAAATAGGCATCTCAACGCACAGCTGGGGTCAGGTCTGACATTCGGACACGACCTCAGCTTTAGCAGCTGCGCACAGCTGGGGTCAGGTCTGACATTCGGACACGACCTCAGCCTTAGCAGCTGGGGTCAGGTCTGACATTCGTAGCAGCTGGGGTCAGGTCTGACATTCGGACACGACCTCAGCTTTAGCCACTTCCGATGGTGTCATTCTCGGTATTAGCATGGCGCTGTACTAGCTCGTCCCGACCACTCGACTGTCGAGATCGTGTCCGAATGTCAGACCTGACCCCCGCTGTTCTTCACGACTGTCGAGATCGTGTCCGAATGTCAGACCTGACCCCCGCTGTTCGAATGTCAGACCTGACCCCCGCTGTTCTTGCCCCTCGCTGTTCTTCAGCCGGACGTGGTGCTATAACAGCTCCATTGACTGCAGCGCCGCTTTCGCCAGGGACACGCGCTTGTCGGGCGCCCCGTCCGGGATGTCGATGTTCAGCGCGAACGTGTAGAGCTTGCCGTCCTTCTTGATCCAGCCGACCCACCAGCCGATATCGGGCTGGCCGGGCCGCTTGCCCCAGCCAGTCTTCGCATACAGTTCGGCCGGGCCATCCTGGCGCGCGATCGCGCGCACTGCGTCCACGTGCACGTTCTCGAACGGCAGTTGGCCTTGCGCGAGCCGGGCCAGGAACAACGTCTGCTCGAGCGCGCTGATTTCGAGCGGGCCATCGAGCCAGAAACGGTCCACCACCGTGCCGGTGTCCATGTTCCCGTAATTCATCCGCACGAGCGCGCCGCGCATGCGTTCCAGTCCGATGCGCCGCGCCATTTCCTGATAGACGGGCACGTTAGAGATTTTGATCGCTTCGCGCAGACTCATGTCCCGGGCCCATTCGGGTCGCGCGACCGGCTTGCCGCCGTACGGCACGATCTCGTCGACCGAGGCGACGGCGCCCGTACTCAGCGCGATCAGCGAGTTCGGGAGTTTGAAGGTCGACGCCGGGATGAACCGTTTGGCGGCGCGCTGGCGGTCGTGGCCCGTGTTGGTGTCCTGGGCCACGTCGTGCACGACGAACGTGCCCGTCACGCCCTCTTTCTTGAACAGCTGCGTGATGGCCGGGCTGTCACGCCATTCAGTGGCCTGGGCGACGGCGCCGAATGCCATCAGGGTGAGTGCAACAACATGCTTGATCATTGGTCTGTTTCCTTGGCCAGTTGGGCGGCCAGACGCGCTCTAGCCTTGTCGGCATACGTGCGGCAGGCGGTGGTGTCGATGAAGGCGGCGTTGCCCCGCGCAGCGCGCCGGGCGTAGCGCTGCCACAGGTCGCTGCCTTCCGGATGCGCCGAGACCAGCACGTCGCACGGCAGGCCGGCCACCGTCGCGATCGAGCGTTCGAGGTCCGCGCGCGCCGTCGGATAGGCCCGATGGCCACGGTAGCGAAATGGCCCCGCCGCGATGGCGTTCAGGCTGTCGGCGTACACCATGTGCGCCGTCCGGCCGCCCTCGACGGCGTTCCAGGTCCAGCTCGCGCCGCCCTGCGTGTGGCCGGGCGTGGCGTGCATCGTCACTGCCAGCGGGCCGAGCTTGACGACGTCGCCGTCGGCCACGGCCCGCACGCGGGCAGTTGGCGCCATCGGCTGAAGGTCGGTGTATTGCGGGTCACCCTTGTCGGCCTGGCCGCTCGCCAGCACCGGTACGGCAGCGCTGCCGACCAGGACCTCGGCGCCCGACAGGCGCTGCAGCTCGGCGATGCCGCCTGCGTGATCGAAGTGTGCATGCGAGTTCAGGATGAAGCGGATATCTTCGACCTTGAAGCCGAGCCGGCGCATATTGCGCACGATCTGCGGGGCCGATTTCTCGCTGCCGCCGTCGATCAGAATGTGGCCCTGTGGCGATGTGATCAGGACCGCCGACAGGCCATGCGTGCCGACATAGTAGGTGTTGCCGTACAGGGCGAACGGTTCCTGCGGCGTGTTCCAGTCGTTGGCGGCGGCTGGTTGCAGGCACGTGACAAGGCCGGCCGTGGCAAGTGCCAGGCGTGTGTGTTTCATCATGACGATTCCTTATGTGGACGGTGACAGCGTTGCGAGTCTTCCCGGCAGCGCGCGCAGGAAATGTTCTTTCACGAGCGGCCCGGCCGCGCGGTCCGGATCGCGTGGGCCAAGGTTCTGGCGTGCGAAGACGACGGTACGGCCGTCCTTGGTGGCCCAGCCGACGAACCAGCCGAGCGCGCGGCCCGTGTCCTCATTGCCATCGGGCGACTTGCCTGACGCGGTGCCGGTCTTGCCGTACACCTGCCAGCCATCCGCCAGCGTGGGCAAGCGCAGCAGCTGCGCCGTCATGTCGAATGCGTGCGCGCTGACGGGCAGTTCGCGGTGGGCGACCTTGCGCAGAAATGCGACCTGTTCACGTGGCGAGACCTGCAGCGATGACGAGATCCAGGCGATGTCGACGCCGCCGGTCAGGTCCTGGTTGCCGTAGTCGAAGCGGCCCACGTAGTCCTGCACGCGGCGCTCGCCCAGCCGGCTGGTGACCTGCTGCGCGTACCAGACCGTCGAATTGCGGATCCAGCTCGTCGGATCGGTGGTGGCGCGCCACGATGGCTGCCAGTCAACATAGCCGTCCTTGAACGGCAGCGCCGGCGCGTGGGTGTCCTTCAGGATGCCGGCGTCGAATCCCATCAGGCTCACGGCGATATTGAAGATCGACGCCGGCGTGGTGCGCACGTCGCAGCGCCCTTCCTCGACCAGCACCGCTCCCGTGGCAGCATCGAGCATCAGGGTGCAGTCGAGCGCCTCCGGCGCAGCGTCCCATGCCAGCGCCGGCTGCAGCGCGAGGTTGGCGCCGAACACCAGCGCCAGTGCCGCCAGGCCGGCGCAGCGGGCACGGCCTGCATGAAGCGCGAGGCCCGGTGAGCGGATCAGCGCGACACGCGCGGCCAGCGTGTCCGGCGCGACCCCACCGAAGGCCAGCGCATTGGCTGGCGCGGTTCCATACTGGAAGCGCAGCTGCGCGACCAGCGCGGCAGCATAGGCCTTGCGCTGGACCTGCGGCCGGCCGCGCAGCACGTCGCGGTCGCAGCCCAGCTCCTGGGCCCAGACGAGGCGTGCGCGCAGCAGGCGCATCGCCGGATTGAACCAGCACAGTGCCTGGAGCAGCGCGCAGGCGGCGAGCCACCACAGATCGCCCCGGCGCCAGTGCGTCAGTTCGTGGGCGACGATCAGGTCGCGCTGCAGTGGATCGATCGTTCGCAGGGCCAGCGGCAACAGCAGGCGCGGTCGGAACGGGCCGACCAGCATCGGGGAAATGGGGGCATCGACTTCCATCATGACAGGCAGTGCCGCGCCCGAGGGCAGGTGCGCACCGGCACGCAGCAACCGCGCCAGCGCGCGCTGGCCATGGACTAGGCGCGCAAGCATCCACAGCAAACCGCCCGTATAAGCCAACACCCATGCACACGCGGTCCAGCTCAGCCACGAGCGGGATTGGGCAAACGTGCTGGCAGCACCGGCCGCCTGAGCGGGCCTGGCGACTGTGCCGGCCGTCATGGGCGACAGATCGACATCGAACACGGGCAGCATGTGAAGCTGCTGCGCCTGCGGCAGCATCAGGATGATGAAGGTGGCCGCAAGCGCGACCTGCCCCAGCATCCACGGCGTGCGCTGCATGCCAAGCGCCGGCAGGTACCGCCGTGCCAGCGCCAGCACACCCCACACGGCCACGCCAGCGGCCAGGCAGCCGATGCTGGCAAACAGGAAGCGGATAAGCGTCGCGTCGAGCATGGTCATGGCGCAGGGTCCTTGTCGACCGGCCAGTCGTTCAGCAGCTGCTCCAGGCGCGCGAGCTCATCGTCATCCACCAGCTTGCTGCCGGTGAACATATTAACCGGCAGCGGCGTGTCGATCTCCATCACGCGCTTGCCGAAATCGTGGGCAAACGCAGCCAGCGTATCGACCTTGTCGCTGGCCGCCGCATACACTTGCACGCCGTGGCGAAGCGCCTGGCGCACCATGCCTTTGTCGAGCATGCGCTCGAGCGTCTTGCGGGTGGAGGAATACGACCAGCCCAGCTCGGCCTCGACCGCATCGTGGATTTCACGCGCGCTCATCGGCTGCTGGCGCCACAGCGCCTTGAGGAGGGTCAGTTCAGAAATCGAGGGTACGGCCATGGCAACAGTCCTTGACGTGACGTCTTATGTGACGCTTGCCGCAATGATGCGACAACTGTCACACGGACGTCAACAAGAACTTGTTATTGCCGTCAGTTGCGCAGATCGTCGACCGCTTCGCGGCCAAAGCCAGGCGCGAGCAGATAGTCGGCCAGGTTACGCGCGCAATCCTCGGGCGAGGTCAAGCCGCCCGTGTCCTTCAGCTCGACGAAGCGTTCGCGCAGCGGGAAGTTGGCGTCCGGCGTGGCGCGGATCGCCGCCTGCATGTCGGTGTCGATGACGCCCGGCGCCAGGCTGACCGCCAGCACCTGCGGATCGTCGTCAAGCTGGACCGCCCGCGCATGCTGGTCGAGCGCGGCCTTCGTCGCGCAGTACACGGCCCAGCCAGGATAGGCATTGCGCCCTGCCCCGCTGGAAATGTGCAGGATGCGCCGCGTCGCCCCGGGCGCGGCTTGCACGAACGCGGCGGCCAGCGCCAGCGGCGCGCCAACGTTGAGCATCACCGCCTGCAGCACGGCCGCTGGCTCCTGCGCGGCAAGCGGGCCCACTGGCGTGACGACCCCGGCATTGTTGACGAGGTACACGGCGTCGGCGCCCGCGAGAAAATCGCGCAGCGCCGGGCCGGCGAGCCAGGCCTGCAACGCGGCCGGATCGGCCATATCGACTTCGGCCTGTTCAATGCCGGCCAGCGCAGAACGCCCGCGCGCCAGGCCCAGCACGGCCAGGCCGCGCGACTGCAGTTCGGCCGCGATGGCGGCCCCGAGGCCACGGGTGTGGCCGGTGACGATGACTTTTTTCATGAGGCGTTCCTTAGATGAAGACGGGTTCGGGTTCCAGCATCACGCCATAGCGCGCCGCGACATCGGCCTGGATCGCTGCAGCCAGTTGAGCGACTTCCTGCCCCGTGGCCCCGCCCAGATTGACGAGCACCAGCGCCTGCTTGTGGTACACGCCGGCCGCGCCCAGGTGGCGCCCTTTCCAGCCGCACTGGTCGATCAGCCAGCCCGCGGCCAGCTTGAACGTGCCGTCCGGCTGGGCGTGGTGCACCAGGGTCGGGAACTGCGCGAGCAGCCTTGCGCATTCCGCGCTTGACACCACCGGGTTCTTGAAGAAGCTGCCGGCATTGCCGATCTCGCGCGGATCGGGCAGCTTGCGGCGCCGGATTGCTTCGACCATCAGGCCAATGTCGTTCGGCGTGGGCGCCGTCAGTCCGGCATCGCGCACCGCATTACCCAGTTCGGCATAGCGCAGGTTTGGCTGCCATGCGCGCGGCAAGGCAAAGGTCACGTCCAGCACGACGAGATTGGCGCCGTCGGGATGCTTGAAGATGCTGTCGCGGTAGCCGAAGCGGCAGGCGGCCGCGTCCAGCGTGCGCGTGGCGCCGCTGGCCATGTCGTAGGCGGTGAGGCTATGGAATACGTCCTTGGTTTCGACGCCATACGCCCCCACATTCTGGATAGGCGCGGCCCCCACGGTGCCGGGTATCAGCGACAGGTTTTCCAGCCCGCCGATGCCCTGCTCGAGCGTGAAGCGCACGAAGCCGTGCCAGTGTTCGCCGGCCTGGGCGCATACGAGGATCTTGCCGGCCTCTTCGCCCAGCACCTCGCGGCCCTGCCCCGTCATGTGCAGCACCAGGCCCTCGACGTCGCGCGTGAACAGCAGATTGCTGCCGCCGCCAAGCACCAGCCGCGGCAAGGCCGCCAGTGCCGGATCGGCACGCACCGCGGCCAGTTGCTCGGCGCCATCCACGCGCAGGTAGTGGCGCGCGCGGGCGGGAATGCGGAAGGTATTGAACGTGTCGAGCGGCTGGTCGTGAATGAGAGGCATGATGTAACGGCGTAAAAGTGTCGTTTCATTATAGTGGTTCGTGCATTCCCGGCTTTCCACACGGGTGAAACGGTCGCGATTCGGGCCGCCGTCCGCTAAAATAGAGGGATTCATCTACATGCAAGACAAAAAAAGGACACCCCATGCCATCATTTGATGTCGTCTGCGAAGCAGACATGGTCGAAGTAAAGAACGCGGTTGAACAATCGAACAAAGAAATCACGACCCGTTTCGATTTCAAGGGCAGCTCGGCCAATGTCGAGCAAAAGGACAAGGAACTGACGCTGTTTGCCGATTCCGATTTCCAGTTGACCCAGGTAAAGGACGTCCTGATCAACAAGATGGCCAAGCGCAAGGTCGACGTGCGGTTCCTGGACGAAGGCAAGGTCGAGAAAATCGGCGGCGACAAGGTCAAGCTGGTGATCAAGGTGCGCAACGGTATCGAAACCGACGACGCGAAAAAAATCACCAAGCTGGTCAAGGAAAGCAAGATGAAGGTGCAAGCCAGCATCCAGGGCGAATCGGTGCGCATCACCGGCGCCAAGCGCGACGACCTGCAGACGGCCATGGCCATGCTGCGCAAGGACGTGCAAGACCTGCCGCTGGCCTTCAACAACTTCCGCGACTGATCGGTATCAGCGCGTTGCAACGGGCCGGCTTGACCGGCGCTGGCACGGGGCGCTACGTGGACAATGTGTCCGCTGAAGCCTTGTAACGCTTGGAGTAAAATGGCGCCGTGTGCCGACCCAGGGTCGACTCTCGCACACCGCAGCCACTCCGGGCAGATTAGGTAGTCTAAGGATAGCAATGAAACGTGTTGATGATTTCCGCCTGCGCATGGGCAACAAGGAATACGTGCCCATCATGATCGGCGGAATGGGTGTGGACATTTCGACGTCCGAACTGGCGCTGGAAGCAGCCCGCCTGGGCGGGATCGGCCATATCTCCGATGCAATGTCGCAAGACGTGTCCGACCGCAAGTTCGACACCACGTACGTCAAGGAAAAAACCAAGACCTACAAGTTCAACATCAACAACATGAACAAGGCGGTGGTCCAGTTCGATCTGGATCACCTGGCCGAGGCCACGCGCCGTCATGTCAGCTCGACCATGGAAGCGAAGAAAGGCGATGGCCTGATCTACGTGAACTGCATGGAAAAGCTGACCATGAACGCGCCGAAGGAAACGCTGCGCGTGCGCCTGGCGTCGGCCCTGGACGGCGGCATCGATGGCATCACGCTGTCGGCCGGTCTGCATCTGGGCTCGTTCGAGCTGATCAAGGATCACCCGCGTTTCCGCGATGCGCACCTGGGCATCATCGTGTCGTCCGTGCGCGCGCTGCAACTGTTCCTGCGCAAAGTCTCGCGCCTGGACCGCAAGCCCGACTTCATCATCGTCGAAGGCCCGCTGGCCGGTGGCCACCTGGGCTTCGGCATGGATGACTGGAAGCAATACGACCTGCACACGATCATGGACGAGGTCCATGCATTCGTGAAGGCCGAGCAACTGGGGATCCCGGTCATTGCCGCCGGTGGCGTGTTCACCGGTTCGGATGCCGTCAGCTTCCTCGAAAAAGGCGCAGGCGCCGTTCAGGTCGCCACGCGCTTTACCGTGACCACCGAATGCGGCCTGCCAGACGACGTCAAGCAGGAATACTTCCGCGCCAGCGAAGAAGACATCGAAGTCAACGGCATTTCGCCGACCGGCTATCCGATGCGCATGCTCAAGAATACGCCGGCCATTGGCTCGGGCATTCGCCCGGGCTGCGAATCGTACGGCTATCTGCTCGATGCAACGGGCAACTGCTCGTACATCAATGCCTACAACCGCGAGGTGCAGGCGCATCCGGAACTGAAAAAAGTCACGGTGATGGACAAGACCTGCCTGTGCACGCACATGCGCAACTTCAATTGCTGGACCTGCGGCCATTACACGTACCGCCTGAAGGACACGTCGCATCTGCTGGCCGATGGCAACTACCAGATCCTGAGCGCCGAGCACGTGTTCAAGGATTACCAGTTCAGCGTCAACAACGAGATCGCCCTGCCAGAAAAGCAGGAGATCGTCGCGGCATAAGCCCGACTTTCGCTGTTGCCGCACCGTGCAACGGCCATGAAAACGTCATTCCTGTCGGCGCGGGAATGACGTTTTTGCGTTTATGCCCGAATGAACCGCCTTGTCCCGCCCCTGCCCCGTGATCGCCGCTGAATGTGCGCAGGCGCACCGAAGCCGTCTTGCATGAACGTTACGGTAATCACTCCATCAGCGGGAGTGAGCAATGAGCGAAGAGAAAAAGCAGGTCCGTATTACCAAAGCCACGATGCCAGCCGGCGGCTGGGGCTCGGTCGGTGACGTCAGCACGATCCTGACCGACCAGAACGTCGTCGTCAAAGACACGGGCTTGCTGCTCAAGCAAAACAAGACCGATGGCTTCGCCTGCGTCAGCTGCGCCTGGGCCAAGCCGGCCAATCCGCACCCGTTCGAATTCTGCGCCAGCGGCGCCAAGGCCACTGCCTGGGAAACCACGAGCAAGTCCATCGGCGCTGACTTCTTCCAGCGCCACACGCTGACCGAGCTCGAAGACTGGAGCGATCATGCGCTGGAAGACCACGGCCGGCTGACCACACCGCTGCGCTACGACGCCGCCAGCGACAAATACCTGCCGGTCGACTGGGACGTGGCCTTCAACGAGATCGGCGCTGCGCTGCGCAGTTTCGATCCCAAGCAGGTCGTGTTCTACGCTTCGGGCCGCGCTTCGCTGGAAACGTCATACATGTACCAATTGCTCGCTCGCATGTATGGCAACAACAACCTGCCGGACAGCTCGAACATGTGCCACGAAAGCACGTCGGTCGGCCTGCAGAAGACGATCGGCATCGCGGTGGGCACGGTCAAGCTGAGCGACTTCGAGGATACCGACTGCATCCTGTTCTTCGGCCAGAACGTGGGCGTGAACAGCCCGCGCATGCTGCACCAGCTGCAAGAGGCGCGCAAGCGTGACGTGCCGATCATCACCTTCAACCCGCTGCGTGAACGGGGGCTGGTGAGCTTCACCAATCCACAGTCGCCGCTCGAAATGCTGACCAGGCAAGAGACGGCCATTTCGACCCAGTACCACCAGGTCAAGCCGGGTGGCGACACGGCCGTCATCATGGGCATGTGCAAGGCGATCTTGGCCCTTGACGATGCAGCGCTGGCCGCCGGTGAACAGCGCGTCATCGACATCGCATTCATCCAGGAACACACCAACGGCTACGGCGACTTCGAACAGGCCGTGCGCGCCTGCTCATGGGAAGCCATCGAGCGCGAAGCGGGCCTGTCGCAAGCGGCGCTCGAAGAAGCAGCGGGCGTGTATGCCAGGTCGAGCGCGGTGCTGGGCGTGTACGGCATGGGCCTGACCCAGCACCGCAATGGCGTGCAGAACGTGACGATGATGGTCAACCTGCTGCTCCTGCGCGGCAATATCGGCAAGCCGGGCGCTGGTATCTGCCCGGTGCGCGGCCACTCGAACGTGCAGGGCCAGCGCACGGTCGGCATCACCGAAAAGCCCGAACTGGCGCCGCTCGACAAGCTCAAGGAGCAGTTCAACTTCGAGCCGCCACGCGACATGGGCCTGACGACGGTCGATGCCTGCGAAGCCATCATCAAGCGCGACCTGCAGGGTTTCATTGGCCTGGGCGGCAATTTCCTGCGCGCCGTACCGGAAACGGTGCTGATGGAAGCGGCCTGGCGCGAACTGCCGCTGACGGTGCAGATTGCTACCAAGCTTAACCGTAATCACGTCATTCACGGCAAGGCAGCTTACCTGCTGCCTTGCCTGGGCCGGATCGAGATTGACCGCCAGGGCTCGGGCGACCAGTCCGTGTCGGTCGAGGACAGCACGTCGCACATGCATGGTTCGCGCGGGATGACCGAGCCGGCCGCGCCCGGCCTGCTGTCCGAGCCGGCGATCGTGGCCGGCATCGCCAAGGCGACGCTGGCGCCCAACCCCAACGTCAACTGGGATGCCTGGGTGGCCGACTACCGCGTCATCCGCAAGGCGATGGGCGTCACGTTCCCCGAAATCTTCAAGGATCTGAACGAGCGCATGTGGACACCGGGCGGCTACCGCAAGCCGCTGGCCGCCGCCGAGCGTATCTGGAAGACCGAGAGTGGCAAGGCCGAATTCACGGTGCCCGAAGAGCTGCCGGGCAATCCGAACATGCCGGGCGGCCCCGATATCCTGCGCCTGTTCACGATCCGCAGCGACGGCCAGTTCAACACAACGATTTACAGCAACGACGACCGCTTCCGCGGCGTGCACGGCAGCCGCATGGTGCTGTTCATGAATGCGGCCGACATGGAACGCTATGGCCTCGGCAAGGGTGACGTCGTGGCGCTGCGCACGCATGCGGACGATGGCGTGAATCGCCGCGTCGAAGGCTTGCAGATCGTGCCTTACGATGTGCCAACGGGTTGCATCGCCGGTTATTACCCGGAATGCAATCCGCTGATTCCGCTGTGGCACCACGCGAAGGAGAGCAAGGTGCCGGCGGCCAAGGCCATCGATGTGCTGCTCGAGCGCAGTCATTCCGTAGCACCGAGCGTGGCATGAACGCGCGCACGTCCTTCCCCGGTGACGGCGGGCCGGACTATCCTGTTGCCAGCAGCGTGCCAGCAGCCTGCTGGCAGGCCGGCGCGAGCGAGGCGCTGGCCGAAGTGCTGGCCGAGGAAGTGCCGGTGGCGCTCGTCTACAACGGCATCAGCCACGCGGTGATGCTGGCCTCTCCCCAAGACCTGGAAGACTTCGCACTGGGATTTTCGCTGTCCGAGCGCATCGTGCGCCAGGCGGCAGATATCCGCGACATTGCCATCGAGACGGGCCCGCACGGCATCACGCTGTCGATGGAGATTGCCCCTGGCGCCATGGCGCGCCTGAAGGAAACGCGGCGTGCACGCACCGGCAAGACCGGTTGCGGCCTGTGCGGCGTGGACAGCCTGGCCTGGTTCGAGCGCGAAACGGGCCTGATCGATGCACGCGATGGCGGCGCACATGGTGTGACGGCGCAGTGTGCGCCCGATGCGCTGCACCGCGCGATGGCCGCGATGGCGGCGCGCCAGCATCTGCACCTGGCGACCGGCGCCGTCCACGCGGCGGGCTGGGCCGATCGAGATGGCGTGCTGCTTACCGTGCGCGAAGACGTCGGCCGTCACAATGCGCTCGACAAACTGATCGGCGCGCTGGCGCACGATGGCGTGCCCGCCGACAGCGGGTTCGTCGTCGTGACCAGCCGCGCCAGTTTCGAAATGGTGCAAAAGACTGCGCGCGCCGGGATCGCCGTGCTGGCGGCCATCTCGGCGCCAACAGCCATGGCCGTGCGCCTGGCCGATGCAGCGGGCGTGACGCTGGCCGGCTTCGTGCGCGCCGGTCGCCACGTCGTCTACAGCCATCCGCAGCGCCTGACCTGAGCGCAGACGCCAGCGCACGCCGCACGCGCGGCGCGCGACAACGATGTTGAACGGGTATAAGCTGAAAGCATGCGCGCAACCAACGCGGCGCGATGCGAGAGAGGCGGCCCGACATGTCAACGTTTGCCCCTGCCGAGCAGGTCAGCTTTCTGGCTGATCAAGCGGGCACCATCACCAGTTGGAACCCGGCGTGCGCCGCGCTGTTCGGTCGTGCTGCAGCCGACATCATCGGCCAGCCGGTCGCCAGCCTGCTCGACGGCGCCAGCTGGCTGGCCCTGCAAGGCGCCGACCAGAGCCAGGCCACATTGGCGACAAGCGCCGGCCCCCGCCCTGCCAGTCTCCACCTCATGTTGCAGTCCGGCCGCGATGGCGCCCCGCTCGGCTACAGCATCACCATCGCCCCGGCCGTGATCGGCGTATCGGAAGGCGAGCGGCTTGGCGCGACACCACTGTCCGCCGTCGTCGACCTGCTGCCGGGCACCTTCTACATCATGAACCGCGAAGGCCGCGTCCTGCTGTGGAACCATAATCTCGAACGGTTGTGCGAGATGATGCCGGACGAAATCGCCGCCGCCAACGGTATCACCATGCTCGATCCGCGCGACCGGCCTGGCGCGCTCAGGCAGGTCGAGGCCATGTTCGACAACAACACCGAGATCGCCCTGGAGACCGACTATGTTTCGCGCAGTGGCCGCGAAACACCGATGCTGCTGCGTGGCGCGCGCATCGATTGCAATGGGGGCCAGTACATCTTTGGCATGGGCATCGACATTTCCCGCCAGCGCGCACGCGAGCGCCAGCTGGCCCTGTACCGGCGTGCGCTCAATGCCGCCCGCAATGGCGTGATCATCGCCCACGATACGGGGCCCGACCACCTGATCGAGTACGTCAATCCCGCGTTCGAACGCATTACCGGCTACAGCGCCGAAGAAGTCATCGGGCGCGATTCGCGTTTCATGGCAGCGCCCGGCCTCGACGCCGACGAGCGCAGCCGCATGCGGCGGGCGCTGCGCGAGCATCGGTCGGTGCACGTCGTGCTGCGTAATCTGCGCAAGAATGGCGAACTGTTCTGGAACGACCTGCACATCACGCCCGTGCACGACGACAATGGCAAGGTTACGCACTTTATCGGCATCATCAATGACGTCACGGCCAGCAAGCAGCGTGCCGAGCATGTCGAGACCGACGTCAACCACGACAGCCTGACGGGCCTTGCCAGCCGCACGCTGTTGCGGGACCGGCTCGACCATGCCCTGCACCTGGCCCAGCGCCACCAGACGCTGGTGGCGACAGTCCTGATCGACCTGGACGGTTTCAAGGCGATCAACGATACCTTTGGCCACGATGCCGGCGACGCCGTGCTCAAGGTCGTCGCGCGGCGCCTGCAGGCAGCCGTGCGCGACAGCGACACGGTGGCGCGCATGGCGGGCGATGAATTCGTCCTGGTGCTGGTCGACCAGCCGACCCTGCGCTTCACGCTGCGCATGGTCGAACGGTTGCGCCGCGCATTGATCATGCCGGTCTCGTTTGGCGGCAACGACATCGACGTGGGCGCGAGCCTGGGCGTGGCGGCCTACCCGCACGATGGGGCGACATCGGCCGACCTGATCCGCGCCGCCGACATGGCGATGCACCGCGCCAAGCGCCATGGCGGCGGCGTGCATTTTCATTCCCGCGAAATGCACGACGTCAGCGAAGCGCGCGTCGCACTGGCCAACAGCATGCGCAGCGCGCTCGACGACAATCAGTTATTTTTGTTGTTCCAGCCCCGGATGGAAGCACGCAGTGGCAAGGTGCGGGGGTTCGAGGCCCTGCTGCGCTGGCGGCATCCCGAGCACGGCGTGATGCTGCCGGCGTCCTTTCTGGCCGAAGCCGAAGAAAGCGGACAAATTGTCGAGATCGGCGGCTGGGTGCTGGACCAGGCCTGTGCCTTCGCACGCGACCTGCGCAGCGCCGGTTACGCGGGCCTGCCGGTGGCCGTGAACGTGACGCACCGCGAATACAGCCGGCCCGACTTCATCGCCGGCATCGCCCGCCGCATGCAGGAGGCCGGGTTACCGCCCGGCAGCCTCGAAATCGAAATCCCCGAAGCTGACCTGATCCGCAACCCGGGCCTGGGGCGCGACCTCTCGGTGCAACTGCGCGCCACAGGCGCAATGCTGTCGGTCGATCAGTTCGGGCAAGGCATGTCCGATCTGGCGTTCCTGCAGCAGTTATCGGTGCGCCAGGTGAAACTGTCACGCAAGGCCGTACACGACATCGCCGATCATGGCCGCAACGGCGCGCTCGCCCGGACCCTGATCGACATCGGCCACAACCTCGACATCACGGTGGTGGGCGAAGCGGTGGAAACCGAGGCACAGGTCGACTTCCTGCGCAGCCACGGGTGCGACCAGATGCAGGGACAATGGTTCAGCGCGCCATTGTCAGCCGCCGCCGCGCGCGCTTTCCTCAAGGATCGCCAACATGCATTGTAGGGTGGACGGGTTCCCCGTCCACGCGTTCAACGAACGTCGGCGCCGCCACATGGTCAACGTGATGCGAACACCCGCCCCGTCCATTCCCCGATTTGTGCAGGCTGTCGCAGGAAACTGGCCCTGACGCGCCCGGCGCGTTAAAGTTGCATCATTCCAACGGCCGCCCTTTTGGGCCGATGCAACATCCTCCGACGATCGACGACGCCATGCAAGCACGCAGCACGACACAGCACCATCTGGCCGGCACCCTGTCCTGGCTCTACCGCGCCTTCGATGGCGTGGCGACCTGGGTCACCCAGCTGTCATGGTGGAAGTTTCTTCTTTTTGCCGGCCTGACGCTGACCGCCGCCGGCATCCTGCAGGAAGAACTGTTCAACGGCCCGGCCGAAGAAGAAATTGCCCGCGCCGAGCGCGAATCCGGCCGCCGCAGCGACGCCAGCATCCTGATCGACGAGAGCGGTATCCGCTTCAATCCCCGAACCCGAACGCGCACGGCCGAACCGCCCCCGGCAACGACACCGGAAACGCCCGAGGTACCCGCCGTACCGGACACGCCCGACGCACCACCGGGCCCGCCGGTAACCGTGACAGCGCCCTCCTCCAGCACTGGCGCCGTAAATATCTCGCCAGGCAGCGACTCGGTCCACATCGAACTGCCGCCGCAAATCGGCGAAGAATTGTCGAACGCCATCGAGGCCGCCGTCGAAGACGCCGCCGAGCAAAAAGTGTCGCGCTATCACAAGCAGGCGTCTACTTGGTTCATGAACTTCGTCGTGCTGTTGCTGCTGGCGCTGTTTGGTACCAAGGCGCTGGTCGGTGGCAAGAAGCGCGCCGATGCCGAAGCCCAGGTGGCCAACGCGGCCGCCGAGCGCGAAGCAATGCAGCGCCAGCTGATGGAAACGAAAATGCAGATGATGCAGGCGCAGGTCGAGCCCCACTTTTTATTCAACACGCTGGCGTCCGTCGAGCACCTGATCCGCGTCGACCCGCCACGCGCGTCGGCCATGCAGCGCAGCCTGATCCAGTATCTGCGCGCGGTGCTGCCGCAGATGCGCGACAACGCCGTCGTGACGGGCCTGGGGCGCGAGGTCGACATGGTCAATGCCTACCTGGACTTGCTCAAAATGCGGATGGAAGAACGCCTGACGGTCAACCTGCGTGTGCCGGACGGCCTGCGCAGTGCGGCCTTTCCGCCGATGATGCTGCAATCGATGGTTGAAAACGCCATCAAGCACGGGCTGGAGTGCAAGCCCGAAGGCGGCACGCTGAACATCGTCGCCGAGGTCGTCGACAGCCGCCTGCGCGTGACCGTGGCCGACGACGGCGTGGGCTTTGGCGTGATGCCGAGCGACGGCACCGGCCTGGGCCTGCAGACGATCCGCGAACGCCTGAAACTGCTGCATGGCGAGGCCGGCTGGCTGCACATCGGCGCCAACAGCCCGAGCGGCGTGATCGCGACGATCGAAGTGCCGTACCAGTTGTCCAAGTAATCATTTGGCCAACGGGCAATGGCGATCGACGACTTGCCTGTTGGTCATTTTCATTGAATAATCATTCAATCACTTTTCATAACAACCTTGTCAAGAGACCACCATGCCCACCGCGATTATTGCCGATGACGAAAGACTGATGCGCGACCAGCTGCGCATGCGCCTGCAGGATGCCTGGCCAGAGCTGCAGATCGTCGGCGAAGCGAAGAATGGTGACGAGGCAGTCCAGCTGGTGGGCGAGCTCAAGCCCGACCTGACCTTCCTGGACATTCGCATGCCGGGCAAGACCGGCATGGAAGCGGCGCGCGACATCGGCGACAAGAGCCTGATCGTGTTCGTCACCGCTTATGACCAGTACGCGGTGGAAGCGTTCGAACGCGGCGCCATCGACTATGTGCTCAAGCCGACCGAGCCGGACCGCTTGCGGGTGACGGTCGACCGCCTGAAGGAGCGCCTCGAGCGGCCGCCGGCCAATGTGAACGACAGCGTCAGCGCCATGCTGAGCCAGCTGGCCGAAAAGATCGCCTCGCCCAAGCCGAAGCATCTGCAATGGATCCAGGCCAGCATCGGCCAGGACCTGCGCATGATTCCCGTCGAAGACATCCTGTTCTTCCGCTCGGACGAAAAATACACCAGCGTGCAGACGAGCAGCTTCGAGGCGCTGATCCGCAAGCCGGTGCGTGACCTTGCCGATGAGCTCGACCCGTCGCTGTTCTGGCAAATCCACCGCGCGACACTGGTCAACGTCAATGCTATCGAAGGCGTGACGCGCGATATCCGTGGCCGCCATCTGGTGATGGTCAAGGGCCGGCCCGAAAAACTCGAAGTCAGCCGCAGTTTTTTGCACCTGTTCAAGCAGATGTGACAGCGTTGCGGGACGCGCGTGCCAGTGCGCGCCTTGTGACCTCTCAAGGCCCCGGCGGGGCGTACGCGTAGTGTAGAACGTCCGGCCCTCGCCCGTGGCCTTCTCGTCCCTGCCCGCATGAAACTTCAGCGCACGATGCACCTGCGGCGCAACCGCAGCCTCGACCAGCGCGCCGCGCGCGCCTGCGACAGCCGGCGCATCCTGCACAGCGCCAGCGACGCCATCCTGTCGGTCGGCCACGACACCACGATCCTGCTGGCCAATCCGGCGGCGGCGCGCATGTTCGATACGGGCGTGGCCAGCCTGCAGGGCAGTCCGCTGGCGCGCTTCATCCTCGCACCCGGCGCCGATGCGCGCACCCCGCCCGACTATTTTCCGGCCGGTCTCGGGCGCGCCGGCCGGCGTGCCACCGACTACGCCGTCACCGGCATCCGCAGCGATGGCGAACGCTTTCCCATCGAAGGGTCGATCTCGAACGTGGAGCACGAAGGCCGGCCGATCTACACGGTGATCCTGCGCGATGTGTCCGAGCGCCACCTGGTCCAGCAAACGCTGGCGCGCTCGCATGACCAGTTGCGCCAACTGTCGTCGGCACTGCAAAGCATTCGCGAAGAGGAGCGCACGCATATCGCGCGCGAGTTGCATGACGATCTCGGGCAACTGCTTGCGTCGCTGCGCATGGACCTGACGCTACTGGCGCGTGTCGAGCACTTGCCCGAGGCCAGCACACCGCTGCTTGCCGGCATGGAAAGCAATCTGCTCACGGCCATCGCGTCGCTGCGGCGGATCGCCACCAATCTGCGCCCGCGCGCCCTCGACGAAGGCGGCCTGTATTTTGCACTGCAGGGCTTGCGCGACGACTTCACCGAACGTCACGGCATTGCCTGCACTGTCCTCGCAGATGAGGCCGAATTGCGGCTGGACGATGCGGCCAGCACCGCCATCTTTCGCATCGTGCAAGAGGCACTGACCAATATCGCGCGCCATGCCGGCGCGCAGCACGTGTGCGTGAATCTGTACCGCACCAACGGCGACCTGCTGCTGACGGTCCAGGACGACGGCCGGGGCATCCGCGCACAAGACATGGGCAAGGCCGAATCGCTGGGCCTGATCGGGATGCGCGAGCGGGTCTGGGCGATGCAGGGCGACATCACAATCGGGGCCGACGAGCCGCCGGGGACGCGCATCGATATCGTGCTGCCCATTGCAGGCCATGTGGTCTGACGCCCGAAAAATCAGCATCCTGAGCATCCTATTGCATAAAAACAACAGTGCCAAGGTGTCATGAACTCGACACATAGTGTCGATAAGATCGCTGTCGATCTGAGTTGATTACAAACTCAACATCTTGTCGAAACCAAACTGGAGATCTTCATGAAGTATAAGTTCCTGGCCGCCGCCGTGCTGTCATCCCTGCCACTGTTCGCATCCGCCCAAACCAACGTCCAGATCTATGGCGTGATGGACGCGGCCGTCGCTCTCGAAGACACCGACGTGCCGGGTGAAGACCGTCGTACCACCGTCAGCTCGGGCAACCAGTCCAGCAGCCGTCTGGGCTTCCGCGGTACCGAAGATCTCGGCAATGGCCTGAAAGCCATGTTCAACATCGAAGCCGGTGTCGCGCTGGACACCGGTGCCACCGACACGCAAACCTTCGGCCGCCGCGCCGTGGTCGGCCTGCAAGGCAACTTCGGTACCGTGACCCTGGGCCGCGAGTACTCGCCAATCGCTGCTGTCGCCGCCGCATCGGACATCAACGGTCAGGGCATGTACGGCAGCAACCTGTCGGCCTTCGGCACCAACCGTCTGACCCGTCGCCTGTCGAACTCGATCAACTACAAATCGAACGACCTGTCGGGCTTCGTCGTCAACGCCGCTTACTCGACCGCCGAAAAAACCGTCGACCCATCGGGCGACCTGCTGGGCATCGCGCTGGAATACAAGATCGGCGGGCTGTACCTGGGCGCCGGTTACCACACCATCGAGCGCCTGGCTTCGGGTGACGACAAGGAAATGGCCTTTGGCGCTGGCTACAAATTCGGCGACTTCGAAATCAAGGGTAACTACCTGGAAGCCGAACTGGAAGGCACCACCGCCAGCAACGGCGTCGAGTACAAGAACGCCAACATCGGTGCATCGTATGCAATGGGCGCGAACAAGTTCTTCCTGAACTTCCAGCAGCAAAAGCTGAACAACGGCGCCAAGGGCAACACCGTGGCCGTGTCGTACACCTACACGCTGTCGAAGCGCACCAACTTCTACGGCACCTACGCCCAGCTGAGCAACAACAACCGCGCTGCCTTCGGCATCAACGCGTCGTCGAACAACGTGACCCCGGTCTCGAGCGTGCCGGCCATCAGCGCCCTGAGCGCCGATCCATCGGTCCTGACCGTCGGTATCCGTCACGCGTTCTAAGTATGGCGCCGCACACGCCGCCAACGGCGGCGTGTGACGGTCGCTCTCAGTTCCTGCGTTCGTGGGAATTTTTAATGCCGGCGCTGCCGGCATTTTTCATGGCTCAGTCAGCGTTATCTGTTGATGACACTGATGGCAATGCAAAGCAATTGCGCCGACAAAATAACTCGCTTTCCATCCAGCGCCCAGCGCCAGCCCAGGTAATTGGTCAGGTAGCGCGACGCCACGCCGCGAAAGCCCTGTAGCCAGGCCTTGAAGCGCTGGTGGTAAGCGTTCACGTTCTGCACGTGAATGGCAAGGCTGCCCAGACGCCTTGCACGCACACCGGCGCGCACATTGACCGCTTCGTGCGCGATCCTGTGCTTGCGGGCAAAGGCGCGGTAAGCGGGGTGGCCGTCACTGACCAGCAAGGCCTGCCTGTCGAGCCTGGGTAGCAAGTCACGCTCGAGTTGGGCAGTCTTGAGGGCACCGCGCCCAGTGACGGCATCGATGGTGCGCCCTTCGCGGTCGCGCGCGACCAGAATGCAATCGAGTTCACCGGAAATGCCCCGTTTGGCAGCATGGCCGCCACGGTGGCGCGGTGGCCGATCGAGTGTGCGCGAACCTTTTTGTGACTCAAGCAGAAATGTTTCGTCAGCCTCGACGATGCCATTCAGGCGCGCGGGCCGGTCGAGCTTGACCCAATGCAGGAAGCGGTGGCGCCAGCGAAAGGCAGTGTTGCGGTGTACGCCGACCCGGTCTGCGGCCTTACGCACGGGGAGTGAATCGAGCAGCACCTGCGAATACGCGAGCCATTTGGCCTTGAGCCTCAACCGCGCCAGCGGCGTGCCGGTCAGGTCGTTAAAGGTGCGGCCACAGGAGCAGCAACGATAGCGTTGTAAATCGTTGGCGAAACCATGCCGGTAGCAGTGCTCGTTGCCGCACCTGGGGCAGCAGCGGCCTGGTGTTCTGACCTCACTGATGAGTGCAACCACCTGATCGAGTCCGGCTGCAGGATGCAGGGCATCCAGCACTTGCCGGCGCTGCGGCTGGTTCAGCGAAGGCAGTTTTGCGAACCAGCCCTTGAAACGTGGCGCTTTCATGGTCGACTCCTGACGCTGGGGACAGGGGTTGGACCATCGGACTACTCATCAGTTCAAAGCTAGTCTCTATTTAACGTTGACTGCGCCTTTTTCATGGCTGCGAGCCTGATTGGATATACACCGGCTGCCTCGCCTCTGCGGAATATTACCGCTCAGCTTTTTGGATTTGATACGAATCTGAAAACGACCAGACCAATCGCGTGTCATGTCGTTTGCATCTGACTTTTTGAGCCAATAGTCAATTTAGTCAGGATCATGGTTTTACGCTTGCCGTTCAACCCACCCGACCTAAACTCAATTCTGACTCACGACAGCCTCGGACGTGGTCAATGTTTTCCCGACGACAAGGCATCACGCCCTTCTTGCGCAACGCCAGAACAGGCGCCTCTGCCTATATTTCCTAAGGAGATATCATGCGCATTTCATCTGTTTTGCTTCCCGCAACCCTATTTCTTCTCGCCCCGACTTCTGGCGCGCAGAGTTGGCCGTATCCACAAAGTGACACGGCGCCAGTCACGTCCGTGATTGTCAGCGCAGCAGCAAAGCCGGTTCGGATTCAGGAAGAACAAGCACGGCAAATTGCCGGAACCTACGATCTGGCGAATGGCTGGCGCCTCAAGGTACGACCAGGCACCCGCACGATCGACACTAAAATCGATAAACAGCAACCGATGCGTCTTCTTGCTGTCGCCCCTTATAAATTTGCGTCGGGAGATGGTCGAGTCACCATGGAATTCAATCTTGGTGAATTCGGTGACGACATGCTCATGACCTACGCGCCAGATCCGCGCTTCGCTGATATGGTGGTGATCTCATCGACCGTTGCGCAGCGTTAGCGAAGGACAATGACTGGCCACTCCCCAGCCAGGGCCTCTCTGCGGATCAATCACAATGCGGCCTCTCAATGCAGCGGGTTGCCGCGTTATTCCGGCTTGATTGGCCACCAGCTTCTCCAGTAAGGCGCAACGATCTCGCGTACTTTGAAAACACAACGCCCATGCGTTGTGTTTTCGCTGTAAACGACGGCGGCAAGTGGCCCGTCTTGATGGCACGCGACAATCCCAATTTGAGCACGGCCCAGGTAAACTGGTCGTCAAATCAGGCCAGACCGCGCGACCTGACAGCGTTTTACGACTGATGCGCCGGGTCGAACGCTGCCAAGCTGCCGCTACTGGTCAAGGTTAACCCATCATCTGACCGGAGATTCGTGGTGATCAACAATCAGGACAATGGCTGGGAACATATCGCTTCAGCGTTTGCCGCGGTTCGTTCTGACACCGGTCGCGATGTCATCCGGCGCTGGGCAAGTGCTTTGCCGCCGGGCGGCGAGGTCCTGGATGTCGGCTGCGGATCGGGCTTCCCGGTTTCCTCAACACTCGCCGAAGAGGGTTTGACGGTGTTTGGCATCGACGCCTCTCCGACGCTGGCGTCCATGTTTGCACGGCGATTTGGGGATGCTCATGCAGCGTGTGAGACCGTGCAGGACAGTACCTTTTTCGGTCGAACCTTCGACGGTCTCGTGGCAATCGGACTGATATTTCTGCTGTCGGAAGACGACCAGCGAAAGCTGATCGAAAAAATAGCAGAAGCACTCGAACCAGGTGGCCGTTTCTTGTTTACTGCTCCACATCAGAAGTGCGAGTGGGAGGACGTGCTGACCGGACAGCGTTCTGTGTCGCTTGGTAAAGCGCACTACGAGCGATTGCTCGATGGGGCCGGCCTGCAACTCAACAACACGTGCACGGACGAGGGTGACAATTACTACTTCGACGCAGTACGACGATCGGCTCGCACCGATTGAGTAAGGTGGCAAGTCGCCTCCACGACAATTTGCCGCGAGGGAGGCCCGGATTGATTTTTGATTCCCCAGCGTGCCATCGATTGCATTGAAATCACGGCAAAAGTCATCATTCAGCCAATATCTGTTCCCAACGTGCTGTTAGGTTGTATGATGGCCGTTTATTGCGACCAATAGTAGCCGATGGTTAACATAACCAGGAATCAATAGCCTACCTATGCCGATGACCACGCCAGCGCCGCTGCACGACGCCGACGGCGTGCACGATGCGCTGATGGAGCAAAATGCCATCCTGTGCAGCGCCAACCAGCATCTACTGCTGGCAACGTTCGATGCTGAAGACTTGCGCGCGCAAGCGGAAGCCGCAAACCGGCGCCAGAACGAATTTCTTGCAATGCTGGCCCATGAGTTGCGCAATCCACTCGCGCCGATCAGCATGGCCAGCGCGATGCTGGGCAGGATGCCCGCCCCATCGACCGAGCTGATGCACATCAAAGCCATCATTGACCGCCAGGTAGGACAACTCTCCCGCTTACTGGACGACTTGCTCGACGCAGCGCGCATCAGCAGCGGCAAGATCGAATTGCACAAGCAGGCGCTGCTGGTTGCCGAGCAGCTAGCCAATGCGGTGGACACCGTGCAGGCGCGTGTCAATGAGCGCAGGCAGCAGTTGATCATCGAGGTACCCGATCGCGCTATTCAGGTGTTCGGCGATGGTGTCAGGCTGGCGCAAGTGTTCTCGAACTTGCTGGTCAACGCGTCGAAATTCACGCCGATTGGCGGCAGCATTTGTCTTCGGGCTTGCGTGATCGGTAGTGACGTGGTCGTGACGGTCGGTGATGACGGCGACGGCATCGCTGCCGACGTCTTGCCCACTGTCTTCACGCTGTTCGCACAGGGCCCCAGGACACTGGCCCGCTCCCAGGGTGGCCTGGGGATCGGCTTGAATATCGTCCGCAATGTCGTCGAGATGCATGGCGGCAGCGTCAGCGCAGCCAGTCCCGGATTAGGCCAAGGCACGGTCTTCACGGTCAGGCTGCCGCTGCTCGAGGTGACCGATGCGCCCCTTGTCGTGGTGCCTGTCACCCCGCCGCCCGCATTGCGCCACCACATTCTGCTGGTCGAAGACAACCGGGATGCCAGCGCGATGCTGGAGATGGTGTTGTGTTCGGAGAACCACACCGTGATCAAGGCGTTCGATGGCATTGCCGGACTCACACTGGCATGCACCGGCGCATTCGATGTGATCCTGTGCGATATCGGCCTGCCAGGAATGACTGGCTACGATCTGGTCCGGAGCTTGCGCGCTACTCTGGCCCAAGCTGCGCCTTTCTGCGTCGCCATATCGGGTTACGGCCAGCTCGAAGACCGGTCGCGCGCGCTGGCGTCCGGATTCGACGAGCATCTGGTGAAGCCGATTAATATTGATAACCTGTTAGAGTTAGTCGCTGCCGTGCCTCTCAAGACAGCGCATGCACCGCAGCCCTCCGTGTGATCGTCTCGCGTAGTTTCATCAACGTCCAGCCTGAAGCCCTGCCCCGAACGCATCGGAGAATCATTCTCGCTGTGTCACCATCAGGCCGAATTATTTCCAGGAAATGTCCATGACGGCTCCCCTCACCCTCCAGCGACACGCGCTGATCGAGCGCGCCGTGCTGGTGCTTGCACAACGTGGTGAATCCAGCGTGACATTGTGGACGAGCATCGCCACAGCGCTCGGCACGATCATTGGTGACCAGGGCTTCGCGTCGCTGCTGGTCAGATGCATGCACGAACTCGTACCACGCCATCCATGGCTGGCTGAAGTGCAACACCCCGGCACCGGCGCGCTCACCCATCTGGCGACCCTGCTCGCCAGCCGTGACATCGAAGAATCGGAACATGCCAGCGCCGCATTGCTGCATATTTTCGCCGACACCCTGATCCTGCTGGTCGGCGAACTCGTAACCAATCGCATCCTCCTTTCGGCCTGGAAGACGCTCGCTGTAGAAGATGTACCGGAGCCATCAAAATGAACAAAGTAACTATCCGCCTGCTGGCGACCGGTGTACCCGGACTCGATGATTTGCTGGGTGGCGGCGTGCCCGAGTTTTCGTTCAACCTGCTTGCAGGAACGCCCGGCAGCGGCAAGACGACGATGGCACACCAGATCATGTTCTCACTGGCCAATCCGACACGGCGTGCAATTTTCTTCACCGTGCTGGGCGAACCCGCACTCAAGATGCTTCGCTATCAGCAACAGTTTCCGTTCTTCGATCCCGAAAAAATCGATGACTCGATCAGGTTCGTCAACCTCTCGGCCGATCTGCTTGAGGGAAATTTCGATGCCGTGCTCGCCCGCATCACGGAAGAAGTCCGCGCCTTTGGCGCGAGCCTCGTGTTTGTCGATTCGTTCCGCTCCGTCGTGCAGACTGCGCGCGGCCTTGACGACGGTCCGGCAGGCTTGCAGCATTTTGTCCAGCAGCTGGGCATGCAGATGACGAGCTGGCTGGCGACGACCTTCCTGATTGGCGAATACCTGGTGCCCGAAGAAGAGTCGAGTCCCGTGTTCACGGTTGCCGATGGCATCATCTGGCTGTCCCAGCTGGTACACCGCGATGCACTGGTACGCAAGATCCAGGTCGTCAAATTGCGCGGCCACGCGCAAAGCCTGGGCATGCACACGTTTCGCATCGACGACCAGGGCCTGCGCATCTTCCCGCGCGCAATGGTCCGGCAAGCCCTTGGCGCACCAGTGCGCTTCAAGCCGACACAGCGGCTGTCGATGGGGGTACCCGCGATCGATACCATGCTCGGCGGTGGACTACCGGCCGGGTATTCGATGCTGGTCGTTGGCCCGTCGGGTTCCGGCAAGACGGTATTGGCCACCCAGTTTCTCGAAGAAGGCGCCCGTGTCGGCGAACCGGGAATCATCGCCGCCTTTGAAAAAAGTCCCAATCAACTGATGAGCCAGCGGCTCGATGCGCTGGTCGAGAGCGGCAGCGCCGGCGTGATCAACACACGCACGCTCGATCTGTCGCTCGACGAAGTGCTGCATGACCTGATCGACATGATCGTCAAGATGAAGGCGAAGCGGGTCGTCATCGATTCGCTGTCCGGCTTTGAAATGGCGCTGGCCTCGGTCTTTCGCGAAGACTTCCGCGAGTCCCTCTACCGGCTGGTGGCATCGCTGACGCAGCTGGGTGTGACGGTATTGATGACCGCCGAGACCGAAGACCGCTATACCGATCTGCGCTTTTCTTCGTATGGCAACGCCTTCCTGGCCGATGCGATTTTGATGCAGCGCTATATCGAACTGCACGGCCGTCTGCGCCGGGTGCTGTCGGTGGTCAAAGTACGTGCCAGCGCACATAGCGATCACCTGCATTTCTACGACATCCGCGACGGCGACATCCACGTCGGCGACACGCTGGAAAACTACGAAGGCATCCTGACGGGGCAACCGCGCCCGCATGAGCGAAGCTGACGAGCGACCCATTGAGAGCAGGCGATCGTGCGGGTGGCAGATTGCGGCGATCGGCTTCCACGCAGACGCGCATCGTCAGTTGCCGCGCGATTGATCCTGTTCGTGTATTCGAATACTCAGCAGGGCTGCGCGGGCGCCGCCACACTGGCGACCGGGAACAAGCGATCATATGCAAGATTGAACAAAAAGCCGTAAACCAGATAAAACGTCACGATAGCGATATCCATCAGTAGCGCAGCCCACAAGCCAATCCCCAGATACCAGGCGATCAGCGGGATCAGCATGGCAACCAGACCGGCTTCGAACAGAAAGGTATGCGTGACACGAATCGCCATCGTCTTTTCGACGCTGCCGCGCAGACGCAGCATGGCGCGGTCAAATCCAACGTTGAACACGAAATTCCAGAATGTGGCGATGGTGGCCGAGAAAATGCCGATGACGCCCATGTCCTGCACGGGCTGGTCGAACAGGACGGCAGATCCTGGGATAAAGATGGCCAGCGCCACCGCCTCGAAAAGAAGCGCGTGCCGCACGCGATCGGCGAATGTACGCATGTAGATCCTTGTTATTGTTGGGGACTTGCGGCAAGCAGATGTTGAGCAGTACGTTCAAACGCTGGACCGGCAAAGCAAGGCAAGATCATCCCATAGTCTATAAATGCACACATAGCCAAGAAACTGAGGCATCATAGTGCAAATATGAAACACTTGAACTGGGACGACCTGCGCTTGCTGGCACTCATCGCGCAAGAAGGCACCTTGCGCGGTGCGGCGCGCAGGGCGGGATTGAGCCCTGCCACACTGTCGCGAAGGCTCGACCAGCTCGAAGAAGCGGTCGGCCAGAAGCTTGTCGAGCGCCATCAAGGTGGTTGCGTTCCAACGACGTTTGGCGTGGACATGTTCGCACTGGCCGAACAGATGAGCGATATTGCCCTGGAAGTCGAGCATGCACAGGCGCGACAGAATGCAAGTTCTGCGTCGGGCGTGGTACGCATCAATACCGACGAATGGCTCTCGTACTTCCTCACTACCCGCTTCGCACCGTTCCATGACGCCTATCCCGATGTGGAGGTCGAGATCGTTACCTCCCACCGGCCCTATAACCTGGCGCGGCGCGAAGCCGATATTGCAATTCGGCCTTACCGGCCCGAACAGCTCGACCTCGTGGCGCGCCAGGTCGGCACGCTGTCGTTTGGACTATATGGCAGTCAGGCGATCGCAACGCGTTATGCCGAGGCCATAGCAAACCAGAACTGGACCGGCGTGCCATTCGTGGGCTTCGACGAGCCACGGGCCGAGTTCCAGTCCGACCAGTGGTTACGGGCGCTGCCCGGTGCGCCTGCGCCCTGGATGCGCTGCAGCTATGGCCTTGGCATCCTAGATGGTGTGACGCATGGCGCCGGGCTGGGTGTGCTGGCCTCGTTTCTGGCAAGCGAAGCCCATGGTCTCGTCCCGGCAATTGCGCATATTCCCGAGTTGGATCAGGCCATCTGGCTCTCGATGCATCGTACGGTGCGAACGACTGCGCGCGTCAGGGCGGTCGTCGATTTCGTGGGGCTGCTGTTCGCGCAGTACCACGAGGGCGAAGATTGATGCGTAAAAAAACCCGCGACACTCGCGGGTTTTTTCATGCGGCCAGACGATGATCCGTTCTTGCCGCCTCTAATACAGGTGTTCTGTGGGTCCCGGTTTCCACCGCTCCCCGCGCCCTTACTTTGCCTTGACGTCGCCCTTGCTCTCGGCTTTTGCCGTCGCCTTGGCTTCCTTGTCGGCTTGCGCTACCGCTTTCGCATCGTCCTTGCTGACCTTCTTGACCAGCTTGCCGTCGGTTTGCGTGCTGCCCTTCAGATTCTCGTTAGGGACGAATGCAGCTTTCGGGGTCTTGGTATCCGTCGTGGCGTGTGCTTCTGACGTTGCTGAAGACGAATGCGTGGCTGGCGTCTGGGCGAAGGCAGCGGTGGCAAACAGACCTGCAATCAGGGTAACAGTCAATTTTTTCATGGTGCAGCTCCTTGGATGATGGTTTGGAAGTGCATGTTTTCCATGCTACTGACCAATCAACGATGAGCTCGCCAAGTTGTTGACCGACTTAACAAATGCTTACATTTATTGGATGGGGCGATGATCTGGTCAGTCATGCCAGACCGCGCCTGGCGCGGACCTTGCGCCACAGCACGCGCCACGCGGTATGCACCGTCCATGAAAACAGCGCGACCATGGCGCCGAATAGCGCTGGCAAAACCGGCCCGATCACGAACCCCATGCCGAAAACGAATCCAAGCAGATACTCGCCATGCCACAGGCGCAGCACCAGGGCCACGGCCAGGAGACCGAAGAAAGCATAGTCGACCAGCATACTGCCGTGCGAGAACAGGAGCGACAATGCGAGGCCATACACCAGGGCGCACACGAATGCGGCCAGTGCTGCAAGCCCCTTCGCGTTGTACTGAGCGCTGCTTTCAATGCGGCGGCGCAACTGGGTCATGGTCCACCACGTCAACAGCGGAATCAGGAGCAGTCCCCACCAGTTCGAGACGGCGGGCAGATCCGGATTGGCCAGCAGGTGGTGGGACCGAACGCCACCGTTCAGATATTCCCATGCCAGGATGCCGGCTTCGGCACCAAACGCGAGCAACGTAAGCAGGATGCGGCGACCGCTGACTGAAACGGCTGGCATGATTCCCCCGGATGGCAAGTCGATCAAGTGGACGACGCTCCGCCACTGGCGCAGATTGCAGGTACAAGCGGACTACCCTACCAGAAGCCACGACCGGAATCTACGGCCCGGATTGATTCCATGCCGCTGTCATACTGTGCATATACATCCAGGCCAACCTGAATGGCAAAACAGGATTTATTTCCGCTTCGCCAGCGCGCGATCAAGGGCATTGGCGAAATGGCGGCTGTCGGCCTGGCTGAACGCCGCCGGCCCACCCGTATCGACGCCGCTGCCACGCAGTTCTTCCATGAAGGCGCGCATCGTCAGTTGCTGCGCGATCGTGTCCTTCGTGTACCAGTCGCCGCGCGGATTGAGCGGCAGGCCGCCCTTCTCCAGCACCAGCGCCGCCAGCGGAATGTCGCCGGTGACGACGATGTCGCCCGGACTCACGCGCTCGACGATCTCGGCATCGGCCACATCGGCGCCTGCGGGCACCTGCAGCGCGCGGATGAAGCGCGAGCCCGGCACGCGCATCAACTGATTCGCCACCAGCGTGACGGGCAACTGGGTGCGTTCCGCTACCCGGAACAGGATGTCCTTGATGACGCCAGGACAGGCATCGGCATCGACCCAGATGTGCATGATAAGAATGAAGTAAGTGGTTCTGAAAGATCAGCCGGACACATCACCATTGATGATGAACTGGTGAAAAAGCGCATAGTGTGGCCCGAGCTGGACCGACCTGAACGGCAGCCGCGCAAAGGCGCCCTGCCAGTAACGCAGCGCACGTTCATCCTTGCGAAACACCGACAACAACCACGGCCCTTCGTGACCCGGCACGATCTTGCGCGTAGCCGCCTCGGCCAGGCCGAGACGGCGGTACTTCGGCATGACAAACAGGTCGGCCAATTCCCGGATCTGTCCACCTTCGAACGGGATCGTTTCGACCAACACGACACCGGCCGGGTGGCCGTCTACCTTCAACAGCCAGGCTACGTCCGCGCCGTCCGGCTCGCAGTAGCTTGCCACGCCAGCTGCATCGGACTCGTACAGCCCATCTTCCAGCAAGTCTTCGCCGCTCCACTGGGTCGCCTCGAAGTAATAGAACTGCAGCATGCGGAACAACAGCGCCTGATCCTCGCGTGTCGCACGCTCGACCGTGAAGCGGCTGTCGGCTGGCTGCAAAGACACGGTCATTTCAAGCGGCAGGTCAGCACCCAGTAAAACTCCCAGCGCGCCACGCGGATCTCGCGTCCCGCCACCCCAACGCGCTTGCGCAGCGCGCTGTCGGTCGGGTAGTTCTTGACGAGTTCATGCTGCTTGCCGTCGGCATCGAGCTGGAATTCGTGAGTATTGCCCAGCAAATCGGTGCGCACGGTGACGGCGCTCTCGCCTTCGACGTAGTTGTCGTCGAACAGCACCAGCAGCACATCCTTGCCCAGACGCTTTTTCAGTGATTGCAGCAGATCGTCCTGCTGCTTGCGGGTCAGGTGCGCCCACAGGCCGCCCAGGAACACGGCCGTGAACTTGTCTTCGCCCGTGCCCAGATCGTCTGGCAGCGCGAGGGCATCCATCAGGCGGTATTCGACATTGTCCAGGTCTTCGCCATGCATCTGCGCGAGCTCGAGCATCGCGGCGCTGGCGTCGGTGGCGACGATCGACTCGGCGGTCTCGGCCAGCACCTCGGTCCAGGCGCCGCTGCCGCAGCCCAGCTCCAGGATGCGGTGGCCAGCCAGCAGCGTGGAAATTTGCTCGCGCGCTTCGTCCAGGTCTTCCAGCTGCTCGTCGGCCACCTCGGCGGCGGCGTTGTCATAGTGAGCGGCAATGCTGTCGTAGTAGGCGATAACCGGATTCTTGTCCATCGGTGTTTCCATTGAAATGTCGTTGTGCATCAAAGTTCGTAATTGTCCCCACCGCGCATGGCCGATTCGACCATCTTGCGATTCAGTGTCGGCGTCAGCAGTTCGATGAAGGTGTACACATAGCTGCGCAGGTAGGCGCCCTGCTTGATCGCCACGCGCGACGTGTTCATGCCGAACAGGTGGCCGACCGGGATTGCGCGCAGGCCGCGGTCGCGCTCGGCATCGAACGCCATGCCGGCGATGATGCCGATGCCCATGCCCAGTTCGACATAGGTCTTGATCACGTCGGCGTCGATCGCCTCCAGCAGGACGTCCGGGCTCAGGGCGCGCAGGCCGAAAGCGTGATCGATCTTGCTGCGCCCGGCGAAGGCGGCATCATACGTGATGATCGGGTAGCTGGCGATTTCTTCGAGCGAGATCGCCCGCGACTTGAACAGCGGGTGCTCGGGCGGGGCCACCACCACGTGCTCCCACTGGTAGGCCGGCAGCGTGATCAGGCCATCGATCGTCGTGATCGCTTCGGTGGCGATGGCCAGGTCGGCCTGGTCGCTCTTGACCATGTCGGCGATCTGCTTCGGATTACCCTGCAGCAACGACAGGCGCACCTTCGGGTACTTCTGCATGAACGCCTGCACCACTTTCGGCAGCATGTAGCGCGCCTGCGTGTGCGTGGTGGCAATCGTGAAGCTGCCGCTGTCGTGGGCGGCGTATTCCTTGCCGATGCGCTTGAGGCTTTCGATCTCCTGCATGATCAGCTCGACCGACTGCAGTACCAGCCGGCCCGGCTCGGTCAGGCCGCGAATGCGCTTGCCGTGGCGCGTGAAGATGTCGACGCCCAGCTCTTCTTCCAGCTCGATGATCGCCTTCGAGACCCCCGGCTGCGATGTAAACAGCGATTTGGCGGCGTCGGTCAGGTTGTAGTTCTGGCGCACGGCCTCGCGCACGAAGCGCAGCTGATGGAGGTTCATTCTGGAAATATTCTTGTTGGATCTGCGAACAGCATTTTAAGATGCTTATTCAGGTTACGTATATAAGCAAATAAATTATCCGTAGTTTGGAATATAAGCCGATCTCCGTATCATCGGAACATTATTGAATGGGCGTGCACTATCCGCCCTTACCGGAACAAGCCCATGTATCGTTACGACCAGTACGACCATCTCATCGTGCGCGAGCGCATCGCCCAGTATCGCGACCAGGTGGCGCGCCGCCTGAGCGGTGAGTTGCTCGAAGAAGAATTCATCCCGCTGCGCCTGCAGAATGGCCTGTACATGCAGCGCCACGCCTACATGCTGCGCGTCGCCGTGCCGTACGGCCTGCTGTCGAGCGCCCAGGTGCGCATGTTTGGCCACATAGCCCGCACCTACGACCGCGGCTACGGCCACTTCACCACGCGCCAGAACATCCAGTACAACTGGATCGAGCTGGAGCAGACCCCGGACATCCTGACCGACCTGGCCTCCGTCGAGATGCACGCCATCCAGACCTCGGGCAATTGCATCCGCAACATCACCACCGACGAATTCGCCGGTGTGGCGGCCGATGAGATCATCGATCCGCGCCCGTTTGCCGAGATCCTGCGCCAGTGGAGCACCTTCCACCCGGAATTTGCCGCCCTGCCCCGCAAGTTCAAGGTCGCCATCAATGGCGCAGTCGAAGACCGCGCGGCCATTGCCGTGCACGATATCGGTCTGACGGTTGTGCACAATGAAGCAGGCGAAGTCGGCTTCAAGTTCATGGCCGGTGGCGGCATGGGCCGCACGCCGATCCTGGGTAGCGTCATCCGCGATTTCCTGCCGTGGCAGCACCTGCTGACCTACACCGAAGCCGTGATGCGCGTGTACAACCAGAACGGTCGCCGCGACAACAAGTACAAGGCACGTATCAAGATTTTGCTTAAAGCCATGGGCGTCGAGGAATTCACGCGTCAGGTCGAAGCCGAATGGGCCGACCTGAAGGATGGCCCTGAAACGCTGACGCAGGAAGAATTCGACCGCGTTGCCAAGTGGTTCCAGCCGCACGCCTATCGCACGCTCGAGACGATCGACGTGGCTGCGTCGCAGCCGGACAACAAGCCGTTCGCCAACTGGTTAGACCGCAACGTCAAGCCACACAAGGTGCCGGGTTACGCGGCCGTGCTGCTGTCGCTGAAAAAAACCGGCGTGCCGCCGGGCGACGCCACCGACGGGCAACTCGATTTCGTGGCCGACCTGGCCGACCAGTTCAGCTTTGGCGAAGTGCGCGTGACGCACGAGCAGAATCTGGTGCTGGCCGATGTCGAGCAAAGCCAGTTGTTCGCGCTGTGGCAATTGCTCAAATCGCAGGGCCTGGCCACGCCGAACATTGGCCTCCTGACCGACATCATTGCCTGCCCGGGCGGCGACTATTGCTCGCTGGCCAATGCCAAGTCCTTGCCGATTGCCGCGGCGATTGCCGAACGCTTCGACGACCTCGACTTCCAGCACGACATCGGCGACATCGAACTGAATATCTCGGGCTGCATCAATGCCTGCGGCCACCACCACGTCGGCAATATCGGAATCCTGGGCGTGGACAAGGATGGCAGCGAGTGGTACCAGGTGTCGGTCGGCGGTGCGCAGGGCAACACGTCAGCCATCGGCAAGATCATCGGCCCGTCGTTCTCGGCGCCGCAAATGCCGGAAGTCATCGGGCGCCTGCTCGAGACGTATGTCCAGTGTCGGATCGAGGGTGAGCGCTTCGTCGACACCGTAGGCCGCCTGGGCATCGCCCCGTTCAAGGAACATGTGTATGCCACGCCGATTCCGGCCGGCGAACCAGCGAAGGAAGATCAGTATGCTTGACGCTCACCCACAGATCATCAAGGGCCGCGAAGTCGTCGCCGACGACTGGAGCGTGCTGCGTCTTGCAGAAACCGATGCAGCCGAGACAATCGAGGTCCCGGCCGGCAAGATCATCGTGCCGCTGACCGTCTGGCTGGCCCAGCGCGCTGCGCTGGAGACGCGCGCCGAGCTCGGCATATGGCTGGCGCCGGACGAACGCGCGGAGAGCATCAAGGACGATCTGGGCCGCTTTGCGGTCATCGCGATCGACTTCCCGAAGTTCACCGATGGCCGTGGCTACTCGACGGCCTTCAACCTGCGCCGCCGCCTGGGCTGGACAGGCGAACTGCGCGCCATCGGCGACGTGCTGCGCGACCAGCTGTTCCAGATGCAGCGCTGCGGCTTCGACGCGTTTGCCACCCGCCAGGATCGCAGCATCCACGATGCGCTCAAGGGCTTGTCGGTGTTTTCGGAAACCTACCAGGCGTCGATCGACAATCCGGTGCCGTTGTTCCGCCGCGTGCCGCGGGAAACCCCGGCGCCGCCCGCCGACGTTGCCAGCTAGGAGTAACCCATGAGCGATCTGCATCGTCGCGTGGCCGAGACCAGCGCGATCCTGGAACGTATTGCCCGTGATTTCACGCCAGCGGTGTTTGCATCGAGCCTGGCGGCGGAAGACATGGTGCTGACCGACCTGATCCTGAAGGCAAATTTGCCGATTGCGATCTTTTCGCTCGAGACGGGCCGTCTGCATGCCGAGACGCTGGCGATGATCGATCGCGTCAAGGAAACGTACGACTACGATATCGCCCTGTTCCGTCCCGACCCGCTGGCGGTCGAGCGCTACGTCACGCAGAGCGGCCTGAACGCGTTCTACGAGAGCGTGGACATGCGTAAGGAATGCTGCCGCATCCGCAAGGTCGAGCCGCTCGGCCGCGCGCTGGCCGGCAAGCGCGCCTGGATCACGGGCCAGCGCCGCGCGCAATCGGCCACCCGCGCCGAACTGGCGGTGCAGGAAGACGATCTGAGCCACGCCATGCAAAAGTTCAATCCGTTGACGGACTGGAGCGAAGAGAACGTCTGGGACTATCTGCGCTCGAACAATGTGCCGTACAACGCGCTGCACGATCGGGGTTTTCCGTCGATCGGTTGCGAACCGTGCACCCGCGCTGTCCAGCCCGGTGAAGATGTGCGCGCCGGCCGCTGGTGGTGGGAAAACCCGGAATCGAAGGAATGCGGGTTGCACGTGGTCGACGGCAAACTTATTCGCATTAAATCCGTGGCTGCCTAAGCCACAACAACAACAGGCACCGCCATGACATCTGTTACCGAGAATATCTTTAATGAAGTAAACGCCGCCCACCTGGACGCGCTGGAATCGGAAGCGATCCACATCCTGCGCGAAGTGGCCGCCGAATGCAGCAATCCCGCCCTGCTGTTCTCGGGCGGCAAGGACTCGGTTGTCCTGCTGCGCCTGGCCGAAAAAGCCTTCCGCCCGGGCAGCTTCCCGTTCCCGCTCGTGCACATCGACACCGGCCACAACTTCGACGAAGTGATTTCCTTCCGCGACGCCCGCGCCGCTGAACTGGGCGAACGCCTGATCGTCGGCAGCGTCGAAGAATCGATCCGCCGCGGCACGGTGCGCCTGCGCAATCCGGCCACCGATTCGCGCAACGCGGCCCAGGCCGTCACGCTGCTGGAAACTATCGCCGAACACGGCTTCGACGCCTGCATCGGCGGCGCGCGCCGCGACGAAGAAAAAGCCCGCGCCAAAGAACGCATCTTTTCGTTCCGCGACGAATTCGGCCAGTGGGACCCGAAAGCCCAGCGCCCTGAACTGTGGGACCTGTATAACACCCGCGTCCATCCGGGCGAAAACATGCGCGTGTTCCCGATCTCGAACTGGACCGAGCTCGATGTGTGGCAATACATCGCCCGCGAGAAACTGGCGCTGCCGTCGATCTATTTCGCGCACCAGCGCGACGTCATCGAACGCAATGGTCTGCTGGTGCCGCTGACGCCCCTGACCCCGGCGCGCGAGGGCGAAGCGGTCGAGAACCGCACCGTGCGCTTCCGGACCGTGGGCGACATCTCGTGCACCTGCCCGGTGGCTTCCAGCGCCGATTCGCTGGCCGACATCATTGCCGAAACGGCGATTACCGACATCACCGAACGGGGCGCCACGCGCATGGATGACCAGACCTCCGAAGCCTCGATGGAAAAACGCAAGAAAGCAGGATACTTCTGATGAACGCCATGACTGATCTCAACGCCAACGGCGACACCAAGGCCAACCGCTCCTTGCTGCGCTTCATCACCGCCGGCTCGGTCGACGATGGCAAGAGCACGCTGATCGGCCGCCTGCTGTTTGACAGCAAGGGCATCTTCGCCGACCAGCTGGCCGCCGTCTCGCGCGCCAAGCACAAGCGTACCGTGGGCGACACGATCGACCTGTCGCTGCTGACCGACGGCCTCGAAGCCGAGCGCGAACAGGGCATCACGATCGACGTGGCCTACCGCTACTTCGCCACGCCCAAGCGCAAGTTCATCATCGCCGACACGCCGGGCCACGAGCAGTACACGCGCAATATGGTCACGGGCGCATCGACCGCCGACGCCGTCATCATCCTGATCGACGTCTCGAAGGTCACGCTGCGCGAAGACGGCGGCGTTGACCTGCTCACGCAGACCAAACGCCACTCGACCATCGCGAAACTGCTGCAGATCGAGCACGTCGTGGTGGCCGTCAACAAGATGGACCTGATCGGGTACGACCAGGCGATCTACGACCGCATCGTGGCCGAATACCAGAAGTTTGCGACGTCGCTGGGCCTGAAGGACATCACGGCGATCCCCCTGTCGGCGCTCACCGGTGACAACGTGGTCGAGAAATCGACGAACACGCCGTGGTACAGCGGCCCGACGCTGATCGACCTGCTCGAATCGCTGTCGGTCTACGACGAAGCGCACAGCGCGCCCTTCCGCTTCCCGGTGCAGCTGGTGGCACGCCACAACGGCCACGCGGCCAAGGACTTCCGTGGCTATATGGGCCGCATCGAATCGGGCGTCGTGAACGTGGGCGATACGCTGGTCGTTCAGCCGTCCGGCCAGAGCGCGACGGTCAAGGAGATCGTCACGTTCGACGGCGCGCTGCAGTCGGCCACGGCCGGCCAGTCGGTCACGCTGGTGTTGAACGAATACGTGGACGTCTCACGCGGCGACATGCTGGCCGGTAGCACGCAGCCGGCGACCTTGCTCAAGCAGGTTACCGCCGACGTGTGCTGGATGGCCGATGAGCCGCTCGACCTGCGCCGCAAGTATTGGCTCAAGCACGGCACGCGCCAGACGGCGGCCAAGTTCGCGCGCATCGACACGCTGCTGGACGTGAACACGCAACAGCGCCATCCGGCCGAGGGGCTCAAGCTCAACGACATCGCACGTGTGCAACTGACCGTCCAGCAGCCGCTGGCGGCCGATGCCTACGACGCGATCCGCGCGACGGGCGCCTTCATCCTGATCGACGAAGTCACCCACCAGACCGTGGCCGCAGGTATGATCCGCATCGACGCATAAACAACGAAGGGACGGTATGGCGGCACTGGGCAAAGTCTATCTGGTGGGAGCAGGCCCCGGCGCAGCTGACCTGATCACGGTGCGCGGTGCGCGCCTGCTGGCAGCCGCCGACGTGGTGCTGTACGACGCGCTGGTCACGCCCGAGATGCTGGCGTTGTGCGAGCGGGCCGACAAAATCTCGGTCGGCAAGCGCTCGGGCCAGCGGTCGATGGCGCAGACGGTGATCAACGGCCAGATCGTCGAGTGCGCACACAAGTATGCGCTGGTCGTGCGCCTCAAAGGCGGTGACCCGATGCTGTTTGGCCGCGCCGATGAAGAATTGCGGGCACTCGAAGCCGAAGGGATCGAGGTCGAAGTCGTACCGGGGATTACCACCGCCGTCGCTGCCGCGGCAGCCACCAAGCAACCGCTGACCAAGCGTGGTGTGGCGCGTAGCGTGGCGTTCTTCACGTCCAGCACGGCGCCGGATGAACCGGACCATCCTGCTTTGCCCGAAACCGATACGCTGGTTCAGTACATGGGTGGGCGTGAAGCGGCGGCCACCGCAGAACGGTTACTGGCCGAGGGACGGCGTGCCGATCTGCCGGTGGTCGTGGTGGAAAATTGCAGCCGCGTCGATCAACGCATTCTGCGTTTGACGCTGACCGACCTGGCACGTGGGCTGGAACCGGGCCACGGGCCGGTGCTGGTCATGATGGGTGAAGCGCTGGCGCGGCGCGAGCACCAGCCGGATTGATTGCGGGTCGTTGAACGCGTGGACGGGATACCCGTCCACCCTACCTGCTACATTGACACCGTACCCAACGAATTGACGCAATAATCGGTCATCGCCCGCTGCACGCCCGGATCCTCACCGATGGCGCCGGCGACATTGAGCGTCAACGCCGGATGCGCCGCGCGCACCTCGTCGCACAGCGCGGGCAAATCACGCAGCAAGTGACCACCCTTCCCCAAAAACACCGGCACTACCGTGATGTCGTCGATGCCCTGCGCGCGCATGGCGTCGATGGTATCGGGCAGGCTTGGCGTCATCAGTTCCAGGAATGCCAGCTCCACGACCGCACCGGCGACACGCTCGCGCGTCTGGTCGCGCAAGCGCTCGAAGGGAACCGCCCATGACGCGGCGCGCGCGCCGTGGGCAAACAGGATCAGGCCACGTTTCATTGTCGTCATGCTTAATGTCGCTCCACCCACCACAGCGCACCAAGCGCCATGAGCAGGAATAACAGGCTGGGCGCCAGCGCCGTGAAGAACGCAGGCAGGATGGTCAGCACACCGAGGTGCGAGAACAGGGAATTGATCAGCAGGAAGCTCACGCCGATCATGATCCCGATGAAGATCTTCAGGCTCACGCCGCCGCTGCGCGTGTGCAGGTAGGCGAACGGCAGCGCCAGCGCCATCAGCACGAAAATCGAAAACGGATCGATGACCTTTTTCCAGAACGCGACCTTGAAGCGCTCGGTCTCCTGCTTGTTCTCGGCCAGGTGGCGCGTGTACACCGCCAGTTCGGCCGCCGACATGCGCTCGGGATCCGAGCGCGATACCGACAGGATCTTCGGCGTGATCTCGGACGCCAGCGTGTAGGTAGCCAGCTTGCGCGTCGCGATGGCCGCGGTTTCCTGGCCATACGTGCTCTGGATCGTCTGCCCTTCCGGCACGGCCGAACCGGGCGCCGGCAACTCGCGGCTGTTGGTGAACATCGTTTCCGTCACGTCCGTCAGGCGCCACGTGTTGTTGCCGCCATAGGTGCCGCGCGCCGCCGTCACGAGCGAGCGCATGCGCATATTGTTGTCGAACTCGTAGAGCCGCACGTCTTCCAGCTGGCCGTCGGCCGCGATGCGGCGCACGTTGAAGAAGCGCGAGCCGGTGATGGTGCCGCGCACGCCGTTTTCATGGACGCTGTCCTTGGTCCACATCCCCGAGCGGAACTCGGCCGAGACCGAGCCGCCCTTGGCGGTCAGGCGCATGCGCTCGGCAATGGGCGCCGTGCGCGGGGTGATCAGCTCCCCGAAAATGAACGTCACCACGACGAAGATGGCGCCAATCTTGAACAGCATCCAGGCCGCATGCCGGGTCGACATCGACGAGGCACGCATGATGGTAAACTCGGAGCTCGAGGCAAATTGCGCCATCGTGTAGATGGTACCGATCAGCGCGGCCACAGGCATCACCTGGTAGACATTGCCCGGCACGAGCAGCAGCACATACAGAAACGCGTGCTGCATGCCGAAGTCGTTCTTGCCGACCGATGGCAGGATGCTGGTCAGGTCCATGAAGGCGACGAGCGCCAGGAAGGCGGCCAGCACGAAGGCCACCGCCTGGAAGATATTGATTGCGAAGTAGCGCTGGAGGATTTTCATTCGACGGCCGCCTCGTCACGCTTGTGCAAGGGCTGCGGCTTGCGCAGGCGGCGCTTGAAGGCGCTCAGCATGACCAGCGGGTGGTACGGGTGGTTCACGTTCAGGCGCCAGGCAAACAGGCCCGCCACGCACAGCAGCGCGAACAGGTGCAGCGGCCACCAGCCCATGGCAAACGCCAGCTTGCCCTGCTTGACGCTGGCTTCGGACAACCGCACCAGATTGTTATAGGTGAAGAAGATCAGCAGCGCCAGGATCATGTTGGCCGACGACCCGGCGCGCGGGTTGACGAAGCCGAGCGGGATCGCCAGCAGCATCAGGATCAGGCAGGTGATCGGCGCGGCGATGCGCGCCAGCAGTTCGGCCTGCGTAAAGCGGTTGGGCGCAAGCAGCAGCGCAGGCGTGGACAGCGCCGCCACCGGAATGTCGGCGCCGAGCATCGGGGCCTGCGTGGCCACGCGCATGCTGTAGCGCTCGAACTCCATCGTCTGGAAGTTGGCCTGGCCGGGAATGCCTTCGTAGCGGCGCCCGTTGCTCAGCACGAGGAACTGGCCGCCCTTGCCGTCCGATTCGATCACGCCCTGCTTGGCCACCACGACCGAGTGCGTGTTGCCATCGACGCTGTTGACGAACACGTTCTGCACGACGGTCGTGCCTTCGGCGCTGCGCTCGACAAAGAACACGCGGTCGTTCGAACTCGATTCGCGGAACTGGCCCGGCGCAACGCGCTGCAGGTCTTCGCGCTTCTGGAAACGCTCGACGAATTCCGCGCTCTTCATCTTGGCCCATGGCGTGACGACGAGCGACAGCGCGGCCACGACGAACACCATCGGCAGGCCCAGCGTGAGCACGGGCCGGATCCACGCCAGCAGCGACTGGCCGGATGCGAACCAGACCACCATTTCGGAATCGCGGTAACTGCGCGTGACAGCGGCGACAACGGCGATGAAGCACGTGAGGATCAGGATGATCGGCAGCAGCTCGGCGCTGCGGAACACGATCAGCGACAGCACGTCGCCGGACGCGACCTTGCCGCCCGCCGCGCGGCCAAGGATGGCGATCAGCGTCCAGGTCACAAGAATGGAAAACAGCACCGTGAAGGTCGCGCCAGCGGCGCTTGCCAACTCACGTTGCAGGGAACGTCGGAAGATCATTCAATAGAGTCGTTATAATTGCAGATTAGGCAGTCCGCCGCGAACAACGAATCGGAGAACCAAATGGACTTTAGCATAAAAGCATTCGACACAAAAAACACCCTGGCAGCGGCGAAGACCGGCTGTGTAGCAGTGGCGGTGTTCGAAAATAAAAAATTGTCGGCTGCAGCAAAAGCACTCGACGTGAATGGCGAGATCAGCGCGGCGGTCAAGTCCGGCGACATCAGCGGCAAGCCTGGTTCGACCCTGCTGCTGCGCGGCGTTGCGGGCGTGACTGCGGCGCGCGTGCTGCTCGTCGGCCTGGGCGCTGACGAGATCGTTTCCCAGAAAAGCTTCACCACGGGCGCAACCGCCGCCCTGAAAATGTTCGCCACGCTGGGTTCCACGGACGCCATTATCGCATTCCCGCTCGACAGCGTGAAAGAACGCGACGCGAACTGGGCGCTGCAGGCGCTGGTGCTCGCTTCGAGCGACGCCGAATACCGTACCGACGCACAAAAAAGCAAGAAAGAACCGGCACTGACCGGCGTGCGCAAGGTCGTCATCGCCACGCCGGACGCAGGTAGTGCCAAGGCCGCCCTGGCGCAGGCCGCGGCGATTGCCAACGGCATGAAGCTCACGCGCGACCTGGGCAACCTGTCGCCGAACATCTGCACCCCGACCTACCTGGCACAAACGGCGCGCAAGCTGGCCGACGACTTCGGCTTCGGCCTCGAGGTCCTGGAACGCAAGCAGCTCGAAGCGCTCAAGATGGGCAGCTTCCTGGCCGTCGCGCGCGGCAGCGAAGAAGCGCCGAAGTTCATCGTCCTGCGCCACAACGGCGGCAAGCCAAACGACGCGCCGGTCGTCCTGGTCGGCAAGGGCATCACGTTCGACTCGGGCGGTATCTCGATCAAGCCGGGTCCGAGCATGGACGAGATGAAATACGATATGTGCGGCGCCGGTTCGGTGCTGGGCACCTTCCGCGCCATCGGCGAGATGGGCCTGAAGCTCAATGTGATCGGCATCGTCGTCGCCTGCGAAAACATGCCATCGGGTCGCGCGGCCAAGCCGGGCGACATCGTCACCGCAATGAACGGCACCACGATTGAAATCCTCAACACCGACGCCGAAGGCCGCCTGGTGCTGTGCGACGCGCTGTCGTACGCCGAGCGCTTCAACCCTGCTGTCGTGGTCGACATCGCCACGCTGACGGGCGCCTGCATCGTGGCCCTGGGCCACCACACGAGCGGCCTGTTCACCCGCGACGACGCCGCGCACGACGCGCTGGCCGACGAGCTGCTCACGGCCGGCAAGCAGGCTGGCGACGTGGCCTGGCGCTTCCCGCTGGGCGAGATCTACAACGACCAGCTCAAGTCGAACTTCGCCGACCTGGCCAATATCGGCACCCCGGGCGCCGCATCGATCACGGCCGCGTGCTTCCTGGAGAACTTCACCCGCAAGTACACCTGGGCCCACCTCGACATCGCCGGCACCGCCTGGAAGTCGGGCGCCGCCAAGGGCGCCACCGGCCGCCCGGTACCGCTCTTGACCACGTTCCTGATGAATCGCGTGTAAGCACCCCACGCATCGCACAAAAGCCCCGCATGCGGGGCTTTTTTTCGTCTCGACGCTGAGTACACAGCCGGGGTCAGGTCTGACATTCGGACACGACCTCAGCACAGCGGGGGTCATACAGCGGGGGTCAGGTCTGACATTCGGACACGAGCTCGGTCACACAGCGGGGGTCAGGTCTGACATTCGGACACGAGCTCAGCCGTAGACATTTCAGATGGTGCCTTGCCCAGTATTAGGATAGCGCTGTACCAGCTCGTCCCGCCTACCCGATTGTCGAGATCGTGTCCGAATGTCAGACCTGACCCCGGCTTTATTGTTGAGATCGTGTCCGAATGTCAGACCTGACCCCGGCTTTGCTCAAATCGGGTCAGAACATCCTTGTTGCTACCGGTTCGGCGCCTGCGGCGGCGGGGGAATTTTCTGCTGGCTGCATCAGTACGGTCAGCGTGGAGGGGTAGCCATAACCGGCGCCCGAGTAGCGGTCGACGTAGTGGCCGATGCCGGCGGTCGTGACCAGGTTGCCCACGAGGTTGCTGGTATTGAGCTGCGCCTGGACGGTCTCGGCGGCGATGGCCACGCCCTGCTTCTTGCAGCTGATCGCCAGCGGTCCCTTGTTGCGCGTGACCGTCACGCGTCCTGGGGCGATCACGTACCAGCGGCCGGCATCATTGCTCAGGATACAGCCGACCCCGCCGATCTCGCGGTAGTCGAGCACCGTGCGCACTTCGAGCTGCTGCGTCGGGGAATCGGACATGGTCGCGCAGCCGCCCAAGAGGGCAAGCGCGGACAGAACGAGTGGGCGGAGAAAAGGCAACATGGCGACCGTCGAGAAGCAGATGCTTCTTTAACGGCAGCAGCGCGAAAATACTGAGGAAGGATCAGTCCAGCGGCGCGAAACGCGGTTGCGTGGCGCCGCCGACCGTGACGGTATCGAAGAAAGCGTCGCGGGGGCGCACCCAGACGGCGCCGTCCTCAGCCCGGTACACGATGACCGGGGTGTGGTCGGATTCCAGCAGCGCCTCGCACACCAGCTCGTAGATGCCGCCTTTGTAGTGGCGGTAATGCATCCGGCAGACCGGGTCAGACCTTTTCGGCCTCGGCCTTCTGCTTTTTCTTCAGGCCCTGGATGACCTTGAGCACGCCTTCCATGCCGGCGGTCTCGTCCAGTTCGCTGAAAGCGTCCAGGACTTCGTTCAGCACGCTGTTGCGCACTGCCGCTTCGTCGGGCGCGATGGCTGGCACAGGGCTGCCATCCTTGCCGAACTTCGATGGCGAATCGGCCGCGGTCTTGGCGCCATGCGCCAGAGCAGCTTGCCAGATCACCCAACGACGCTGGGTCTCGAAAACGAGGTATTCCTCGGGCTTGTCTTCGCGGCGGCGAACGATGTGGCCTTCACGCTGGGCCCATGCTTCAAATGCACTGCGCATTTCTGTCCTTTTCAATTCTGCGCCAGGATGATGAACTCCTGAACGCAATATTTCACAATAGTACCACTAGCGCACGTCGATGGCTTGAAACAACTGTGTGAGCTGTCGACCAACGCTGCATCGCGACCCGCCAATGGTACAATGAAAGTTGCACCTACGCAATTTTATTATTACCAAAAAGCAATCCCTCGATGCTGTCGCTTTTTGCGACAAGTACCGGACCCGACTAGTTATAGTCTTGACGGGCGAATCGGGCAATACTTTTTGGAAAGCTACCAATGAATAGTGTCATCAGGTGTTGTAATTATACCAACCCGACATGGATAACCCTATCGTTATTTCATGCATGACACGGAATCAATCCGGTAATTTCGTTAATAATAGCCGGTTGGCAAGCAATTCGCCTAGACACACTTGAGCTATCAGCAACTTCACAACGTTAACTGTAGATAAACCGATGAAAATTGTCACCTGGAATGTGAATTCTTTGAAAGTTCGCCTTGCACATTTGTTGCAATGGCTGGCCACCAATCCTGTTGACGTGCTCTGCATTCAAGAGACGAAGCTGACCGACGACAAGTTCCCGGTCGCCGAACTCAATGCCGCCGGCTACCAGGTCGCGTTCTCGGGTCAGAAGACGTACAACGGCGTGGCGATCTTGTCCCGCTTGCCGATTGAAGATGTCGTGCGCAACAATCCGCATTTTGACGATCCACAGCAGCGCCTGCTGGCCGCGACGATCGGTGGCGTGCGTTTCATCTGCGCGTACGTACCCAACGGGCAGGAAGTCGGCTCAGACAAGTACGCCTACAAGCTGGCCTGGCTGGCGGCGCTGCAGACCTGGGTGGCGGCCGAGATGGCCGCGCATCCGCAGTTCGCGATCCTCGGCGACTACAATATCGCGCCCGAAGCGCGCGATGTGCACGACGTGGCCGAATGGGAAGGCCGGATTCACTTCTCGCTGCCCGAGCGCGACGCGCTGCAGGCGCTCATCGCCCTGGGCCTGGCCGACGCCTTCCGCCTGTTCGAGCAGCCCGAGAAGCAGTACAGCTGGTGGGACTATCGCCAGATGGCGTTTCGCCGCAACCGCGGGCTGCGCATCGATCACATCCTGCTGTCCAAGGCACTGGCCGAGCGCTGCACCGCATGCCACATCGATCGCGAAACCCGTAAATGGGAGCAGCCGTCGGACCACGCCCCCGTGGTAGCGACGCTGGCCGACTAACCGGCCAGCAGTCTGCCGATCTGCGCGGCCGGCAACGGTCGCGCGAACAGATAACCCTGCGCGAAACCGCAGCCGAACGAGCGCAGCAGCGCATACTGCCCTTCCGTCTCCACGCCTTCGGCCACTACCGCCAGCTGCAGGCTGTTTGCCAGCGCCATCACGGCCGCCACGATTGCACGATCCTCGGCGCTCACTTCCAGCTCGCGCACGAAGGCGCGGTCGATCTTGATCTTGCGGACCGGGAAACGCTTGAGGTACGCCAGGCTCGAATACCCCGTGCCGAAGTCGTCGATCGACAGGCACATCCCCATCGCATTCATCTGATGCAGCGTCTCGAGCGTCTGGCCGCCATGCTGCATCAGGGCCGTCTCGGTGATCTCGAATTCCACCAGGCCCGCGTCGATGCCGGTTTCCTGCACGATGCCGCGGATCGAATCGACCAGGCCGTGGTGCGTGAACTGGCGCGCCGACAGGTTGATCGCGAGCGGCACCACGTCCAGCCCTTCGCTGCGCCACAACTGGTTCTGCGCGCATGCGGTGCGGATCACCCATTCGCCCACCGCCATGATCATGCCGCTCTCTTCGAGGATCGGAATGAATTCGTCCGGCCCCACCAGCTCATTGCCCCCGCGCCGCCAGCGCAGCAGCACTTCCAGCCCATGCACGCGGCGCGTGGCGGTGCACATGATCGGCTGGTAGTGCAGCTCGAATTCGTCGCGCGCCAGCGCGCCGCGCAGGCTCGATTCGAGCTCGAAGTGGCGCGCCGCGGCCTGGTTCATGCGCTCGGTGAAAAACTGATAATTGTTGCGGCCCGCCGCCTTGGCCTGGTACATCGCCGCGTCCGCGTGGCGCATCAGCGTATCGACGTCGCCACCGTCCTGCGGATACAGGCAGATGCCGATCGACGGCGAGATATGCAGGCTGCGGCCTTCGATGGCGCATGGCGAGGCCAGCGCCGCGATGATCGCGTCGCCGACGGCAGCAGCGGCAGCGCCCTCCTCGACCCCGGGCAGCAGCACGACAAATTCATCGCCACCGAGCCGGGCCACCAGGTCGCCCGGGCGCACCGAGCGCACCAGCCGGCGCGCGACTTCGCACAGCAGCAGGTCGCCGACTAGGTGACCGAGCGAATCGTTGATCGTCTTGAACCGGTCCAAGTCGAGGAAGATCAGCGCCAGGCCCGCGCCCTTGTGCGCTTCGTCGCCGCTGGCCACGCTGCGCATCGCCGCATCGAGCCGGTCCGACAGCATGGCGCGATTGGGCAGGCCCGTCAGGCTGTCGTGGTACGCCATGTGGTGCACGCGCGCCTCGGCCTGGCGCCGCTCGTTGATTTCTTCCTGCAGCAGCGCATTGGCGCCGGCCAGTTCGGCCGTGCGTTCGGCCACGCGCACTTCGAGTTCGTCGCGCGCGCGCCGCACCGCGTCAGCCGCTTCGCGCTGGGCCGTCACGTCGTCCACCAGCCAGACGCTGCGCCCGCGCGTGAGTGCGGCGTCGAACAGGCGCCCGGACAGGCGCGCCCAGAAGCGCGTACCGTCACGGCGTACCATTTCATGCTCGGCCATATGGGCCTGGCCTGTGGCGAACTGCGTCTCGGACACGGCGCGCGCCGCCAGCCAGCTGCCCTGGTCCGGATACAGCGCGCGTACCGGCGCGCCATCCATGCCGCCCGGCGGCGCGCCGAACAGCTCTTCCATCTTGCGGTTGCAATGCAGTGTGCGGCCGTTCTCGACGACGGCGATGCCCAGCACTGCATTATTCAGGATCGCGCGGTTTTCCATCAGCGCATCGCGCAGCGACTGCTCGTCGCCCTTTTCGCGGGTGCGGTCTTCGAGCATCCAGATCGTGCCCTTGTCCGGGTCGAGCGGATTAACCTGGTAGCCGATCATCAGGACCCAGGCCGGCGCGCCGTCCTTGCGCACGAGGATGCGTTCGGTGCGAAACGGCCGGCCATCCGCCAGTTGCGGATACGCCTCGGCGCCCAGCGCGCGGTACGCTTCTTCGTCCGGGTACAGCACGCGCGTGGAGACGCCGATCGGCTCATCGCCGGCATAGCCGAACATCGTGCAGAAGGCGGGATTGGCGCGCCGGATCACGCGGTTACGGGTGAACATGACGCCGATCGACGCATTGGTCATGATCGCCTGCATTTCACTGGCCGCCTGGCGCGCCTCGGTCACATCCTCGACGATCCAGATCGTGCCCGCGCTGCGGTTGCCCGGTTCGACCGAGCAGCCGCGCAGGCGCGCCCAGAAGGGCGAACCGTCGCGGCGCCGGAACTGCTGCTCGCTCTTTTCGAACATGTCGCCCCGCCCCAGCACGGTGAACGCTTCGGTGGCCAGGGCCTGATACGCCTCGGGCGACACGCACACGTCCGGCAGCGAAATGGTATCGAGTTCGTGCTGCGCATAGCCGAACATTTCACCCAGGCGCGGGTTGAATGAACGGATCTGGTCGGGCTGGGTGACCGCAATGCCAACCGGTGCGTGCTCAAAGATCGCGCGCTGTTCGCGCACCGTGCGGCGCACGCCCTCTAAGCCACGCGCAAGCGCGCCGGGGGCCGGTACATCAGGAACGTACGGGGTCGAAAATCCATCCATCGTCGAGGCAGGCAAGCTGTTGGTTATGATGATCCGGCGAGTTGCCATTTAGCAACCACTGAAGGTCAATCATAACCCGGAAACCGCTCGTTCTTCCAGCCTCGCGCGACGAGAAAGCGACACTAGCCGGGCACCCGCACCCAGCCTTCCATCAGGATGCGCGCGCTGCGGCTCATGCTGGCTTTCGCCACGCGCCACTGCCCGTCTTCCAGGACCGCTTCGGCGCCTACGCGCAGCGTGCCGGACGGATGGCCGAACCGCACCGCCGAACGCTCGCCGCCGCCGGCCGCCAGGTTCACCAGCGTGCCCGGAATGGCCGCCGCCGTGCCGATCGCCACTGCCGCGGTGCCCATCATCGCATGGTGCAGCTTGCCCATCGACAGCGCGCGCACCAACAGGTCGATCTCGCCCGCCTCCACTTGCCGGCCACTCGACGACACATACCCGGCCGCCTTGGCCACGAACGCGACCTTCGGCGTGTGCTGGCGTTTGCCTGCCTCGTCGATACTGGCGATGAGGCCCATGCGCAGTGCGCCGTGGGCGCGGATCGTCTCGAACACGGCCAGCGCACGCGGGTCGCCATTGATCGCATCCTGCAGCTCGGCGCCATCGTAGCCCAGCGCGCTGGCCTCGATGAAGATGGTCGGGATGCCCGCGTTGATCAGCGTGGCGCGCAGCACGCCCACACCCGGCACATCGAGTTCATCGACCAGATTCCCGGTCGGGAACATGGCGCCCCCACCGCCCTCTTCCTCGGCGGCCGGATCCATGAACTCCAGCTGCACCTCGGCCGCCGGGAAGGTGACGCCATCGAGCTCGAAGCCCCCAGTTTCCTGGACCTGGCCAGCGACGATCGGCACGTGCGCGAGGATGGTCTTGCCGATGTTGGCTTGCCAGATGCGCACCACGGCCACGCCATCGTGCGGCACACGCGCCGGATCGACCAGGCCTGCGGCAATCGCGAACGGCCCCACCGCGGCCGACAGGTTGCCGCAATTGCCGCTCCAGTCGACGAACGGCTTGTCGATCGCCACCTGGCCAAACAGATAGTCGACGTCGTGCTCAGCGCGCGCGGACGCCGCGACGATGACGGCCTTGCTGGTGCTGGATGTGGCGCCGCCCATGCCGTCGATCTGCTTGCCGTACGGGTCGGGGCTGCCGATCACGCGCAGCAGCAGCGCGTCGCGCGCGGCGCCGGCCACGCGGGCGTCGTCCGGCAGGTCGTCCAGCTTGAAGAACACGCCCTTGCTGGTGCCGCCGCGCATATAGGTGGCGGCGATCCGGCGCTGGGGAGAATACGTGGTTGAATCCATCATGCCGCCTTCACCGTCGATTCAAGGAAATCCTGCGCGAAGCGTTGCAACACGCCGCCGGCCTCGTAAATGGCTACCTCTTCGGCCGTATCGAGCCGGCACGTCACTGCCACCTCGACCCGCTCGCCGCTCGCGCGGTTGATGACCAGCGTGAGCTCGGCGCGCGGCGTACGCGCACCGATCACGTCGAACGTCTCGGTGCCGTCGATGGCCAGGGTGATGCGGTTCTCGCCCGGCTTGAATTCGAGCGGCAGCACGCCCATGCCCACCAGGTTGGTGCGGTGGATGCGCTCGAAGCCTTCGGCGGCAATCGCCTCGACGCCCGCCAGGCGCACGCCCTTGGCCGCCCAGTCGCGCGACGAACCCTGGCCGTAGTCGGCGCCGGCAATGATGATCAACGGCTGCTTGCGCGCCATGTAATGCTCGATCGCTTCCCACATGCGGGTGACTTCACCCTCCGGCTCGATACGCGCGAGCGAACCGGCCATCACCGTGCCGTGGCTATCCTTGACCATCTCGTTCTTGAGCGTCGGATTGGCGAACGTCGCGCGCTGCGCCGTCAGGTGGTCGCCCCGGTGCGTGGCGTACGAATTGAAGTCTTCTTCGGGCAGGCCCATCTTGGCCAGGTATTCGCCGGCGGCCGAGTCCAGCAGGATCGCGTTTGACGGCGACAGGTGGTCGGTGGTGATGTTGTCGCCCAATACCGCCAGTGGCCGCATTCCCGCCAGCGGCCGGCTGCCTGCCAGCGCGCCTTCCCAGTACGGTGGCCGGCGGATATAGGTGCTCTGCGCCCGCCAGTCATACAGCGGGCTGACGGCGGCGCCATCGTCGGCCACGCGCGCGAACATCGGCGTGTAGACCTTGCGGAACTGTTCCGGCTTGACACTTGCGGCGACCACGGCGTCGATTTCTTCCTCCGATGGCCACAGGTCGGCCAGGCGGATTTCGCGCCCTGCGTTGTCCAGCCCCAGCACGTCCTTCTCGATATCGAAGCGGATCGTGCCGGCAATCGCGTACGCCACCACCAGCGGCGGCGACGCCAGGAAGGCCTGCTTCGCGTACGGGTGGATGCGGCCGTCGAAATTGCGGTTGCCCGACAGGACCGCCGTTGCGTACAGGTCGCGCTTGATGATCTCGTCCTGGATCACCGGATCGAGCGCGCCGCTCATGCCGTTGCAGGTGGTACAGGCAAAGGCGACGACACCAAAGCCCAGCTGATCCAGCTCCTGACTCAGGCCCGCTTCGTCGAGGTACAGCGCGACGGCCTTCGAGCCGGGCGCCAGTGAACTTTTCACCCACGGCTTGCGAGTCAAACCGGCGCGGTTGGCATTGCGCGCCAACAGACCCGCCGTGACCATATTGCGCGGGTTGCTGGTGTTGGTGCAGCTGGTGATCGCGGCGATGATGACGGCGCCATCGGGCATCTGGCCCGGCGTGTTTTCCACCACGCCCGAGATGCCGCGCGCGGCCAGTTCGGACGTCGGTACACGCTTGTGCGGATTGGACGGGCCGGCGATATTACGCACCACGCTCGACAGGTCGAACGACAGCGTGCGTTCGTATTCGGCGCTCTGCAGACTGTCAGCCCACAGGCCGGCATGTTTCGCATACGTCTCGACCAGATGCACGGTCGCGTCGTCACGCCCCGTCAGGCGCAGGTACTTGATGGTTTGCTCGTCGATGTAGAACATCGCGGCGGTGGCGCCGAATTCGGGCGCCATGTTCGCGATCGTCGCGCGGTCGCCCAGCGTCAGCGCGGCTGCCCCGGCGCCGAAGAATTCCAGGTAGGTCGAGACGACTTTGGCATTGCGCAGGAACTCGGTCAGCGCCAGCACGACGTCGGTCGCGGTGATGCCCGGCTGCGGCTTGCCGGTCAGTTCCACGCCGACGATGTCGGGCAGGCGCATCCACGAGGCGCGGCCCAGCATCACGCTCTCCGCTTCCAGCCCGCCGACACCGATGGCGAGCACGCCAAGCGCGTCGACCATCGGCGTGTGCGAGTCGGTGCCCACCAGCGTGTCCGGATAGGCCACACCGCGCTCCGCCTGGATCACGGGCGACATGCGCTCAAGATTGATCTGGTGCAGGATGCCGTTCCCGGGCGGGATCACGTCGACATTCTTGAAGGCCTTCTTGGTCCAGTCGATGAAGTGGAAGCGGTCTTCGTTGCGACGGTCTTCGATGGCGCGGTTCTTGGTGAACGCATCCGGGTCGAACCCGCCGCATTCGACCGCCAGCGAATGGTCGACCACGAGCTGCGTCGGCACCACCGGATTGACCAGCGCCGGGTCGCCCCCTTGCAGCGCGATGGCGTCGCGCAGGCCCGCCAGGTCGACCAGCGCGGTCTGGCCGAGGATGTCGTGGCAGACCACGCGCGCCGGGAACCACGGAAAATCGAGGTCGCGCTTGCGCTCGATGAGCTGCTTCAGCGAATCGCGCAGGGTCGCGGGCGCGCAGCGGCGCACGAGGTTTTCGGCCAGCACGCGCGACGTGTAGGGCAGCGTCGCGTAGGCACCCGGCGCGATCGCGTCGACGGCGGCGCGGGTATCGAAGTAATCGAGGTCCGTGCCCGGCAGGGATGTACGGTAATCGGTATTCATGGCGTTACTTGCGCTCTGCCAGCGGCACGAACTGCAGATCCTCCGGCCCCACGTAGTTGGCGCTCGGACGGATGATCTTGTTGTCGATGCGCTGCTCGATGACGTGCGCCGCCCAGCCCGACGTGCGCGCGATGACGAACAGCGGCGTGAACATCGCCGTCGGCACGCCCATCATGTGGTACGACACGGCCGAGAACCAGTCCAGGTTCGGGAACATCTTTTTCACGTCCCACATCACGGTCTCGAGGCGCTCGGCGATGTCGAACATCTTCATTGAGCCGCCCTCCTCCGACAAGGTGCGCGCCACTTCCTTGATCACCTTGTTGCGCGGGTCCGAGATCGTGTAGACCGGATGGCCGAAGCCGATCACGACTTCCTTGTTGGCCACGCGGTTGCGGATATCGGCTTCGGCTTCGTCCGGGTTGTCATAGCGCTTCTGGATGTCGTGCGCGACTTCGTTGGCGCCGCCGTGCTTCGGTCCGCGCAGCGCGCCGATCGCGCCGGTGATGGCCGAGTGGATGTCCGAGCCGGTACCGGCAATCACGCGGGCGGTGAAGGTCGACGCATTGAATTCGTGTTCGGCGTACAGGATCAGCGACGTGTGCATCGCGCGCACCCACGACTCTTTTGGCGCGAAGCCGTGCAGCAGGTGCAGGAAGTGGCCGCCGATCGAATCGTCGTCAGTGTTCACGTCGATACGTTTGCCGCTGTGGCTGAAGTGGTACCAGTACAGCAGCATCGAGCCGAACGATGCCATCAGGCGGTCAGCAATGTCGCGCGCGCCGTTGATGTGGTGATCGTCCTTCTCGGGCAGCGTGCAGCCCAGGACCGACACGCCGGTGCGCATCACGTCCATCGGATGGGCGTTGGCCGGCAAGGCTTCGAGCGCGCTTTTCAGCGCCTGCGGCAGGCCGCGCAGCGAGCGCAGCTTGGCCTTGTAGCCGCGCAGTTCGCCGTCGTTCGGCAGCTTGCCGTGCACCAGCAGGTAAGCGATTTCCTCGAATTCGCTGGTGGTAGCGATATCGAGGATATCGTAGCCGCGGTAATGCAGGTCGTTGCCCGATTTGCCGACCGAGCACAGGGCGGTATTACCAGCGGCGACGCCGGACAGGGCGACGGATTTCTTCGGCTTGAAGGTCGGGGTTTCCTGGTTCTGCGTATTCATGTGAGGTCTCCTTACTTGACTTTGTTCTGGGCAAACAGCGCGTCGAGCTTCTGCTCGTAGCTGTGGTAATCGATGCGGTCATACAGTTCGGCGCGCGTCTGCATCGTGTCGATCACGTGCTGCTGCGTGCCGTCGCGGCGGATCGCGGTGTAGACGTTTTCGGCGGCCTTGTTCATCGCGCGAAACGCCGACAGCGGATACAGCACCAGGCCGACGCCAGCGCCAGCCAGTTCGTCGACGGTAAACAGCGGCGTGGCGCCGAACTCGGTGATATTGGCCAGCACCGGCACTTTGACGGCGTCGGCGAAGCGCTTGTACATGTCGAGCGTCGTCATCGCTTCCGGGAAAATCATGTCGGCGCCCGCTTCGACGCAGGCCACGGCGCGCTCGATTGCCGCGTCCAGGCCCTCGACGGCCAGCGCATCGGTGCGTGCCATGATCACGAAGTCGTCATCCAGGCGGGCGTCGGCAGCAGCGCGGATGCGGTCGACCATTTCTTCCTTGCTGACGATTTCCTTGCCCGGCCGGTGGCCGCAGCGCTTGGCGCCGACCTGGTCTTCGATGTGGCAGGCAGCGGCACCGGCTTTGGACAGCGAACGCACGGTGCGCGCGACATTGAAGGCCGAGGCGCCAAAGCCGGTGTCGACGTCGACCAGCAGTGGCAGGTCGCAGACGTCGGTAATGCGGCGCACGTCGACCAGCACGTCGTCGAGGTTCGAGATGCCCAGGTCGGGCAGGCCGAGGGAGCCGGCAGCGACGCCGCCGCCGGACAGGTAGATGGCCTTGAAGCCGGCCCGCTTGGCCAGCAGTGCGTGGTTGGCGTTGATCGCGCCCACGACTTGCAGCGGGGATTCATCGAGGATCGCCTGGCGGAAGGCGGCGCCTGCGGAAAGTTTGCTCATGCTGTTCCTTGTCATCACGGTGAAGAAGTTGTGTAGTTCATTGCAAGCACCGTGCCAGCATTCGCCGATCCTCCATATCAAGCACTTGCGTGCAGATTCTACCCAGATACCTCTTTAAGAGACGTGGTGTTGTTTCATGCTGAAACAACAGCATGAAACATGAAACGTTCAGGCGTAAAAAACCGAGTGGCGCCTTGCGGCGCACACCCGGTTTATTGGATAGCTGAGCCGGTCTTAGTGACCCGACGCGCCCGCAGCACCGATACCGGTTTCGGCACGCACTTGCTGCGCCTCGAAGCCTGCACGGTCGATCCGGGCACGAGGACCCTTGTCGGTGATCGAGAACAGCCAGATACCGATGAAGCCCACTGCCATCGAGAAGATCGCTGGCGAGGCGTACGGGAAGATTGCGGCCGGATGATGCAGCACATCGACCCACACCGATTTCGACACGATCGTCAGGCCCACTGCCGTGGCCAGACCCAGGAAGCCGCCGATCGTGGCACCGCGGGTGGTGCAATCCTTCCACAGCACCGACATGAACAGCACCGGGAAGTTGGCCGATGCGGCAATCGCGAAGGCCAGCGACACCATGAAGGCGACGTTCTGCTTCTCAAAAGCGATACCCAGCACCACGGCCACGATACCCAGGGCGATGGTGGTGATCTTCGACACGCGCAGCTCGTTTTCGCTGGTGGCATTGCCCTTCTTGAACACGGTCGCATACAGATCATGCGACACGGCCGAAGCACCCGACAGCGTCAAGCCCGCCACCACAGCCAGGATGGTCGCGAACGCTACCGCCGAGATGAAGCCCAGAAACACGTCGCCGCCCACGGCCTTGGCCAGGTGGACCGCCGCCATATTGTTACCGCCCAGCAGAGCACCGGCGGCATCCTTGAAGGCCGGGTTGGTACCCACCAGCACGATCGCGCCGAAGCCGATGATGAAGGTCAGGATGTAGAAGTAGCCGATCCAGGTGGTTGCCCACAGCACCGACTTGCGCGCTTCCTTGGCACTCGGGACAGTGAAGAAGCGCATCAGGATGTGCGGCAGGCCGGCGGTACCGAACATCAGCGCCATGCCGAACGAGATGGCCGAGATCGGATCCTTGATGAAGCTGCCCGGGCCCATGATGGCGGTGCCCTTGGCGTGCACTTCGGTCGCGGTCTGGAACAGCAGGGCCGGGCTGAAGTTGTATTGCGCCAGCACCGAGAACGCCATGAACGACGCGCCCGACAGCAGCAGCACGGCCTTGATGATCTGGACCCAGGTGGTGGCCGTCATGCCGCCGAACAGCACGTAGACCATCATCAGGATACCGACCAGCACGACAGCGATCCAGTACTCCAGACCGAACAGCAGCTTGATCAGCTGACCTGCGCCGACCATCTGCGCGATCAGGTAGAACGCGACGACGACCAGCGTGCCGGAGGCCGCGAACACGCGGATCGGCTTTTGCGCAAAGCGGTACGACGCCACGTCGGCAAACGTGAAGCGGCCCAGGTTGCGCAGGCGCTCGGCCATCAGGAACGTGATGACAGGCCAGCCGACCAGGAAGCCGATGGCGTAGATCAGGCCATCGTAACCGTCGAGGAACACGGCGGCCGAGATACCGAGGAACGACGCCGCCGACATGAAGTCGCCCGCAATCGCCAGGCCGTTCTGGAAGCCCGTGATGCCACCACCAGCGGTGTAGAAGTCGGACGCCGACTTGGTCTTGGCGGCGGCCCACTTGGTGATGAACAGCGTGCCCACGACGAACAGCGCGAACATGCTGATCGCGGTCCAGTTGGTCGGCTGGCGAACGGCCTGGCCCATGTCGGGCGCAGCGTAAGCAATGCCGGAGACAGCCAGCAGCACGAATGCCAGCAGTGAGGAGGTGCGAGCGCCGGCCATCATGCGCCCACCTTTGCACGGATGGCGTCGCTCAACTCGTCGTATTCGCGGTTGGCGCGGCGCACATAGATGCCGGTAATCAGCACAGTGAACAGGATGACGAACAGGCCCAGGGGAATGCCCCAGGTGATGACACTGTTGCCGATCGGGGTGCCCATGAACTCCTTGTTGAACGCGACCAGCAGCGTGAAGCCGTAGTACACGATCATCATGGCCCAGGTCAGCGTCCAGCCGAAGCGGGAACGGATGCGTTTGAGTTTCTGGTAATTGGGGTCATTCTTGACCCGTTCTACGATGTCTTGATCCACTTTGTCTCCTGATTCTTTTGATAGTGCCGTGGTTCGGCTGCCTTTTTGGCTGCGACCCATCCTACGGGCATGCCCTTACCGGATTCTTACGCCGGATGCCTAATTTCGACCGGTCGTTCGCCGATTAGGTGTTTCAGGCTGAAACATTGGCCATCTTTTGCACTACACTTGAAACATGGATTCCCCACGTTCTTCTTCCGCTGGCGACAAGCCCATCATCTGGACGGTGTCGGTCTCGCGTCTGTCCGCCCTGTTTCGCGACATCACGGTCGAATACGATCACCTGGCCTCGATCGAGCCCCTGCACATCGGGTTCGACGAGGCCGCAACGCACATCCGCGAGCGGCTCGCAACGGAACACTGCGATGTCGTGATCGCCGCCGGCTCGAACGCGGCCTGGCTCAAGAGCCGCGTCTCGGTGCCGGTGGTGGCGGCCCGGGCCAGTGGCTTCGACGTGCTGCAGGCGCTCACGCGCGCGCGCAAGCTCGCCGGCAACGCCCCCGGCGCCATCGGCGTCGTCAGTTACGGCGCCCTGCTCCCGGAACTGGCCGAGTTCGCGGCCGGCTTCGGCCTGGACCTGGTCCAGCGCAGCTATGTGACGCAGGAAGATGCGCGCGCCGCCGTCGACGAACTCAAGGCGCTGGGCGTGGCCGTCATCGTCGGTGCCGGTTCGGTGACCGACCTGGCCGAAGAAGCGGGCCTGCGCGCCGTGTTCCTGTATTCCGCGGCGTCGATCCGGCAAGCGTTCGACGATGCACTTGAACTGGCGCGCCTGACACGGCTCGAGGTCGACCGCAGCCGTGGCCGTGGCCGAACCGGCAGCACGCCGCCCGACAGGCAGCGGCTGCGGCGCGGCCTGAACGACCTGCGCGGCGACTCGCCCGCGATGCAGCAGCTGCGCCAGACGGTCGTGCTGTACGCGCGCTCGCCCAGCACCGTGCTGATCGAAGGCGAAACCGGCAGCGGCAAGGAACTCGTGGCGCAGGCCATCCACCGCGAAAGCCCGCGTCGGGATGCGAACCGCCCTTTCGTGGCCGTCAATTGCGGCGCCATTGCCGAGTCGCTGCTCGAATCGGAACTGTTCGGCCATGAAGACGGCGCCTTCACCGGCGCGCGCCGTGGCGGGCACGCGGGCCTGTTCGAAGCGGCCAATGGCGGTACGCTGTTTCTCGACGAGATCGGCGAAATGCCGCTGAGCCTGCAAACGCGCCTGCTGCGCGTGCTGGAGGAGCGCGAAGTGATGCGCGTGGGTGGCACGCGGCCGGTGCCGATCGATGTGCGCGTGATCAGCGCCACCCACTGCGACCTGGAGGCGCGCGTGCGCGACGGACGCTTCCGGGCCGACCTGTTCTATCGCCTGGCCGTGCTGCGCCTGGCCCTGCCGCCGCTGCGGGCACGGGTGCAGGACATCGCGCCGCTGCTCGAGTGGTCGCTCAAGGGCGCACTGGCCGCGCTCGATGCGCGCCCGCACCCGAACCTGCTGGCCGAACTGAAAGCCTGCACGCCGCTGCTCACCGGCTACGCCTGGCCCGGCAACGTGCGCGAGCTGCGCAACCTGACCGAGCGCCTGGCGCTGTTTTTGGCGGCCGAGCCGCTGCAGGCGCTGACACCGGGCTTCATGCTGTCGGTGGCGCCGGAGCTGGCGCGTGGTGCAGCCCCTGCCGATGCCGCGGCCGGGCCAACCCGGGAATCGGCAGCCGCGGTGCTGGCGCGCTTTGGCGGGCAGCGCGACCTGGCGGCCGATCATCTGGGGATCAGCCGCACGACGCTGTGGCGGCGGCTGAAGGCGGAGGGCTAAGCTCTGATCTTCGCCCCTTAAGACGCTCCAAAGCAACATGTATCGAAAACTCGTATCATGATTCTTTGATATGGCCTGGCGCCAATCCGCGCCAGGTCGTCATGGCATGCCGGCCGCGGCGCCCCTATCCGCGGCGCCGCATCCGACCCCAACGGAGGCAACTATGCAACATGCGTCGCAAGCGGCTCTGTTTTCCCTGATTGGCGATACCCCGATGGTCGAAGTGACCCGCATCGATACGGGGCCCTGCCAGCTGTTCCTGAAGCTCGAATCGCAAAACCCGGGCGGCTCCATCAAGGACCGTATCGGCAAGACGATGATCGAACAGGCCGAGCATGACGGCCTGCTCAATCCCGGCGGCACGGTCGTCGAAGCCACTGCCGGCAACACGGGCCTGGGCCTGGCGCTGGTGGCGCGCATCAAGGGGTATCGCGTCGTGCTCGTCGTGCCCGACAAAATGGCGCCCGAAAAAATCCTGCACCTCAAGGCGCTCGGCGCCGAAATCCACCTGACCCGCTCCGACGTCGGCAAGGGCCACCCGGAGTACTACCAGGATCTCGCCGCGCGGCTGGCCAAGCAGATTCCCGGCGCCTGGTTCGCCGACCAGTTCAACAACCCGGCCAATCCGCGCGCCCATGAAACCACGACCGGGCCCGAGATCTGGGACCAGGCCAAGCACAAGCTGGACGCGATCGTTCTCGGGGTCGGCTCGTCCGGCACGCTCACCGGCTTGTCGCGCTACTTCAAGAAAGCCGCGCCCCTGCTCGAATTCATCCTGGCCGATCCGAAAGGTTCGATCCTGGCCGAATACGTCGAGACCGGCCACGTGTCGCAGCATGCCGGCTCATGGGCCGTGGAAGGCATCGGCGAAGATTTCATTCCCGGCATCGCCGACCTCACCCGCGTCAAGAAGGCCTACACGATCACCGACGAAGAAAGCTTCGCCACTGCCCGCCTGCTGCTGCAGCAGGAAGGCATCCTGGGCGGCTCGTCCACCGGCACGCTGCTGGCGGCAGCGCTCAAATACTGCCGCGCGCAGACGCGCCCCAAGCGCGTCGTCACGTTCGTCTGCGACACCGGAACCCGCTATCTCAGCAAGGTGTACAGCGATGGCTGGATGGTCGACCAGGGCCTGATCACACGGCCGAAAACGGGCGACCTGCGCGACCTGATCGGGCGCCGCCACGACGCCGGCGAAGTCATCACGCTGGCGCCATCCGACACGCTGCTCACTGCCTTCAACCGCATGCGCTCGAGCGACCTGCAGCAACTGCCCGTGATGGACGCCGAAGGACGCCTGTCGGGCCTGATCGATGAATCCGACCTGCTGCTGAAGGTCACGCAATCGAACGACCATTTCAGCGCGCCGGTGTCGTCCACGATGACGGCCGACCTGCAAACCCTGCCCCCTGGCGCGAGCATGGCGCAACTGCGCGACATTCTCGACCGGGGCCTCACTGCCGTGATCGCCGACGGGCCGCAGTTCTTTGGCCTGATCACGCGCTACGACCTGCTCAATCACCTGCGAAGGACACTCTCGTGACCCATCCGGACACCAAACACACCATCGAATTCAAACGCCACCTGGCCACCCGCGTCATCCACGGCGGCCAGTCGCCCGAACCCGCGACCGGCGCCGTGATGCCGCCGATCTTCGCCACCTCGACCTATCGCCAGGAAAGCCCGGGCGTGCACCAGGGCTTCGACTACGGCCGCTCGCACAACCCGACGCGCTTTGCGCTCGAACGCTCGCTGGCCGACATCGAGGGCGGCCGCGCCGCCTTCGCCTTTGCGTCGGGCCTGGCGGCGATTGCCGCCGTCCTGGAACTGCTTCCCAGCGGCTCGCACGTCGTCGCGGGTGACGACATGTACGGCGGCACCTATCGCCTGTTCGAACGCGTGCGCCGCGACAGCGCCGGGCACACGTTCAGCTACGTCGATTTGTCCGACCCGGAGGCCCTGGCCGCGGCCATCACGCCGGCCACGCGCATGGTGTGGGTCGAAACGCCCACCAACCCGATGCTCAAGCTGGCCGACCTGACCGCCATTGCGAGCCTGTGCCATGCGCGCGGCATCCTGTGCGTGTGCGACAACACGTTCGCCAGCCCGATCATCCAGCGCCCGCTCGAACACGGGGTCGACATCGTCGTGCACTCGACCACCAAGTACATCAACGGCCACTCGGACGTGATCGGCGGCGTGGCCATCGTCGGCGCCAATGATCACCAGACGGGCCTGGCCGAGAAGCTCGGCTTCATCCAGAACTCGGTGGGCGCGATCCAGGGGCCGTTCGACAGCTTCCTCGTGCTGCGCGGGATCAAGACGCTGGCCCTGCGCGTGGAACGCAGCAGCGGCAACGCGCTATTGCTGGCGAACTGGCTCGAGCAGCAGCCGCAGGTCCGCAAGGTGCACTATCCGGGGCTGGAATCGCATCCGCAGCATGCACTGGCGCGCAACCAGATGCATGGCGGTTACGGCGGCATCGTCTCGATCGACCTGGACACCGACATCGACGGCGCGCGGCGTTTTCTCGAAGCGTGCGAAGTGTTCACGCTGGCCGAGAGCCTGGGCGGCGTCGAGAGCCTGATCGAGCATCCGGCGCTGATGACGCATGCGAGCATTCCGCCGGAGCGGCGTGCCGAACTGGGGATCGGCGACGGGCTGATCCGGCTGTCGGTCGGGATCGAGCATATTGATGATCAGCGTGAGGATTTGCGGCGGGCGCTGGCGGCGATTTGATTGGGTGAATTGCCGCCAGCGTGCACCCTACGCCAGCAACAGAGGCTCTTGACGTAATTTGAACGTCGCCACCAGCGCCGACAACTCCGCGGCCTGCTGGCGCATCGAGGCGGCCGCTGCGGCCGCTTCTTCCACCATCGCCGCATTCTGCTGGGTCGAGAGGTCCATCTCGGCAATCGCGCGGCTCACTTGCGACACGCCGTTGGCCTGACCAGCGCTGGCGGTGTGGATTTCGCCCAGGATGCCCGCCACGTCGTGCACGTGCTGCAGCATGGTGCGCATCGTGGAGCCGGCCGCTTCGGCAATGCCGGTGCCAGCCTCGATCTCGCGCGACGACTCGCCGATCAGCTTCTTGATTTCTTTCGCGGCGCCGGCCGAGTGCTGCGCCAGGTTGCGCACTTCGGACGCCACCACGGCAAAGCCCCGCCCCTCGCTGCCGGCCCGTGCCGCTTCTACCGCCGCGTTCAGGGCCAGGATATTCGTCTGGAAGGCAATGCTGTCGATCATGCCGGTGATGTCCACGATGCGCGCGGCCGACGCCTTGATCGCGCCCATGCGCACGACCAGCTGACCCACGGCCTGCGCGCCCTCGGCGGCCACGCCGGATGCGGTCTGGGCCAGCGCATTGGCCTGCTGCGCGTTGGCGTTGTTGCTGGCGATCGCGCCCGACAATTCGTCCATCGCCGTCACCGTCTCGCGCAGCGATTCAGCCTGGCGCTCGGTGCGGATCGACAGGTCTTGGTTGCCTTCGGCGATTTCGCTGGACGCGGCATCGATTGCCTGCGCTCCTTGCAGCACTTGCGCAACAGTGCCCGACACGCCGTGCGTCATGCCGTTGAGCGCATCGAAGAGGCGGCCGATTTCATCGGTGCGGGTGTGGCTGATGGTCGGGCGCAGATCGCCATGGGCCACCTGCTCGGCCAGCGTGGCGGCTTGCCTGAGCGGCCCCACCAGATTGCGGGTCAGGAGCCAGGCCAGGCCACCGGCCACGGCCAGCGCTGCTGCGCCCAGCGCCAGCAGCAGCACCTTGCTGAAGCTCGATTCCGCTGCCGACGCGTCGGCCAGGCGGTGCGCTTCGGTGCTCTCGTGGGTGAGCAGCCCCTCGAGCGCGGCCACTTCCGCCCGATAGGCAGGCTCCCAGCGCTTGGTGAGGATGTCTTCGACCAGACCCGTCTGGCCCAGGTCCTTGGCTTTGAACAGGTCGGCCTGGATCGCGGCCAGCGCGGCTTTGTTTGCGCTCGCCCCGGCGATCAGCGTGCGTTCCTGTGGCGTGGCCGGCAGCTTGCCCAGCTTCGCCTCGATGTCGCTGGCGAGCTTGCGGCCCTCGGCGAGTTGTGCGCCGAAGTAATCGCCCAGTTCCAGGCTGTCGCTGCGCGCAATCGACACGGCGCGCGAGCCGTTCAGGCGCGCGATGCCCAGCAGCTCGGACGTCAGTTGCTGTTTGGCCAGCTTGTCGTCCACCAGGTTCGACGTGATGACATCGGCCGCATGCATGCGCCAGACGGCAACGGCGGCAATGAGAACGATGACGAGGGACAGGATGCCAAAGGCGCCGATAAGCTTGGTAAACGTATTGCGCGGTGCGAGTCGCATTGGGGATCTTCGTGAGAGTGAAACAGCGCGTGCGCACAGTGTAGGAAGCTTCGATGACAAGCATGTGAAATAGCCTCTAAGTAACTCATATTGCATCGAAGAAATCATCAATCAACGTTAGGTGTGGGTTCTGCTGGGCATAAAAAAAGCCCGCGGCACTTGCGTGCGCGGGCTTTTGCGGGAGCGAACCTGCTTACTCGATTTCGACCGTCTCGGCCGGAGCCGGTGGCGGGCTGACATCGCCCTCGGGGAATTCGAGGACAACCTCGTCCTTCTCGTTCAGGTCGACCGTGACGCGGCCACCGTTGGTCAGGCGACCAAACAGCAGTTCGTCGGCCAGGGCCTTGCGGATCATGTCCTGGATCAGGCGCGACATCGGTCGTGCACCCATCGACGGATCGAACCCTTTCTGGCCGAGGAACTTGCGCAGCTTCTCGGTGAAGATGGCTTCGACTTTTTTCTCGTGCAGCTGCTCTTCCAGCTGCATCAGGAACTTGTCGACCACGCGCAGGATGATGTCTTCGTCCAGCGCGCGGAAGCTGATGATCGCATCCAGACGGTTACGGAATTCCGGCGTGAACATGCGCTTGATATCGCCCATCTCGTCGCCCGCTTCACGCGAGTTGACGAAGCCCACCGAACGCTTGGTCAGGCTTTCGGCGCCCGCGTTCGTGGTCATGACGATGATCACGTTGCGGAAGTCGGCCTTGCGACCGTTGTTGTCGGTCAGCGTGCCATGGTCCATCACCTGCAGCAGGATGTTGAAAATGTCCGGGTGGGCTTTTTCAATCTCGTCCAGCAGCAGCACGGTGTGCGGCTTCTTGGTGATCGCTTCGGTCAGCAGGCCGCCCTGGTCGAAACCAACGTAACCCGGTGGCGCGCCGATCAGGCGCGAGACAGCGTGCCGCTCCATGTACTCGGACATGTCGAAGCGCACCAGCTCGATGCCCAGGATGAAGGCGAGCTGCTTGGCGACTTCGGTCTTGCCGACACCGGTCGGACCCGAGAACAGGAACGAACCGATTGGCTTGTCCGTCTTGCCCAGGCCAGCACGCGCCATCTTGATCGCGGCCGACAGCGCCTCGATCGCCGGGTCTTGCCCGAACACGACGTTGCGCAGATCGCGGTCGATCGTCTGCAGCTTGCTGCGGTCGTCCTGATTGACCGACTGCGGCGGGATACGCGCGATCTTGGCGATGATGTCCTCGATCTCGGTCTTGCCGATCGTTTTTTTCTGCTTCGACTTCGGCAGCACGCGCTGTGCGGCGCCGGCTTCGTCGATCACGTCGATGGCCTTGTCAGGCAGGTGACGATCATTGATGAAGCGCGCAGCCAGTTCGGCGGCGGTGGTCAGGGCCGAGGCCGAGTACTTCACGCCATGGTGCTCTTCGAAGCGCGACTTCAGGCCACGCAGGATCGCGATCGTCTGTTCGACGGTCGGCTCGTTGACGTCGACCTTCTGGAACCGGCGCGACAGCGCATGGTCTTTTTCGAACACGCCGCGGTACTCGGTGAAGGTGGTCGCACCGATGCACTTGAGCTGGCCATTGGCCAACGCGGGCTTGAGCAGGTTCGATGCGTCGAGCGTACCGCCCGATGCTGAACCGGCGCCGATGATCGTGTGGATCTCGTCGATGAACAGGATGCCGTTCGGCGTGTCCTTGATCTGCTTGAGCACGGCCTTCAGGCGCTGCTCGAAATCGCCGCGGTACTTGGTGCCGGCCAGCAGCGCGCCCATATCGAGCGAGAACACGACAGCGTTCTGCAGGATTTCAGGCACGTCTTCCTGGACGATGCGCCATGCCAGGCCCTCGGCGATCGCGGTCTTGCCCACGCCCGCCTCGCCCACCAGCAGCGGATTGTTCTTGCGGCGACGGCACAGGATCTGGATGACGCGGTCGACTTCTTCTTCGCGCCCGATCAGCGGATCGATCTTGCCATCGGCCGCAGCTTTGTTCAGGTTCTGCGTGAACTGGTCCAGCGGGCTTTCCTTGGCCTGGCCTTCGACCTGCGCTTCCTCGACGCCTTCCGGCGCCTTGGACGTGTCGACCTGCTGGTCCTTGCGCACGCCGTGCGAGATGAAATTGACCACGTCGAGACGGGTCACGCCCTGCTGGTGCAGGTAGTACACCGCATGCGAGTCTTTTTCGCCGAAGATGGCCACCAGCACGTTGGCGCCGGTGACTTCCTTCTTGCCATTGGACGCCGATTGCACGTGCATGATCGCACGCTGGATCACGCGCTGGAAACCAAGGGTCGGCTGTGTGTCGACCTCGCCCGTGCCAGGCACGGTCGGGGTGTTATCGCCGATGAAATTCGTCAGGGTCTTGCGCAGGTCTTCAATATTGACCGCGCATGCACGCAGGACTTCGGCGGCCGAAGGATTGTCGAGCAGTGCCAATAGCAGGTGTTCCACGGTGATGAACTCGTGGCGTGCCTGGCGTGCCTCGACAAAGGCCATGTGTAGGGATACTTCAAGTTCCTGCGCAATCATACTTCCTCCATCACGCACTGCAGGGGATGCCCTGCCTTGCGTGCATGCGTTAAGACAAACTCCACTTTGGTACACGCTATATCTTTGGAAAACACGCCGCACACTCCTTTGCCGTTCTGGTGTACCGACAGCATGATCTGCGTGGCCGTTTCCCGATCCTTGTTGAAATACTCCTGGATCACGGCCACGACAAACTCCATCGGCGTGTAATCATCGTTCAGTAGCGCCACCTGGTATAGCGGAGGCGGTTTGACGGTCTGCCGCTCTAGCAGTTGTTCAGTATCGTGCTTCGTTGCCATGGGGTATTCTAATACTTCCGAGGTTAGTGCCAAGCGTAAACATCAGCCCGTTTTTCTGTTGTTTCCATCTTACGCGTTTTCGGATAACTGCGCAGATGGCGTTTCGATTGCCGAAATCAAGTCCACTGCACAGGAATACGATGAAAAATTTGACAACCCCCGCCCCAAACCTCTTGACTTGCGTGATTATTCCACCAACAATGCAGTCATCGACTTTGTACTTATGTACTCGTTGATACGCAGTTAGCAGGCTGAGGAGGGCAAGAGGTTTCTTGCTTTTATGGCTCGTGTGATTTGTTAAATTTGAAAGTTCTTTTATGGCAACTGGTACTGTTAAGTGGTTCAATGATTCCAAAGGCTTTGGCTTCATCACGCCTGATGACGGCGGCGAGGATCTGTTCGCACACTTCTCCGCAATCAACATGAACGGTTTTAAGACCCTCAAAGAAGGTCAAAAAGTCCAATTCGAAGTCACGCAAGGCCCTAAAGGCAAGCAAGCTTCCAACATCCAGGGTAACTAATCATTCCCCTACCGGAAGTGAAAAGCCCCACTCTCGCAGTGGGGTTTTTTTTCGCCCGTCGGCACTGCGACGACGGGCTGCACGTCACATCTGTTCGATCAGCACTTCACCAAAGCCCGAGCACGACACCTGCGTTGCCCCTTCCATCAGGCGCGCGAAATCGTACGTCACTTTTTTCGACACAATGGCCTTGCCCATCGCTGCGATGATCAGGTCGGCCGCCTCGCTCCAGCCCATGTGACGCAGCATCATTTCGGCTGACAGGATCAGCGAGCCGGGATTCACGTAATCCTTGCCGGCGTATTTCGGTGCCGTGCCGTGGGTCGCTTCGAACATCGCCACCGAATCGGACATGTTCGCGCCCGGCGCGATGCCGATGCCGCCGACCTGGGCCGCCAGTGCATCGGAAATGTAATCGCCGTTCAGGTTCAGCGTGGCGATCACGCTGTATTCAGCCGGGCGCAGCAGGATCTGCTGCAGGAAGGCGTCGGCGATCGAGTCCTTGATCATGATGTCGCGCCCGGTCTTCGGATTTTTCAGCTTGCACCATGGGCCGCCGTCGAACAGCTCGGCGCCGAATTCCTTCTGCGCCAGCGCGTAACCCCAGTCGCGGAAGCCCCCTTCGGTGTACTTCATGATATTACCCTTGTGGACCAGGGTCACCGATGGCTTGTCGTGATCGATCGCGTACTGGATCGCCTTGCGCACGAGGCGTTCGGTGCCCTCGATCGAAACGGGCTTCAGGCCCAGGGCCGACGTGGCCGGAAAACGGATCTTCGACACGCCCAGCTCGGCTTTCAGAAACGCGATCAGCTTTTGCGCGCCTTCCGACCCGGCCTCCCATTCGATACCGGCATAGATGTCTTCGGAGTTTTCACGGAAGATCACCATGTCGGTCTTTTCCGGCTGCTTCAGTGGCGACGGCACGCCAGTGAAATAGCGCACCGGGCGCAGGCAGACATACAGGTCGAGTTCCTGGCGCAGCGCGACATTCAGCGAGCGGATGCCGCCGCCGACCGGCGTGGTCAGCGGACCCTTGATCGAGACGACGTACTCCTTCAGCACGTCCAGCGCTTCGGCGGGCAGCCAGACATCGGCGCCGTAGCGTTTGGTCGCCTTTTCACCGGCGAAGATCTCCATCCAGGCGATGCTGCGCTCGCCACCGTAGGCCTTGCGTACCGCCGCGTCGACCACCTTCTTCATCACCGGCGTGATATCCGCGCCCGTGCCGTCACCCTCGATATATGGAATGATCGGCGTGGCCGGCACATTCAGGCTGCAGTCGGCATTGACGGTGATCTTCTGGCCCGCAGGCGGGACGGTGATATGCTGGTACATCTAGTTCTCCAGGTAGGTGGCGAAAGGCGAAGCGAACGACGTTATGAACTACGTTACGAACTACGTTACAAACTCGCCTACAATGTCGCCGTGGCCAGCGTCAGCCGAGGGCTGCTCTTCATTATGCCCCAGTATTTTGCCATATTGCCACGCTACCGGCTGGCCGCCCTTTCATTCGTTTCTCTGCACCTTCATGTCCCTGATCCTCTTCAATAAACCGTTCCAGGTCCTGTGCCAGTTCTCGTCCCAGGAAGGCCGCGAATGCCTTGCTGACTATCTCAAGATTCCCGGCATCTACCCCGCCGGCCGGCTCGATGCCGACAGCGAAGGCCTGATGCTGCTGACCGACGACGGCCAGCTCCAGCACAAGATCGCCCATCCCGATCACAAGGAAGCCAAGACCTACCTGGTGCAAGTCGATGGCGTGCCCGATGCCGCCGCCATGGCGCGCCTGCAGGCGCCGCTTGACCTGGGCGACTTCGTCACCAAGCCGTGCCGCGCCGCGCGCATCGCCGAGCCCGAGTGGCTGTGGCCGCGTAATCCGCCGATCCGTGCGCGCCAGGACAAGCCCACCAGCTGGCTTGCCATCACGCTCGAAGAAGGCAAGAACCGCCAGGTGCGCCGGATGACGGCGGCCGTGGGCTTGCCGACGCTGCGCCTGGTGCGCAGCAGTATCGGCCCGTTTTCCCTGAGTACGCACCCATTGCTGCCAGGCGAATTCATCGACGTCCCAGCCTACTCGCGCCACGCGGACGAATAAAAAACCCGCCGACCTCTCGGTCGGCGGGTTTCAGTTACAGCAGCCGTTCAGATCAGGCGAACGAATCGATCGCCGCATTGAAGGTGGCGCTCGGACGCATCGCGGCCGTCACCTTGGCTTCATCCAGCTTGTAGTAACCACCGATATCGACCGGCTTGCCCTGCACTGCCAGCAGCTCGGCGACGATGGTCGCTTCGTCGTCGGCCAGTTTCTTGGCCAGTGGCGCGAACGTGGCGGCCAGTGCGGCGTCGTCAGTCTGCGCAGCCAGCTCCTGCGCCCAGAACAGCGACAGGTAGAACTGGCTGCCGCGGTTGTCGAGCTCGCCGGTCTTTGGCGATGGCGACTTGCGGTTGTCCAGCAGCTTGCCGGTGGCAGCGTCGAGCGTCTTGGCCAGTACCTTGGCCTTCTCGTTGCCGGTTTTCAGGCCCAGGTCTTCCAGCGACACGGCCAGCGCGAGGAACTCGCCCAGCGAATCCCAGCGCAGGTGGTTTTCTTCGACCAGCTGCTGCACGTGTTTCGGGGCCGAACCGCCGGCGCCCGTTTCGTACATGCCGCCACCGGCCATCAGCGGCACGATCGACAGCATCTTGGCGGACGTGCCCAGTTCCATGATCGGGAACAGGTCGGTCAGGTAATCGCGCAGGATATTGCCGGTCACCGAGATGGTGTCCAGGCCGCGCCAGACGCGCTCGAGCGTGAAGCGCATCGCGCGCACTTGCGACATGATCTGGATATCCAGGCCGCTCGTGTCGTGGTCCTTCAGGTAGACCTTGACCTTCTTGATCAGTTCATTTTCGTGCGGACGGTACGGGTCGAGCCAGAACACGGTCGGCATGCCCGAGTTGCGCGCGCGCGTCACGGCCAGCTTGACCCAGTCGCGGATCGGTGCATCCTTGACCTGGCACATGCGCCAGATATCGCCCTGCTCCACGTTTTGGCTCATCAGGACTTCGCCGGTGGCGAGGTCGGTGATGTTGGCCACGCCGTCTTCCTGGATCTCGAAGGTCTTGTCGTGCGAGCCGTATTCTTCGGCTTGCTGGGCCATCAGGCCGACGTTCGGGACGGTACCCATCGTCTTCGGATCGAAGGCGCCGTGCCATTTGCAGAAGTTGATGATCTCCTGATAAATGCGCGCGAACGTGCTCTCCGGGATGACAGCCTTGACTTCCTTCAGGCGGCCATCGGCGCCGTACATCTTGCCGCCGGCGCGGATCATCGCTGGCATCGACGCGTCGACGATCACGTCGTTCGGCGAATGGAAGTTGGTGATGCCCTTGGCCGAATCGACCATGGCCAGTTCAGGACGGTGTTCCTGGCAAGCGTGCAGGTCGCGGATGATTTCTTCGCGCTGCGACGACGGCAGGTCGGCGATCTTGTTGTACAGGTCGGCCATGCCGTTGTTGACGTTGATGCCGAGGCTCTCGAACAGCGCGCCGTGCTTCTCGAATGCTTCCTTGTAGAACATGCGCACGCAGTGACCGAAGACGATCGGGTGCGACACCTTCATCATCGTTGCCTTGACGTGCAGCGAGAACAGCATGCCGGTGGCGTGTGCGTCTTCGATCTGGGCTTCGTAGAAGGCCAGCAGCGACTTGCGGCTCATGAACATCGAATCGATGATTTCACCGGCCAGCAGCGAGACCTTTGGCTTGAGCACAATGGTCTGGCCGCTCTTGGTGACCAGTTCCATCTTGACGTCGCGCGCAGCCTCGACCGTCATCGACTTTTCGCCGTGGTAGAAGTCGCCTTCGGTCATGTGCGCCACGTGGGTGCGCGATGCTTGCGACCATGGTGCCATCGAGTGCGGGTTCTTGCGCGCGTATTCCTTGACGGCGCGCGGGGCGCGGCGATCCGAGTTACCTTCGCGCAGGACCGGGTTCACTGCCGAACCGATGCACTTGCCGTACTTGGCCTTGACGGTTTTTTCTTCGTCGGTCTTCGGGTCCGACGGGTAGTCAGGGATGTTGTAGCCCTTGTCCTGCAGTTCCTTGATCGCGGTGGTCAGCTGGCTGACCGAAGCGCTGATGTTCGGCAGCTTGATGATGTTGGCGCTCGCCTCGAGCGTCTTCTTGCCCAGCTCGACCAGCGAATCCGGCACGCGCTGCTCGGGGGTCAGGTTTTCAGGGAACGCTGCCAGGATACGGGCCGCGACCGAGATGTCGCTGGCCGTGACGGTGATGCCGGCCGGCTTCGTGAAGGTGCTGACCACAGGCAGGAAGGCGTGGGTCGCCAGCAGCGGCGCCTCGTCGGTCAGGGTGTAGATGATGGTCTGATCACTGCTCATGCACATTTTCCTCGGTAATCGCGACAACGTCGCGCGTAGTAAAAACTGACAATTGGCCACGGCCCATCAATAGATGAGCCGCGGGCACTGGGCGCCGATGCCGGACATTCTACCCCTGTCTGCGACGGGAGGGCCAGAGCGCACCGGCGTACATTCCGTTGGTTGGGCGGCCGCGCCGTGCAAGGCCGCGAAACCTGTCTTCAACACTAGTCTTCTATAAGACATAAGACGCGCCATATTATGCCCCACCTTTGCGGCGGACACCAGTTTTTACGTTATCGCTAACGCCGTCATGCATTCCGGATGGAAAAATGGGAGCGCCAAGCAAAAAAACCCGCCAGGACCGAAGTCGGGCGGGTCTTTCCACTGCACAGAACTTGCCTGCGCGGCCCGGAGGCCGCACGCACGCGGGCTTTACGCCGACAGTGCTTTCAGGGCTGCAGCCAGGCGGCTCTTGTGGCGCGCTGCTTTGTTCTTGTGGATGATTTTCTTGTCAGCGATGCTGTCGATTTTCGACACGGACTGCTGGAAGATCAGGGTCGCGGCTTCTTTGTCGCCAGCCTGGATGGCTTTGCGAGCTGCCTTGATTGCGGTACGCAGGGTCGAACGCTGCGACGAGTTGTGCGCGTTTTGCTTAACTGCTTGACGAGCGCGCTTGCGCGCTTGTGCGGTATTTGCCATGGAATTTCCTAAATCGGGGTCAAGTTGCGTTTGCAAACATTAGCGACTGTTAAACCGGCGCAGGAGCCTGCCCAACGATTAGTGTCTGCTAACAGAATTCAGTACAGCCCATGATTATAGCGAAGCTTTCAAGTCTGGGCAATTCAAAATTCAAAGATTGTCGGCCGGATGTCTGTACCGGTCGAGTTGCACCAGTATAATCTCGCGCCATGAACCTGCTCAGAACCCTCGCCGCCATCTCCAGCATGACGATGCTTTCGCGCGTCACCGGTCTCTTGCGTGAAAGCCTGTTTGCGCGCGCTTTCGGCGCCTCGGCGTATACCGATGCCTTCATCATCGCGTTCCGCCTGCCCAATCTGCTGCGGCGTCTGTTTGCCGAAGGGGCGTTCTCGCAAGCGTTCGTGCCGATCCTGTCCGAATACAAGACGCAGCATGGCGACGTGGCCACCAAGACGCTGGTCGACCATGTCGCCACGTCGCTGCTGTGGGCCACGGTGCTCACCAGCATCGTGGGCATCATCGGCGCCCCGCTCCTGATCATGGTCCTGGCCGGCGACCTGCGCGAAACGCCCGGCGCCTACAACGCGTCGGTCATCATGACGCAGATGATGTTCCCGTACATCGCCTGCATGTCGTTCGTCGCACTGGCCGGCGGCATCCTGAATACCTGGCGCCAGTTCAAGATCCCTGCGTTCACGCCGGTGCTGCTGAACCTGTCGTTCATCTTCGCGTCGCTCGTGCTGGTCAATTACCTCGAGCAGCCGATCTACGCGATGGCGATTGCGGTCTGCGTGGGCGGCCTGCTGCAGGTGGCGATCCAGATTCCGTCGCTCGTGAAAATCGGCATGTTGCCGCGCATCTCGTTCAATCCGATGACGGGCCTGCGCGACGCCGGCGTGCGCCGCATGCTCAAGAAGATGGGCCCGGCCGTGTTCGCCGTGTCCGCAGCGCAGATCAGCCTGTTGATCAATACCGGCATCGCCGCCAGCCTGGCCGCCGGCGCCGTCTCGGCGCTGCAATATGCCGATCGCCTGATGGAGTTCCCGACCGCGATGCTGGGCGTGGCCCTGGGCACGATCCTGTTGCCATCGCTGTCGAAAGCCAATAGCGAAGGCGACACCGCCGAATACGCGGCGCTGCTGAACTGGGGCCTGCGCCTGACCTTCCTGCTCGCGCTGCCGGCCGCCGTTGGCATGGCCACACTGGCCGTGCCGATGATCGCCACCCTCTTCCACTACGGTAAATTCGACGATGCGGCCTTGGTCAATTCTTCGATGCCGCTGATGGCGTACAGCGCCGGCCTGCTCGGCATCATCCTTGTCAAGATTCTGGCGCCAGCGTTCTACGCCCGCCAGGACGTCAAGACGCCGGTGCGCATCGCCGTTGGCGTGCTGGTCGCCACGCAGTTGATGAACCTGATCTTCGTGCCGCTGATGGGCGTGGCGGGCCTGGCGCTGTCGATCGGCCTGGGCGCCTGCATCAACGCGACCTGCCTGTACATCGGCCTGCGCCGGCGTGGCATCTACACGCCGCAACCGGGCTGGGGGAAATTCTTCCTGAAGCTTGCCATCGGCGTGGCGGTCATGGGCGCCGTGGCATGGTTCGGCCAGGCGCAGTTCGACTGGGCCGCCATGAAGGTGACGCCCGGCCTGCGCATCGGTGCGCTGTTCGGCATCATCGTGGCCAGTGCCGTGACGTATTTTGCGATGCTCGCGCTGCTGGGGTTCCGGCCACGCGACTTCCGGCGCCGCGCGGCCTGAACGCTGCTTAGCCTGCGCCACCCCGGCGCAGCGCCGCGATCCGCGCCACGGCGTTGCGCTGGTTCGGATCGGCCGCGACGGCTTTTTCGTACGCCGCAATGGCTGACCTGGTGTCACCGAGCGCTTCATACGCCTCGCCTTCACTGTCGAACGCGTTGGCGTACTTCGGCTCGAGGAACGTGGCCAGCTTGAAAAGCTCGACAGCGCCGCGCGCGTTCTTTGCCCGCAGCAGCTGGTAGCCCAGCGTATTCATGCTTAAGGGGCTGAGCTTGAAGTCGGGCGAGCGTGCCACCATCCCGGCATGGATCGACTGCGCATCCTTGTAGCCGGCCTTGGCGAACGCACGCAGGAAGTCGCCTTCGCCAAGGAGTGCATGCCGGGCCGGCGTGAATGCCATCGACATCACCTGCGGGCCGATACCATGGCGCGCCGGCGACTGCTTCAGCCATGCAAGGGCGTCGGTGTCCTGCTTCAGATACGCGTCCAGGAACCGGCGCACATACAACGCGCCGCTGCGATACGCCTGCAGCACATCGGCACGCGCATAGTCGCCGAACGCCGCATCATCGGCAAAGCGCACATGCCACGCGCTGAAATCCGGATGCGTCATCGGCGGCAGCGTCGCGACATACACGTCGGAATACGTCATCGTGTTAAGGTAACTCTTGCCGAGCATGTCCTTGCGCTCCATGACTTCCGCGGACGGCGCACGCGCGCCCAGGTACAGCATCGGCACCGCAGTGCGCGCTGGCTGCACATAACCCGCCGCGCCCCATACCTTCGGGTGATACCGGATGGAGCCATCCAGGCTGACCAGCGCCTTGATGCGGCTGGAACGCGCCGCGGCAAACACATTGGCCATACCGCCCCAGCTGAAACCTGCCGCCGCCACATTGCCGATGTCGGCCTGCGGCAGCGTCTGCGCGTAATTGGCAAGGAAGGCGATATCGGCAGCCTGCGCCTCGACGCCGTCGACGTCGTCGGTCATCATGACCGAGCGCGCGCCCAGGCTGCGGCTGGCAAGCACCACATAACCATGGCTGGCCAGGTATTCGCACAGGTCGATGTTTTCATGCGCTTGTGCGGCAAAGCTGGGCGCGTAGATCACCACCGGAAAGCGGCCTGCGGCAGCCGCCGCGTCACGCACGGCCAGCGTCGGCGCGCGGTACTGCGCGCGCTGCGGCCCTGACACCCAGTCTGCCCGCTGCCTCGTTGCTTCGGCGGCCGGCGCGGTGAAGTCGACATCATTCAGGCTGGTTTGCTGATAATCTGCGGCCAGCATCGGCGCGCCGCCACCACGCCTGGCTGGATACCAGACCAGCATCTGGATTGGCCGGCCAGGCGCAGCATTGCCGGCCTTGCCGAACGCATCGACCTGCGGCTCGAGCAGCCGGCTGTAATCGTATTGCTGGATGACGCGCAGGCCGACGGCATGCGGGCCAGCCTCAGGGATCAGATTTGGCGCGGCAGGCGCCGGCACGCCTGCGCTGACACTGACACTGACACTGACACTGGCGGCGATGGAGAACAAGATCAGGACGGGACGCAGGCTCATTGGCGATTTCATTGACGACTTCATTGGTTGTTCACTTGGCTGGTGCGGCCGATGGTCGGATCGGCGTGTAGTGCGCTGACACCAGCTTCCAGGCGCCGTCCTGCTGCAGCGCCACGAAACTCGAGCGCACCGCGGCTGTGCGGGTTTGCCCGCCAACCGTCATGACGTAAGACATCTTCGCGAGCACGATGGCGGTATTGCCCAGCACGCGCGGCATGATCTCGTCGACGGTGATTGCCGGCAGCGGCTTGTCGTCATGCTTGACATAGAACGACAGCATCTTCGCGCGCGGGTCGACCTCGCCGATTGGGGAAATCTCGGTATAGTTCTCTGCCGTCAGCGCTTCCAGCGTGGCGCGGTCGAACGTGCCTTGCGCCGTGGCAAAGCGCTGCACCAGCTCGCTGACCGACTGTTCGGGTGTGGCGGCGTGGGCGGGCGTGATCGACAGGCAGGCAAGCGCGCCCGCAATGCATAGCGTGTTGTTGCAACGGTGCGACAGGGAAAAGACCATGCGACTCCTCGTAAAGTTGGTCAACGCCGGCAGCGGCGTCACGGTGACGGTCGATCATAGCAATCCGCGTTATTGTTGCCTATTAAAAACGGATGCATATGACTGCTGGGTTACTGTGGCGTGCAAATGCAATTCGCCACCACACGGGAAAGTCCGCTACAGCAACTGCAGTCTGTCAGCGCTCGCGCAACTTGTTCCGGGGACGGCAGGAACGTACACTGAGCAATGCTGACGATCTGCTTTCGGCCAAAGCAGCCAGTCGCAGCAGTCAGTTGGACAAAAAGGTGCGCATATCGCCTGCCCCGATTCTCATATTTTTATTAGAGAGTAAACGATTTTATGGGGCCGATCCGCATCCGCACTCTGCAGCCAATTGATGCTGAGCCATTACTGAAACTTGAACTGGAAAATCGTCAATGGTTCGAACGTCACATTGACGCACGCAGCTCCGCCTTCTACTCACTCGAAGGTGTTACCGAACATATCGCCTCTTATTTGGCAGGTCTTGATAACGGAATCTGGCACCCGCTCGTTATCGAAGATTCTGAAGGAAAAATAGTGGGCCGAGCGAACCTGAAAGATATCAACGTTTTGGAAAGATCGGCAGAAGTCGGATATCGGATTGCCGAGAGCGCTTGCGGGCAAGGATTAGCAACACTGGCGGTCAGGCGGTTGATCCAGGAGGCGCGGTCACATTGGAACCTCACTCGTTTAGTCGCCAATGTATATGCTGGAAATATAGGTTCGGCAAAAGTGCTCCAACGGTGTGGATTCTCGCTCAAACACGTGATTCTCCAGCAAGAGATAGAGCGCGTTTATCAGTTTGTGCTTTCAATCAACGACTCCAGCCTGTACGAATCGGCAATGTCAGACCTACCCTGCCCCGCTTGACCCCGCCCTGCTACTGCGTGCGAGTCATCATTCCGCACTACGCAAAGCCCTTGTCGCGCATTCGATACCCCATGCTACCAAAAAGTAACTTCCCAATTCCAATTAATCTTTTTAATTACGACAAGTCTTGTAAATAATTGACGGAATTTGATATTTCGCGCATTTCTGCAGATATTGGAGTTGTAGACTGCTATTGCTTTCCCTGACAGGCCAGGCCTTCAATGGAGCGGCGATTAATGTTACAAAGCATTTAAAAAAAGTCGACCATACGACGATGTTTCAATTTGCGAGGAGTGATAATGGCTCTTGCAGTGGGAATTATCTTTCTTGTTGGAGGTGCTTTCGGCCTGTATTGGACTGGAAAGCGGGCGTTTTATCGGCGCAATTCTGCTGGAATTCAGGAGTTCAGTAGCTATAGCGGAGCGCTCGTAACCAACGCGTTAGAGGGCATCGTCAGGATAGGATCGCTGATTGGTATCGTGCTGGGCGTTATGATGATTTCTATGTGGTTCATGTTTGGACGCTAGTCTGTAAGTTTTGCCAAGAGTGCGGCCATCGGACTGCCCATCAGATCGCCCGCCTCGCCTGCCCGAAGACGCTTCAGCCACGAACAAAGTCTGGTACCGACTGCGGCGAGCGCCAAGCTGGAGTCCGGGCTTTAACCTGCAAGCACGGGCGCGCGCTATGGTAATTGTCGCCCACACCTACCCGTCTTCAGGCGGCTTTTCTGGCGAAGCTTCGGCTTCCGGTTCGGGGGCATTCACCGGCGCAGGTTCCGGGACGGTATCCGGCGCGGTATCCGGCACGGTATCCGGCGCGGTATCCGGCACGGGATTCGACTCCTCTGTCGCCTCTGCCGGCAGCACATCTGCGGGCGCCGCCGCAGGCAGGCCAAGCGGCGCTGGTTGCGCTGGTTGCGTAGTCGGCGTTGATGGCGCAGCAGACAGTGGCTGCCCAGGCGCCTGCCCCAGCGCCGGATCGCGCGCCTTGAACCGCCACGCCGAAATCGTATCCGCATTGTCCAGGCCCGCAAACCGGCTGTCGAAATTGGCGACCTTCAGCGGCCTGGCCGTCGACAGACTATGCACTGCAACGACGCCCGTCGTGCCATCCCCGAGATACACCACACCCCACTCGGCCTTGCCCGTCAGCGGGTCGACGAAGATCTTGCGCAGGTGCCGGCGCACGCCCGGCACGCGCGGGTCCTTCAGCAATTCCTTGAGCGATGGCGGATACGGCGACGCGCCTTGCGGCGTCGCGGCCGCGTAGCTGTCCAGCGCCGCGCTGAAGGCAGCGCCAATGTCCAGCAGTTCTTCTTCGGCCGCCGCCCGTTGCAGCAGCGCGCCGATCTTGAGCGTGGCCGCGCCTACCAGGCCGATGATGGTGACAAAGATGATCAGGCCCAGATAGGTGAACCCGGCCTGGCGCCTGCGGCGTATCCCTCCCCGAACTACCATTCCAGATAGGGCCGGCCGCGCCGGTCGTTGCCCGGCGCCCCGCTGCGCAGATTGGCAAAGCCGCCCTGCTCCCCTTCGTGCGGCGCTTCGAGGATCCACGTATCGCGCGCTTCGGTGACCGGGTCGAGCGGGATTTCGCGCAGGTAGCGCGCCTCCACCAGTTGCTCGAGCGACTCGGGATAGCGGCCGGTATCGGAGCGGTACTGATCGACCACCTGGCGCGTGTTGCGCAGGTTATCGGCCAGGATGGTCTCCTTCGCGCTGTCGATGCTGGGGAAAAAGCGCGGCAGCGCCACCGTCAGCAGCAGCGCGATGATCCCCAGCACCACCAGCAGTTCGATCAGCGTGAAGCCGCGGCCTTTTACATGCATGCGCATCGTGCTCACCTTGTTCTCACCATTTGTTGTAGGGGATGCCGTTCAGCCCCACGCGCGTGGAGCGCGAATACACATCATAGACATCGTCGCCTTCCTGCGGTTGATCCGGCTCGCTGGCATAACTGCGCTTGCCCCAGGTGGCGGCGTCATCGAGATCGCGCTCAGGCGTAAATGGGTCGCGCGGCAGGCGCCGCATGAAATAGATCCTGGCCTGCTTCGGGCTGCGCAGGTCGGGCACGCCCTGCACCAGCAATTCCAGCCGCGCCGGATAGCCGCTGGCGTCGGCGGCCTTGGCCACGCGGCCTTCGTCGGCGGCCTTCTTGTAGGCATCCAGGCCGGCGCGGATCTCGCGCAGGCCGCGCCGCAGTTCCTGTTCGTCACGGCGCTGCACCGTGACTTCGGCCACCGGTAGCACCAGGGTGCCGAGCAGGCCCAGGATCGCGAGCGTGACGAGCAGCTCGATCAGCGTGAAGCCGTGCCGCGCGCGCATGCCCGGCTGTGTCATCGCTGCGGCACTGGCGGCGACACGCCCGGCGGATAGGCGGCCGGCTGCGCCATGGCCTCTGGCGCAGATGCAGGCACGGATTCAGGCACCGCCACAGGCTGACCGGGCGGCGCCGATGGCGGCGAGCCCAGTTGTGGCGTGGCCGGCAAGGCCGACGGCGGCACCGAAAATGACGTCGCAGGTTCCTGCGCCGGTGGCGGCGCAACGGGCGTCGTGACCGTGGTCGTGGTGACCGTCACTGGCGGCGCCAGAGCCGGCGTGGCAGGCCGCACACCCGTCGTCGGCAGCGCTACCGGTGCGCGCACGGCATTGTCGGGCCGGCGGCGGAAGCTCGCCTCGGTGCCTGCGCCGAATTCGGACGCCGACGCGGGTGGGCGCTGCACCGCGCGCACGATGCGCGGCGTGATCGACAGCAGGATCTCGGTGCGTCCGTTGCTGTCGGTCTGGCTGCCGAACAGGCGCCCGACGATCGGCAGGTCGCCCACGCCCGGCACCTTGGTGCCACTGCTGCGGTCTTCATTGCTGATCAGGCCAGCGAGCACCTGGTTCTCGCCATCCTTCAGTTGCAGCATGGTGGTCGCCGAGCGGCTGCCGATGCGGTAGGCCACGGTGCCGTTACGGGTTTCGACGCGCTCGCCCAGCGTGCTGACCTCGAGGTTGATGCGGATCGCCACCTCGTTGTTGAGGTAGATGGTTGGCTCGACGTTCAGCGTCAGGCCCACGTCCAGGTACGTGATGTTATCGGACGCGAAGCCGCCGATCCCCGACGACACCGTTGCCGAGATATTCGGGATCTTGTCGCCGATGACGATCTTGGCCTTTTCCTTGTTGCGCACGCGGATGCGCGGATTGGCCAGCGTCGTCGTGTCGCCGTCGGTCTTGCTGGCGTTGAGCGTGGCGCTGATCGGGCCCGTCGTGATCGTGCTGCTGTTCAGGCCACGCAGCTGGTCGATGGTCAGCACATTGCCGTCGAACGACGTCAGTGGCGAGAACCCGAGCGATGTCGGCCAGTTGATCCCCAGGTCCATCACGCTGCTGCGGTTGATCTCCAGCACCTCGACGTCAAGCATCACTTCGGGCTCCGGCACGTCCTGCAGCGCGACCAGCTGCGTGGCGATGCGGATCGCTTCCGGATTGTCGCGCAGGATTACCAGGTTCAGTTTTTCATCGACCACCACGTCGCGGCTCTTGAGGATGGTCTTGAACGTGTTGGCGATCGACTTGGCGTCGGCATTCGCCAGGAAGAACGTCTTGACCGTCATTTCCTGGTACTCGCGCAGCTTGGCCGCGACGTTCGGGTAGATCAGGATCGTGTTGCCGTCCATGACCTGACGCTCGAGCTGGTTCGTCATCAAGAGGTAGTAGACGGCCGCTTCGACGGTGCTGTTCTTCAGGAAGATCGAGGTGCGGGTATCGGCCTTGACGTCCTTGTCGAAGATGAAGTTCAGGCCCGAGTGGCGGGCGATGATCTCGAATACCTGCTTGAGCGGGGCGTCGCGAAATTCGAGGCTGATGGGCTTGCGGTAGCTGGCCGCCAGCGCCGCCGGGCCGGACGGCGCAGCCGCTGCCTTCTCCTCAATCTCCAGCAGCAGCAGGCGCGCCGCCTCGTGCGCCGGGCGCTCGGTCAGCACGGCCGCGAGCTTGTTGCGCGCCGTGTCGATATCGTCCTTTTCAAAGGCGGCGCGCGCCTCGATCAGTGCGGCCGCATGGCGCCGGTCCGCCTCCACCTGGCGCAGGCCAGCGCGGGCGCGGTCGTTGCCCGGATCGATGGTCTGCACGCGCCGGTATTCGTTGCTGGCCACATCGATCTGGCCGGCGGCCAGCGCACGGTCGGCTGCTTCGACCATGCGCACGACGGCGCCGTCGCGCGCGCGCAGGTAGGCCGCCTTGTATTCGGGGTTGCCGGGGTCGGAGGCCAGCGCCTCCTGGTACTTGGCCAGGCCGGCGCCGACCTTGTCCTGGGCCACCAGTGCGTTGCCCTCCTGGTAGGCGCGCTGCGCCGCGCAACCCGCGAGAAGAAACGGCAACAGCAGCAGGGTCAACCCCTGCATCGGCAAACGAGCCATCAATCGAATACTCCAATATTGAGCTGCTGGACCTGGTCCAGCGGCAGGTAAGTCAGGGTCAGCGTGGGCGGACGGATCGCGTCGACGCGGTAGGCGCCGTCGATCGTCGCGCCGTCGCGCACGAGATAGGTACGGTCGTTGCGGGCCAGGTAGATTTCCCAGACGCCGTCCTGGAGCGACTTGCCGATGTACGTGAACGGCAGCGGTGGCGCCACGGGCGGCGGCGGTGGCGGCGGCGGTGCGTTCGATGGCGGTGGCGGTGGCGGCGTCCAGTCGTGGCGCGCGAACAGGCCCTGCCCGCCCTCGCCGAAGCGCTCGCCGTCGGCGCCGATCAACTCGTCGCGCGGGACGAGGCGCACGATCGCGGTGTCCGCGACCGGCTTGGCGACCACCGCGACCGTGCTGCGCGCAGGCGCAGTGGCGGCAGTCTTTGCCACGCGCTCGGCCGGTTCGGCCAGCGTATCGTCAGGCGTGTTGTCGCCAAAAACCACCAGGCCGGCGGCCAGCGCCAGCGCGCCACCCATGGCGATGTGACGGGGCTTCATCGTGCTTCTCCCGGTGTGGCGCTGCGCTCGGCGAGATAGAAGGTCAGGCGCAGCCGCGCATCAACGCCTGCCTCGCCAATCGCGTCGCGGCGAAACGCCACGTCGTCGAGCGAGGCATGCGGGACCGCGCGCAGCACGTCCATCGCGAACTGCCAGATCGCCGCGTAACTTCCCTTGACCGGCAGGTTGACCTGGTAGGCAACCAGCCGGGCATTGCGATCGACCGTGGTGCGGTACTCGCCCTGCTCCAGCGTCAAACCATGGCGGGCGGCCAGTGCGAACACCGCTTTCAACTGGCGCTCAACACTGCGTGCATCGCCCAGCGTCGCGTAGAACTGCGCCAGGTTCTGGTCGCTGCTCGGTGGCGGCGCGCTTGGTGCCGGGCGTGGTGGCAGCGGCGTGCGTGCAAGGCGGCGCGCGGCCTCGTAGTCTGCTTCGAGGCGGGCGCGCGCCGGCACCAGCGCGACCTGCACGGCTGCACCGGCCACGATCAGTATCAAGACAAGCGCCATCAGCGGATTGACGCGCGCGAGCAGCAGGCGGGCGCGCAATGGCAGGGTCGCGAGCGTCATGGCGTCCCCCATTGCACACTGACCTGGAAACGCAGTGGCCGGTTCGGGTCTTCCTGCATCACTTCATGGCGCATCAGTACCACACTCGTGAACCATTCCTCGGCCTGCAGGCGGGTGATGTAGGCCAGCATGTCGTCGCTGTTCTTGGCCTCGGCGCTGATGCGCAACGTACGCCGCTTCGCATCGGGTTCCAGCGCCAGCAGCGCGATCGAGGCTGGCGTGGCGTCGGCCAGCGCCGCCGCAAGGTCGCGCCATGGCAGGTTCAGTTGCTGCACGGCGGCGTTGACGGCGGTGACCTGCGCCGGCGCCAGGGTCACCTTGGGCGCGGCGGCCACCACGACGGGCGGCGGCGCACTGCGCACGGCCAGCGCCGCCTGCAAGTCGGTCAGCTCCTGCTGCTGCTCGACGTAGCGCTGGGTCATGAACCCTGCGGGCACGCACATCGCCAGCACGGCGGGCAGCATGAAGATCAGGCGCGGCGGCGTGCGAAACAGCGTGCGGCGCAGGCCCGGCGGGGCGAAATCGATGCGGGTGCGTTTCATGCCGGCGCTCCCGTGCGCGCCAGGCGCGCCAGGTCGGACCAGCCGTCGCCGGCGTTCTGCTCCAGCAGGCTGCACGCGAACTTCAGGCGCCCCGGGCTGCTGCCCCAGGCGGCCGGCGCGGCGCCGCACAGTTGCAGCCGTTCGGGCCGCCCCACGCCCACGCGCAGCGCTTCGCGCGCCACGTGCGATTCCAGCCAGTCGCGATCGGCGCCGGCCGGGATCGGGCTGCTGCGCACGGCCATCAGGAGCGCGCCGTCGTAGGCTGCAAGCGACAGCACGCCGCCATGCACCTGGCCGAACCACGCCCCTGCCCTGCGCGCCTGGCGCCATTGATTGAGCGCGGCGACAAATTGCGGCCGGATGTCGACCAGGTGAAAGCGGTGGGTCTCGGCGGCCAGCTGCAGGCCGTCGAGCAGATTGAGCGGCGCAGCGCTGGCCAGGAACGGCTTGGCGGCATCCCAGTCGGCGCGGATCACCCACTCGGCAGGCGGCGCCCCGAACAGGTGCTGGAAGCGCAGCGCGGCCGCCCCTTCGAGGTCGCCCATGCGCGTGGCGCCTTGCGGCGGCGTGACCTGCCACAGGCGGATCAATTCATCGGCCAGCACGACACTCACCGTCCAGCCGCCAGGCGCATGGTCGGCGAACAGCGCGGAGAGGCCCGTGGCCAGCGCATCGGGCGCGAACAGGTCGAGCCGCTGCTCGGCCAGCAGCACGGGCGCGCGGCCGAACAGGCGGTCGATCCTGACGAGGGCCAGGCCGTCGCTGGCAATGCCCAGGCGCAGGGTGTGTCCAAAGCGCAGATTGGTCCGCCTAAGCATGCAGGGTCACCCGCTTGATTTCATCGATGGTGGTGGCGCCGCGTCGCACCAGGTCGAGCGCAGCCAGGCGCAGGCTGCGCGTGCCGTTGGCGTGGGCCGCGGCCTTGATGCGGCGGATCGGCTGCTTGTCGACGATCAGTTCGCGGATCTCGTCGTTCAGGGTCAGGATTTCGGCAATCGAACGGCGGCCCTTGTAGCCGGTGCCGCGGCAATCGCCGCAGCCCTTCCCGCGCATGAACAGGTAGTCGCCCACCTCGGCACGCTCCAGGTGCACCGAGGCCAGTTCGAGATCCGTCGGATCGTGCTGCTCGCCGCAGCGCGGGCAATTCATGCGGATCAGGCGCTGGGCCCAGATGCCGTTCAGGGCCGAGACGAACGCATACGGATCGATGCCCATGTGCGTAAAGCGTCCGAACACGTCAAACACATTGTTGGCGTGGACGGTCGTCAGAACCAGGTGACCGGTCAGCGCCGACTGCACCGCGATTTCGGCGGTTTCGCGGTCACGGATCTCGCCCACCATGATCTTGTCCGGGTCATGCCGCAGGATCGAGCGAAGGCCCTTGGCAAACGTCAGGCCCTTCTTTTCGTTGACCGGGATTTGCAGGATGCCGGGCAGCTGGTACTCCACCGGGTCTTCGATCGTGATGATCTTTTCGCGGCCGTTGTGGATTTCGGTCAGCGCCGCGTACAGCGTCGTGGTCTTGCCCGAGCCGGTGGGGCCAGTCACCAGCAGCATGCCGTAGGCTTCCTGCGCCAGGTGGCGCAGCGTGACGAGCGATGGCGCATCGAATCCCAGCGCTTCGAGCGTGAGCGAGCCGTAGGCTTCGATCATCGCGCGCTTGTCGAGAATACGGATCACCGCATCTTCGCCGTGAATGCTCGGCATGATCGACACGCGCAAATCGATGTCGCGCCCGGCCGCTTCGACCCGGAAACTGCCGTCCTGCGGCACGCGGCGCTCGGCGATATCGAGTTCGGCCAGCACCTTCAGGCGCGAGATGATGTGCTCGGCCAGCTCGATGCCACCCACGGTCGTGGCGTGATCGAGCACGCCGTCGACGCGGTATTTCACGGCCAGGCCGCCGGCCGTGCTTTCCAGGTGAATGTCCGAGGCGCCGGCCTTGAGCGCGTCGTACAGCGTGGAGTTGACCAGCTTGACGGCCGGGCTGCCCGCTTCGGACACCGAGGCGAACGACAGCACGGTGCCGATCTTGCCGTCGCGCCGGCCGTCGGCTGCCCCACCCACGAGCGAATCGACGGCGCGCGCCGATTCTTCCTGCTTGGACAGGTAGGCCTGGATGTCGGCCTGCTGCGCCAGACACAGTTCGAGTGGCCGGCCAGGTGTGGCGCGCGCCTGGGCGCCGAGCCACGTCTGCAGATCGAGATCGAACGGGTCGGCCACCACGCCAACGAGGCGTCCGTCGGCGTGGCGCAGCAGCGCGCAGTGACGCGACAGCGCCTGCGCCAGCGGCAGCAGGTCGAACGCCGGCGCAAGCAGCAGCATCTCGCCCGTTTCCATGACGGGCAGCGCAAACAGCCCGGCCAGGTCGTCGACCAGTTCACGCGCGTCGCGCCCGGTCAGCGCTTCCAGCTCGGCCACGAGGCCCCGGCGCGATACGTTGGACGCTGCTCTGGCCTGCGCCAGGATGGCGGGATCGAACGGCGCGGCGGTCACGACATGTCTCCTGCCAGATCGAAGATCGGCATGTACAGCAGCACGACGATGGCGCCGACCACGAGGCCGATGGCCGCCATCAGCAGCGGCTCGAAGGTGCGCGTGAAGCGGTCGATCCAGCGCCCGATCTCGCCATCGTAGAACGCGGCCGACTGGGTCAGCATCGGCCCCATCTCGCCCGTGCGCTCGCCCACGCGCAGCATGCGCAGCGAGATCGGCGTGGTCAGGCCATGGGCTTCGAAGGCGTTCGACATCGGCTCGCCCGACTCGATCGCGGCGCGCGCCGCCGCCAGGTTTTTTGCCAGATGCGGCGAGACCATTTGCTGCACGGTTTCGATGGCGCCGACGATCGTGATGCCGCCTTCGGTCAGCATGCCGAGCGTCAGGTACAGGCGTGAGAGTTCATAGACGCGCGCACGCTCGCCGATGCCGGGCACGCGCCGCAGCAGCCGGCCCATGCCGCCGCTGCGGCGCAGATGGCGGATGCCGGCGACGATGCTGGCGACCACCAGCACGGCACCGATCAGGATCGCCGTCCCGTGGCCGGACGCGAACTGGCCCCAGTCGAGCAGCCGCTGCGACAGCCAAGGCAGGTCGCGCCCCGCGCCCTGGTAGACCTCGGCGAATTTGGGCACCACGTAGCCAATCAGGAAGCCGGACACGCCCCCGCCGACCATCAACAGAATCACCGGATAGATCGAGGCGCTGACGATTTTGGCGCGCACGGTGTCGATGCGCTGCTGGTAATCGATGTAGCGCGTCAGTGCGCGCGGCAGATCGCTGGTGCCTTCGGCGGCGCGCACGATGCCGATGTACAGCGGCGGGAACAGCGCTGGCTGCGCCGCCAGAACGGCCGAAAAACGCTTGCCTTCACGCAGGCCGCCGAGCAGGCGTTCGAGCACGGCGCGGGTGGGCGCGGCGCTTTCCTTTTCCAGCAGGGCTTCGAGACTTTCGACGATGCCGAGACCAGCGTTGAGCAGCGCGAGCAGCTCCTGGCTGAACAGGACCAGAGATAATTTGGCGCCGCGCGAACTGACCAGGCGTGCGCCGCGCGCCGGTTCGACGGCGCTGACGAACAGGCCGCGCGCCTCGATCTGGCGGCGTGCATCCTGCGCATCGAGCGCATCCACGACGAGGTTGGCGATCGACATGTCGGGCGCGAGGGTACGAACGGCAAACTGCATGGGCGGTGCTGTCAGGTGGGTGATGCAGACAATGAGGCGAACAACGTCGTTCAGTTCGACGTGATGTCGGCGTTCTCGCCAGCGCCGCCGGGCTGGCCGTCCTTGCCCAGCGAAAGCACTTCGTATTCGGCCCGGGCGCCGGGCGCGCGGTACTGGTACGCATTGCCCCACGGATCGAGCGGCACGGCTTTCTTCAGGTACGGGCCATTCCATTTGACGCCGGCGCTGGGTGGCGCCGTCATCAGGGCCGCCAGGCCTTCTTCGGTGGTCGGATAGCGCCCCACATCGAGCCGGTACGTATCGAGCGTTTTATCGAACGCGTCGATCTGGGCCTTGGCCGCGGTGACTTCGGATTTGCCGAGCTGGGAAAAATATTTCGGGCCGACATAGGCCGCAAGCAAACCGATGATGACGATCACCACCAGCAATTCCAGCAACGTGAACCCGGCGCTGCGACGCGCGGCGCCCCGTTTCATGGCAAAAAACATCAACCGACTCCTCATGTGCTTCTCGAAAAAAATACCTCTGAACGGTATCACGCGCTCTAGCAGAAGGACAACTCTTGTTTTGCGATACCACCCAGCGTCAAAGCTGTAGACCCGAAACAAACAGCACCTTGTTCAATTACCGTTACAAAAACACCACAATTCATACCGACGTCATAAAACCGTAAAACAAAGACTGGTCGCTGTAGAAACCGAATTTAATTAATCAATTGTTCGAAAACTCAAGATTTTTCCTGTTAAGAATTTTTACATTTTAATTATTTCCATTGATATATTTATTTACAACGCAACACATAGTTGCACTTTTACCGGTCTTGCCGTATCGCGGCAGGAACCAACCCAACGACAAAGGCACATCATGATTCGGCAAGCACGATTGGCATCACCGACCCTCGGCAGCACCCTTGCAATGTTATGCAGCGCCACGCTTGGCGCTGTCGTCCTGACCGCGTCGGCCCAGGCAGCCACCATCGGCTTCGAAAGCGGCTATGGGGCTGTCGCGCATGGCGAGACCTACCAGGAGTCGGGCTTCTCGATGCGGTTCGATGCCTACAACCCGCAAGCCGACAGCAGCACCGGCGTCGGCGCCTTTGTCGATGGCAGCGACCCATGGGCCTGTGACATGGCATGCCCGGTCAATAATTCGAGCATGTACTACGGCGCCTTCAACGACAGCGTCGTCTGGATCACTGCCGAGGACCGCAATCCATTCCGTATGCTCGGCGTGGACGCGAGTTTCATTGGCAATACGACCGAACTTGGCGGCTACCCGGCAATTTCAGGCCTGCTGCGCGTGCAGGGCTTTCGGGCCGACGGCACATCGTCTTTTATCAACCTGGCACTTGATGGTCCATCCGGGGCTGGATTCGAATTCGGCAGCTATGACATGGACACGTTCTCGCGACTGGAGTTCATGAGAATCGCTCTCTTTGGCTTCGTTTGCGATGCCGCGCGCGAATGCGGCTCCTTCAATACCAATCAGGGGCAGTTTGCGATCGATAACCTCAACCTGGAATCAGGCCCGGCCGCCGATGTGCCGGAACCGGCCACCGCCCTGCTGTTCGGCCTCGGCATCGCCGGCCTGGCCGCCAGCGCACGCCGCCGCCGCAGCAACAGCCTTGCCATCCGCGCCTGACCCCCACAACGTATCCCGGGAACGAATCACCATGAAACTCCGTCCGCTTTCTGCTGCAGTACTGCTGGTCTTGTCCAGCCTGACGATCACCGTCCAGGCCGACGACGTACGCCGCCCATACATCATTCAACTGGCCGACAAGCCAATCGCCGGCTACACCGGCGAGATCGCCGGCATGCCTGCGACCCAGCCGACCGCAGGCAGCCGCCTGAACCTGGAAACCCAGAATGTAGTTCTCTACAACAACTACCTGACCCGCAAGCAGGCAGCCGTGCGCGCCGTCGTCGCCAGCGCACCGGTGCTGCACGAATACAGCGTGGTCCTGAACGGCTTTGCCGCCATGCTGACCGATGCCGAAGTGCGCACGCTGATGGCGCGCACCGACGTGGTCACGGTCTCGCCGGACGTACCGCGCGAACTGGCCACCACCTACACCCCGACCTTCCTCGGCCTGGATCAACCCGGCGGCCTGTGGTCGCAGCTCGGTGGCCAGGGCGCCGCCGGCGAGGACATCATCATCGGCATCGTCGACGGCGGTATCTGGCCCGAGCATCCATCGTACGCCGACCGTGTCGACGCCAACGGCAAGCCGACCTTCGCCACCAGCGGCTCCATCGTGTACGATGCGCCGCCTTCGCGCTGGAAAGGCACGTGCCAGACCGGCGAAGGCTTTACCGCCGCCGATTGCAACAACAAGCTGATCGGCGCCCAGTATTTCGACGCCAGCTACCGCTCGAGCAACCGGGTGAGCCACTGGACCGAATTCAATTCGTCGCCGCGCGATTCGATCGGCGGCACCACCGGCGAAGGCGGCCACGGCACCCACACCTCCACCACGGCCGGCGGCAATGCCCGCTCGACCGCGATTGTCGGCGGCGTCGCCATCGGCGAAATGAGCGGCATCGCGCCCCGTGCGCGTATCGCTTCGTACAAGGTCTGCTGGACCTACCTGGATTCGGGCCAGGCCAGTGGCCGGCGCAATGCCTGCTTCACCGGCGACAGCGTGGCCGCCATTGAAAAAGCGGTCGTCGACGGCGTGCACGTGATCAACTTCTCGATCAGCGGTGGTGAGTCGATCATCGACCCGGTCGAGCAAGCCTTCTTCAATGCCTCGAACGCCGGCGTGTTCGTTGCTGCCTCAGCCGGCAACAGCGGCCCGGCAAACACGGTTGCCCACATCAGCCCATGGCAGGCAACGGTTGCCGCCTCGACCCACAACCGCGAACTGCAGGCCACCGTCACCCTCGGCAACGGCCGCAGCTTCCGCGGCGCCTCGATGAACTCGACGGCCGTGGGTCCGGCGCCAATGATCACCGCCGAATCGGCGGCGCTGCCTGGCGCCAATCCGACGCTGGTGGCACGGTGCTACAGCGCCAGCGAAAACGGCGGCCAGGCCGTGCTCGATCCGGCCAAGGTGGCCGGCAAGATCGTGACCTGTACCCGCGGCGGCAATGCGCGTGTCGACAAGAGTCTGGCCGTGAAGGACGCCGGCGGTGTCGGCATGGTGCAGATCGACAACGGCTCCGGCCTGGTTGCCGAAGTACATGCAGTCCCGTCGGTGCACGTCAACGCCAACGATGGCGCTCTCATCAAGGCGTATGCCGCAACGTCCGGCGCCACCGCGTCGATCTCGACCTTCGTGATCGGCACGTCGAGCGTGTCGGCACCGATGATGGCCAGCTTCTCGTCGCGCGGCCCGAACCGCTACGACCCGAACGTGCTCAAGCCTGACCTGACCGCACCTGGCGTGGACGTCATCGCCGGCGTCTCGCCGAACATGACCGAAGCGCAGCGCGCAGCGCTGCTGACCGGCACGCTCGATCCGGTGCCGGTGGCCTGGGCGTCGTACCAGGGCACGTCGATGTCGAGCCCGCACGTGGCCGGCCTGGCCGCCCTGCTGCGCCAGCAGCATCCGACCTGGTCGCCAGCCATGATCAAATCGGCACTGATGACGACCGCCACCGACACCTTTGCCGATGCGATCCAGTCCGGCGATACACGCGGGCGTCTGCCGTTCGGTCAGGGCGCAGGCCACGTGGCACCGAACGCTGCGGCCAATCCGGGCCTGGTGTATGACATCACCGAACTCGATTACCGCAAATACATGTGCGGCGCGGGCATCGCAGCGCAATGTAGCGGCGGTAGCATCGCCGGCTACAACCTGAACCTGCCATCGATCGCGGTTGGCAATGTTCTGGGCACCGTCACCGTCACCCGCTCGGTCACCAATGTCAGCGACAGCGAATCGACCTACACGCCGACAGTGGCGATCACGGGCTTTACCGCCACGGTCAGCCCGACCTCGCTCACCGTGCCGGCCGGCGAGACGCGCCAGTACAGCGTGACGCTGACCCGCACCAACGCCGTCGAGAATGTGTGGCAGTTCGGTTCGCTGACCTGGTCGGACGGCACCCACCGCGTGCGCAGCCCGATCGTGGCCCGCTCCGGCCGCCTGATCTCGGCGCCTGCCCTTGTGGAAAGCGACCGCGCCAGCGGCGGCAAGTCGCTCACCATCAGCACCGGGTTCGCCGGCAAGATGGGCGTGGCGGCCGGCGGCATGAAGGAAATCAACCGCATTGCCGGCACCGTGGGCACCGCCAACCCGGCGATCTTCAGCACCCGGGAAACGATGCGCCAGGCCTGCCTGGCCAGCGTACCAGGCGTGTTCGTGTCCAAGGTAGTGGTGCCAAGCAACACGATGGCGGCGAAGTTCGAACTGTTCGACCGTGACATCACGGGCGAAGGCACGAACGACCTCGACCTGCTCGTGCTCAACGGTGCGAATGCCGATGTGGGCTATTCGGGCAACGGTACGTCGGACGAAATGGTCACGCTGACCTCGCCGAGCGCCGGCACCTACACGGTCTGCGCCCTTGGCTACGACACCGTCAACGGCGGCGTGATCGGTTTCGGCCTGCATGCCGGCGTCGTCACCACGGCCGACCGCGCCTACAACTTCAAGGCGCTGGTGCCTGCCCAGGTGTACGTGGGCGGTACGGCAACGGTCACCACGAGCTGGTCGGGTCTGCCAACCGGCAAACGCTTCCTGGGCGCCATCCGCTTGCTTGAACCAAGCGGCGCGGTTGCCTCGACGACGCTGCTGCAGGTGGAAACCAACAGCCCGATTCCACGTGCGGCCTCGGGCGCACGCAAGAAGGACCTGGGCCGGTAAAGTGATGGTGTGGTAAACGACAAAGCGCGCCTCGGCGCGCTTTGTCATTGCAGGCGACTACAACCTTCGCCGGATAAGCGATTAATTGGCTGTGGACCCGGTGCCGAGCTGGCAGGTGCCGGCCACGCAGACCGCGCCCGGATCGGCTTTCAGCATGCAGGTCGACACCATGCCGCTGGCCGTGAGCGCGGCCTTGGTCTCGGCATACGAGCGTTCGGACAGTGCGCGCAGCGCATTGGCGTCGCTCTTTTGCGTGGAATACGGCAGGTATTCCTGCGGGCCGCCACAGGCCATGGCGCCCACCGGCAGCGTGCGGCATTGCGCGTTGTCGCTGCACGTCGGCGTGCCGATCTGGCGCCGGATGTCGGCCAGCGTAGTGGCAGGCGCCGTGCTGATCGAGGTTTCACCCTTGACCTGGGCGCGGACGGGACCTTGGGCCTGGCTCGTGCAGGCGGCGCAGCTGACGAGCAGCAAAAGTAAGAGTTTGTTCATGGGGCTATCTTCGCGTGCGTTCGGCGTGCGGTCAAGCGAATTGCGCCCGCCAAGCCGGCCACGATGTTCTTGCAGCGACGCTCAGAGCAGGCGCAGCGCCATGCAGCGCGCCACCGCGTGCGCGCGGTTCGCCACGCCCAGCACCCGGTAGCTGCGCTGCAGGTGGTTCTTCACCGTCAGCGCGCTGATGCCAAGCTGGCGCGCCACTTCTTCGTTGCTGTGCCCCGCCCGTATACGGTCGAGCACGGCCAGTTCGCGCCCGCTCAGGGCCCGCGCCGGCGCGCTGTCGGCACCCTGCCCGGCGCTGGCAGCGACCGGCATGCGCAGCAATCCCAGATGCAGATACGGCAGCAGCAACTGCAGAAAATAGACGTGGCGCGCATCCGGCCGCGATGGCATGCCCAGCAGCGCGAATACCGTGCCGGCTGTCCCCGGCTGCGCGCTGCCATGCACGAGCGCGTGGTCCATGCCCGTCGCGCGCAAGGCGGCGTCATTGCTATCGATCACGGTGGGCATGGCGCGCTCCGCCTGCCAGCGCGTGACCAGCGCCGGCGCCACATCGGCCTTGAGCTGCGCCAGCGCAGCGCGGTCGAGCACGGCGCGGTGCAGGCACTCGACATGGTCGACGACGCCGGTCGCATCCAGCGTCACGCACAGCATGATCTCGTGGGGCAGCAGCGCCTGGAACGCCCCCTGCGTCCACAGGAACAGCTGGCGCCGCTCGGTGAGTCCGACACCCGACTCGATCGTACGCAGCAGGTATTCCTGCTCCAGCTTGTCGAGGATCGTCATGCTGCCCGCACCAGCGCCGGCAGGCCGGCAGTGAAGCGGTAACCGGCGCCGCGCACGGTCTGGATGCGCTCGCCCTGCCCGTCCGGGCCCAGCGCCTGGCGCAGACGCCCGACATGGGTGTCGACGGTCCGTTCGTCGAGCACGGCATGACGGCCCCAGACACGGTCGAGCAACTGCGGCCGTGAATGCACGCGCTCGGGATGGCGCATCAGGAATGCCAGCAGGCGAAATTCGATGGGGCCGAGCAGGATCGGGCGACCGCCGGCACTGACTTGCAACGTGTCCGGATCGAGGTGCAGGCCACCGTCGCGCAGAGCGGCAGCGCCGGCCGGCGCCAGGCGGCGCAGCACGGACTGCGTGCGGGCAAGTAATTCGCGGGTGCTGAATGGCTTGGTGACGTAATCGTCGGCGCCCGATTCCAGCGCCAGCACCTTGTCGGCCTCGGCGCCGCGCTCTGTGAGCATGATCACGCCCATGTCGCGCGTGCTGGCGTGCGCGCGCAGACGGCGCACCAGGGTTTCGCCACTCTGGCCTGGCAATTCCCACTCGATCAGCACCAGATTCGGCAAACCGCGCACCATGCGTACCAGTGCGCTTTCCGCATCCGGACAACACTCCACCAGATAGCCGGCACTGACGAAATTGAGTCTCAATAATTGCTGGACAGCAGGGTCAGGATCGACCGCGAGAATCTGGACTGGCATGGAAGGCATATGTAATGTCTGCGCGACAATACAATGACTATGCCCCAAGGATCAAATGTTTATAAATACAATTTCTTTATCGTATTTATATGTTTATAAAATAAATACAGCACAGCGGCCTGTTGGTCGCTGCGCTGTATATACCTGCAGTGCAGGGTTTAGCCGCGCTGTTGCATCCGGCGGGTGGCGACGATCAGTAACAGGCCGGTGGCCAGCAGCAGCCATTCGCCTGGTTCCGGGACTTCGGCAACCTGGGCCACTTGCGCGACCCCTGGCGCATACACGATCAGTTCGTCTGCCAAGCCAGGCACCAGATCAATCGTGAACAGGTCGCCATCAGCGCCCAGGAAAGTGTCGAAGGTATCGTTCAAGAGCGCCACATTGAACAGCGTACCGAATACGTCGTTGCCCAGGTCGAAGCTCACATCGAACGACAACCACCCGCCGAAGTTAACCGCCTGGTCAAACAAGTTCAAGCCCGTCGAATTGCCCAGCGTTACGCCGCCAACGACATCGCCAGTGACATCACCCGTGGCTTGGGGCGCGCCCACGAAGTTGCCACTGAAGTTGCTTGCGTTGGCGAAGCTCTGCCCGGCGTCGCCGACAGCGTTGAAGCCCATCGACAGAAAGCCCGTGCTGCCGGCCAGGGACGACGTGTCAAGCGAGACGCGGTACAGCGGGCCGGCCAGCGCGGCCGGCGCACCAACTGCGATCGAGAGCGCCAGCAAGATGCGGAAGAACAGGGAATAAAGGTTGTTCATTTCATTTTCCTTTTAAAGCGCGCCGGAAACCAGCTGCGGCGTGTAAGTGATGGACCGTCGGTCGGTATTGGTGAACGTGGTCGTGAATGTGACGACAGCGCCTGGTGCAATGCTGGCTTGCGGCAGCGTCAGGTACGGCGCGCCATTGCGCACACCGCTGCGGTTGTCCAGCGTGACGCCTTCTGACAAGCCCGGCAACACGAAATGTAGCGGGCCGCTCAGCACCGTCGCGCCCGTGTTGGTGATGGTGATCTTGCCGCTGTACTTGCCGGTGACGCGGTTGAACGCAAGGCCGCCGACGGCAACCTTGACACTGCTCGTAACATCGCTGTACGCCGGCGTCAGGTTCAGGCTCACCACCAGCGGATCGTGATCCGATGCACGGTAGGCATTGTTGCGGAAAGGATCCTGCACGGTGTCGTTCAGGTTGTAGTCGATGGTTTCCGGCTCATCCGCATTGCTGTGCCATTCAGCGGCGCCCACCACTTGCGTTGCCAGCGAGCTGCTTGCCAGTGCGTGGTCGAGGTAGCCCGACAGGCCGTCGAACACATACGAGTACGGCATCGCGTTCGGGCGCACGAAACGCTCGAGCAGGTTGACCATGCCGGCCACGCCGGTCAGGTGGTTGATCGGGCTTTCGAAGGCGTAGGCGTTCAGGTCACCAATGACCAGCACGTCCGGGTCGCCAGCGGCCGCGATCACTTGCGGGATGAAGTACGACGTCAGGCGCTGGGCCTGTGCGGTACGGGTACGATCCCAGCAACCTGCGCCATTGCCCGGATCGGTATCGCCGGCGCCGGCGCCGCTGCAACCGCCCTTGGATTTCAGGTGGTTCACGACCACCGAGAACTTGCCCCCGCCATTGCTGGCCATGAAGGTCTGGGCCATCGGCGCACGGTTGTTGACGGCGTTGCCGTCCGACAGCGCACCGCCCACCAGCGACACGACCGATGGCTTGTAGATCATCGCCACGCGGATCGCATCGGTGCCCAGCGCGACCGGCTGCGGCACGACGGCGTACTTGCCCGGCGCCGTGGCCGCGTTGAGCTGCTCGACCAGGTAGCCAACTGCGATGTCACGGTTGTTCTGGATTTCCATCAGGCCCACCACATCGGCATCGAGCGCGGCCAGCGACTTGACGATCTTGTCGCGCTGGCGGATGAATTCGGCCGTGTTGTCGGCACCGCGGCAGTTGCCGGCGGACGTCGAGTTGCCGATCGTGCAGCCCTGGCCGGTGCGGCCCCAGGCGTCACGCCCGTCGGTGAAGGTCGTGAAGAAGTTGAGCACGTTGGCGCTGCCGACCTTGATGCCCGCAGGCAGGATCGGCGCAGCGGTGCGCTCATTGGTGCGGGCAAAGGTCGGGGCCATGGTCGGCTGCAGCTTGAAGCCGGCGCCGCCACCGCCCAGCGCGCCATAGTCGATCACGCCGGTCAGGTCGGTGACGGTGTCGCCGACGCGCACGGTGCCATCGTCGGCCAGGTACGGAATCACGGCTGGCGCGACGAAGATGCCGTCGTCCAGCACGATCTGGTTGGCCTGGTGTTCCTGGTACAGGGCCAGCGCTTCGGGCGAACCGAGGAGGAAGCGGTTGGTCGGATTTTCGCGGCGACCATTGGCAAGGATCAGTTCGCCACGGTCGCCGACGTTGCGGTTGCCATTCACCGTCAATGGCGACGTGAAGCGCACCAGCATGGCTTCGACACTGGCCAGATCGGTGTTCGGCAGCACGATATTGGTCGGCGTAACGGTCGGACCGGTACCCAGGCGCTGTACGCCGGTGACGTTGGAAAATTCGGTATAGCTGCGGGTGGCGCCGGTCGGACGGTATTCGATGATCGTTCCGGTCACGCGCACCAGTTCGCCGATCGGCGCATCGGTCGAGGCACCAAAGACATACAGGCCGTCCGACGTCGACGGGTCGCCATCGCCGGCGGCATCCTGGATGAAGAAGCCGCTGCCGACCTTGGCCGTGATCACGCCTTGCGTGGACTGGACCGTGCCGACATACGGGCTGGTTGCGCCCGAGCCCTGAATGGCAGGAATGCGCAATTCACCGGCGACATTGACGTTGACGGAGCAGGTTGCGGCGTCACCGGCGGCATTGCCGAACTGGATCTGGACCGGATAGCTGCCCGCGGCCAGCGTGTCGGCAATGACGAGCTGCGCCTGGGCACGTCCGCCAACGGCGCCGGCTGCTGCGAAGTCGAGCAGGCTGATGCCGGGACGGGCGCCGGCGATGATGCTGGCGCTGTTGACGATGCTGTCGCCGTCGATGGCCGACAGGACGGTCGACGAACTGCTGCCCTGCGCGACCTGGACCGCCGCCGGGCAGGTCAGCACGATCGGCTGCACGACCGGACCGCCGCATGCCTGGATGGCCGAGCCCGTGCTGCGTGGGCCAGTGACGGGCGCGGCGGCAAAGTCGTCACGGTTGTTGTCGGTGTCCTGGCAGCCCAGTGCGGCGCGCTGGATCGAATTGACGGTCGATGGGACCGGTGCTGGCGCGCCTTCGGCGTGGTTGGCGCTGCCGAAGCCCACCAGGTCGATCAGGTTCGTGCCATTGCCCGCCGGCATCTGCGTGATGCTACCGGACAGCGCCACCTTGCCCCCACCTGCCGCCATGTCAAAGCTGGCGCTGGTGACGTCGCCCGTGCCCACTGGCATGGCGTTGGCCTGGGTGCCGGTGCGGCCGACCATCAGGAAATACTGACCGGGCTTGAGTTCCACGGGTGGCAAACGCGTGACCGAATTCCAGGTAGTGCCGCCCGCGGATTGGTATTGCAAGCTCATGCCATCCAGACTGACCGGCGAGGAACTGCGATTGAACAGCTCGACGAAGTCGTGGCTCCACTGACCGCCGGCATTGTTCGAATGGGCGTACAGCTGGCTGATCACAACGTCGCCCGGAGCAGCCGAAGCTGTCGCAGCAAAGCCCGCGATCAAGGTCGCCAGCAGCGTGCGCCGTGGCATGAAAGATGCAAAGGTGGTCATGGATTCCCTGTTGGTTGTCGTGCAAGACATGCTTGCGGCATTCATTAACAAAAATCATAGTAAATGCGCAAATTGACAACATGATGACGCTGCATTAGTCCGAAGGAACTAATCTTCAGCATGCATACAACACAATTGGGAATTAAGTCGTAGGACGACCTCTAACAGACAAGCCCATTGCCACCAGCGCGCGGCAGGCAGCATTCGTCGGTGTGGAAAAAGCGTGGACCTGGCCGGGGTTGGACAGGTAATACAGGTTTTGGTCACCCAGTAGCGCGTGGCGCCACTGTCGCTGATACCCGATCGGTCAAGCCGACCGTCCAGGTATCAGCGTAGTACGGCCTGGTGAATCAGGCGCGCTTGTAGATATCTTCGAAGCGGACGATATCGTCTTCACCCAGATAGCTGCCGGACTGCACTTCGATGATGTGCAGCGGCAGTTTGCCCGGGTTTTCCAGACGGTGGTTCATGCCGATCGGGATGTACGTCGATTCGTTCTCGGACAGCAGGCTGACCGTATCGCCGCACGTCACGCGCGCCGTGCCCGACACCACGACCCAATGCTCGGCGCGATGGTGGTGCATCTGGAGCGACAGTTTCTCGCCCGGCTTCACCGTGATGCGCTTGACCTGGAAACGGTCGCCCGCATCGATGCCTTCGTAGTGGCCCCACGGACGATACACCTTGGTGTGGTGCAAGTGCTCGGTGCGCTCTTTCGACTTCAGGTGTTCGACCACCTGCTTGACGCGCTGCACCTGGCTCTTGCTCGTGACCAGCACGGCATCCTGCGTTTCCACGACAACGATGTCTTCGAGACCGACGACCGCCACGATGCGGCTTTCGGCGCGCACCAGCGAGTTCTTCACGCCATCCAGATACACGTCACCGCGCTGGGCATTGCCGTTGGTATCTTTCGGCTGGGTTTCCCACAGGGCCGACCACGAACCGACGTCATTCCAGCCGATGTCGGCCGGCACGACTGCCGCGTCACGCGTGTGCTCCATGACCGCGTAATCGATCGAATCGGACGGGCACGCCGAGAAGGCGGTTTCGTCGAGACGGCAAAAATCGAGGTCGCGGTAGGCAGCATGCATGGCCTGGTCGGCAGCGGCGGCGATGGCCGGCGCATGCTCTTCCAGTTCTTTCAGGTAACGGGCGGCGCCGAACATGAACATGCCGCTGTTCCAGTAATACGTGCCTTCGGCAACAAAGCCTTCGGCGGTGGCGGCATCCGGCTTTTCGACAAAGCGCGCCACGTTGTAGCAATCGCTGCAATCGGCCACCGGTTCGCCGCGGCGGATATAGCCGTAGCCGGTTTCCGGGGTCTTCGGCACGATGCCGAAAGTGGCCAGCTTGCCGGCCGCGACCAGGCGCGTCGCGCGCTCGACCGCTTCACGGAAGGCTGCAACGTTTTCGATGACGTGGTCGGCTGGCAGCACCAGCATGACGGCTTCCGGATCGATCTGTTGCAGATGGTGCGCAGCCGCCGCCACGGCTGGCGCCGTATTGCGACCAACTGGCTCGAGCAGGATGCCCAGCGGCGTGATGCCCACTTCGCGCAACTGCTCTGCCACCATGAAACGGTGGTCATTGCCGCATACCACCAGAGGAGCCATCAATCCAGGCCAGTTCGTCACGCGCAAGGCAGTGTCCTGCAGCATGGTTTTGTCGGCAACCAGTGGCAGCAACTGCTTTGGCAGAACGGCACGCGACAGGGGCCAGAGGCGGGTCCCGGCGCCGCCGGAGAGGATGACTGGATAGATTTTCATGCGCTGACTTTCTCTTTCTTTGACTCGTTGGTATCTGGGGTGTCCTTGCGACGCGAAGTGCGGCGATCGCGTGCATTGAGCCACTCTTCGGAAGAATACTCGGAAGTGTGCTTCATCTCGCCATTTCGGTCGACACTGTATTCCTTGAATACAATCATTTCATTCAATGTTACATCATGCAATACCCGGGTGTATTCAAACAACACGCTGCGAACGACTTCGGCGCCTTCGCAGATGTGGCTGCCGTGGCCGATCCAGGTCGGGCCCACGATGCGCGTACCCGCCTCGACTTTGCAGCCGGAGCCGATGTACACCGGGCCTTCGATCGTCGTGCCTTCCCAGTCGATGCTGGTGTTCAGGCCAACCCAGACGCCCGGCTTGATCTGGATGCCCGGCACGTGCATGTGGTTCACTTCGCCGGTCAGCACCGTCTGCAGCACTTCCCAGTAGTCGCTCATGGTGCCGATATCGAGCCAGTTGAACGGCCGGCCCTGCGCATAGAACGGCAGGCCGCGCTCGGCCAGCAGCGGGAACAGATCCGAGCCGATGTCGAACGAGACGCCCGACGGGATCAGGTCGATGACTTCTGGTTCGAAGATATAGATACCGGTCGAAATGAAGTTGGACTTGGCGTCGGCTTCGGCTGGCTTTTCCTGGAATTCCTGGATACGGCCTTCTTCATCGGTCACGACCACGCCGTACGACGAGACTTTGTCCCATGGCACTTCCTTGGTGATGACGGTGGCCATCGCGCCCTTGCGGCGGTGTTCCATCAGGGCTGCCTTCAGATCGAGGTCGATCAGCGCGTCGCCGCACAACACGACCGTGGTGTCGTCGAAGAAGCCGCCGAATTCCTGGATCTTTTTCATGCCGCCGGCCGAGCCGATCGGCATCGGCACGACTTCGCCGTCGTCCTTCGTGTAACCCTCGAACGAGTAGCCGATCTGGACGCCGAACTGCTCGCCTTCGCCGAAGTACTCTTCGATTTTTTCATGCAGCCAGCTGACGTTGACCATGATTTCGGACACGCCGTTTTTTCGGAGGTGGTCCACCAGGTAGGCCATCACGGGCCGGCCCAGCAACGGGATCATCGGTTTTGGCAGATCGTAGGTGAGTGGACGCACGCGCGTCCCTTTGCCTGCGGCGAGAATCATGGCTTTCATTCGATGTTCCTTTGAATTATTTGGCAGTGGTTTGGTAGCGCCATACATCGGCGCACATTTGAGCGACATCGCGTTCGGCGGTCCAGCCGAGTTCGTCGCGTGCCTTGGCCGGGTCGGCGTAGCATTTCGCCACGTCACCAGGGCGGCGGTCGACGATCTGGTAGGCGACCGTGCGGCCACTGGCCGCTTCGAATGCGCGAATCATTTCCAGGACGCTGTTGCCGCGCCCGGTACCAAGGTTGTAGGCGACGATGCCCGGCCCTTTGGCCAGGCGGTCCAGCGTCTTGACGTGGCCGATGGCCAGATCGACGACGTGGATGTAGTCACGCTGGCCGGTACCGTCGGGCGTGTTGTAATCGCCCCCGAAGACCGACAGTTTCTCGCGCTGGCCATTGGCAACCTGGGCAATGTAGGGCACGAGGTTGTTTGGAATGCCGCTTGGCTCTTCGCCGATCAGGCCGCTCTCGTGGGCGCCCACCGGATTGAAGTAGCGCAGCAGCGCAATGCGCCAGTCGGGCTGGGCCTTGGCCAGGTCTTGAAGGATCTCTTCGATCATCAGCTTGCTGCGGCCGTACGGGTTCGTGGCCGAGAGCGGGAAGTCTTCGCGGATTGGCACCGAGGCCGGATCGCCATACACGGTGGCTGACGACGAAAACACGAGCGACTTGCAACCGAACTTGGCCATCGTTTCAAACAGCACGACGCTGCCCGAAACATTGTTGTCGTAGTAACGCAGGGGCTCGGCCACGGATTCCCCTACCGCCTTCAGGCCAGCGAAGTGGATGACGGCTTCCGGCTTGTGCTCGGCGAACGCCGCTTCCATCGCCGCGCGATCGCGGATGTCCGCTTCGACAAAGGCGAATGGCTTGCCGCTGATGCGCTGCACGCGGTCGCGTACCGACAATTGGGCATTGGACAGGTTGTCGAGCACCACCACGTCGTACCCTGCGCTTTGCAGCTCAACGACGGTGTGCGAACCGATGTAACCGATACCGCCAGTAACGAGAATCTTCATGTGTTTGCTCTCTGCCTTCACTTTTTGTGATCGATTGTGTGCAATAGCCGTGATGCTTCCAGCCAGTGCTTGATGCCAGTTACTGCTGTTTGTTGCTGTTCTCTGCTGGTGCGCGCGTTCTCGGAACGTGGCAACCATTGTGCTTCGAACAACGGGACCGGCGCGATAGCCGGTTGCCGCGGTTGCGGCGCACCATGCCTAGAATACATCTGCCCGACCCGCGCACGATATCTTCGTGAGTACCCAACGAGAATTCGTGCCTGCCCGCCCCTTGCACGTGCCCGGCGCCGCAGTACGGATCGAGTTCACCGGATGTGGCTGGACCCTGTAAAAGAGGCGCAGCAACACGGTTCAGGATATACCGCAGCTAAAGCTTATCTATTTTACAATGCATTAACCGATTCTGTGCGCACGCACGCGTGTGCACGGGCAACACTCGTTCCCGTGCTCAAGATTGCACTGCAACATGAAGTTCAGAGCGCGCCCTGCTCCCGGGGTTTCGCAACAACATACCGTTCGTCAAGCAATCAGCGGGTGCAGCGAAGTGGAGCGAGGTGCAGCGACCAAACGCGTGCGCGGCATGCCTTTGCTACGGGCAGTGCGCTACTTTTCGTCGATGAACGTGATGGAAAACTTGCACTCCACCGGCACGGCAGACGACACGGTCGAGATCCGCAAGACGTCGCACGGCACCTTGGACTGGTATGTGGCCGAGTACCATCCGAGCGGCGGATTTTCGGCGCCGCGCACCAGCTCCAGATGCAAGTCCTCGCCACTGGCCTGCATCTGCAGCACGAAGCGGCGGCCCCTTACGGCCAGGCCGTTGCTGGTCAGGCGCACGTCCAGCCCGGGCGCGAAGTGCCAGAACAACTCGACCTTGTGTGGCTTCTTGCCGGACACCTCGTCGCGCACGGTCAGCGTGTTGCTGGCGCTCTCGAAGCGGACACTGCGTACATGGCGGACTGGATCGGGCAGACGCGCATAGCCGTCGTGCGACCCACGGAAATCGAATTCGTGGGGCGAGGCCGGCATGCGCTCGATGCTGGCGACGGCCTTGCGCAGCCACATGAAACGCCCACCCGAAACCGATTGATCAACACCGTCGATGCGCACCGTATTGTGGCTGGACGTGCCGCGAAAATAATCGCGCCATTTGTCGTCCTGGCCGTACGAATAGGTCCCGGGATCGACCAGGCAAGGTTCACCCGCGATCGACAGGGCCAGCGCCAGCGCATCGGCGTGACCGTGCGCAGCCACGCCCAGATAGCCCAGTGGGCCGCAGTCGAGCAAGCCCTTGATTTCGTCCGCTTCACCAAAGCGATTGCCGAACAGCAGATAGCCACCATCGGGAAAGGCCCAGCCCGTATCGACCTCGTGCGGATCGCAATCGGGCCGCCCGCCCGGCAACGTGTGCAGCAGCCAGCGCACGCCGGGGTGGCTGTCGGCATGGCCGCCGAAGACGGTGTCGCCCAGCGCCAGCAACTGCGCGGCGCGGTCCATGCCCGAGGCGTCCAGGCGGAACACACAGCCATCGTCGGCGTCGCCTACGGCCGGCACATTCCCACCGACGTCGCGTACCGAGCGCAAGAAGCGCAGCGCGCGCTGCAGACTACCCCAGTAAGCACGCGAAAACGGTCGCAGGCTGTGGCCGCCGGTCTGGGCCAGCAAGCCGGCCACAAACAGGAATTCGCAGACGAACAAGTGGTAGCCAAAGGCCTGCTCACGGTTGACACCATCGCGCGAGAATTGCGCCTGGGCTTCCACTTCCAACTCGTTCTGCGCCAGCGTCTGCCAATCGCGCGATTCTTTCCAGCACGGCCAGGTGACTGCGCCCATGTACAGGCCGGCCAGTTCACCGATCAGATGGTTGTTGGCTGACGAATGGCGCGACAGATGGCGCGCGATCGTACGGCAATGGGCGTGGATGCTGCCGAGCCAGTCCGCGCGCAGGCGCTGCCCGGCATCGCCCTCGAACAGCGCGCTGCGGTCCCCACCGATCAATTGCCAGATCAGACTCCAGTTGATGAGCCGGATGCCCAGTTCCCGCGAACTGGTCCAGTTGGGGCCGGTCAGCGGTGGACACTGCTCGAGCCAGCTGCGCAGGTTTTGCGCAAGCGCATCCATCCAGCGCGCATCGCGCGTGAGCGTCCAGGCCTGTGCCAGCCGCACGAGGTGCAAGTGACGATTCAGTTCCCAGACATGCTTGATGTCGCCCACCAGTTCGCGGTCGGTAATGGCGAGGTCGCCCCGGTACACGGCCGGCGCGGTCACACCGGTGTCGGGGTCGCGGTTCCATGCGGTTGGCACACCCACGTCAAAGCGGCCATCGGCAAACAGCACGACGTGCCCTGCGCAGATGCGCTCCGCGTCGAGCAGCAGCGCCTCGACCTCGCCTGGATCGAGCTCGGGCGCACCGCGCACGCCTAAATTAAGTGTCGGCACGGCCGGCGGCGCCGAGCGCGCCAGCGCCAACTGCGTGCGGCCCGCCAGGCTCCGCCCCAGCCGGATCGCAGTGGCCTGCTGGACCCGGTACCCCATCTCAGCCACCGACATGCAGCGCAAGCGGTTGACCAGCCACACCATGTTTGTTCCGTTCATTGCGCTTCCTTCATGCAGAATCTGCCTCATCAACCGATTGCCATCCGCCGCCAAGCGTCCGTGGATCGCAGCGTACCTCCGGTGTAGGGGCGATGAACGCCGCACCCTCGCGCTCAAGCACTTGGTAAAGGCACAATTTTTCCGATAATACATTCAAGTGTGTCGCGAGCTACGCACGATTCGGGGTGCGTATTCGCGGACGGGCAGCTTGCCACGATGGTACAAAATCGGGCAGTTTTGACCGGGTTTGAGAATGCCGCGTGGGTCGCCACGCTGTCATCTGGAAGAAGGCAAACGAGGTCACATTGCCATTGCCGCAGCAAGAAGTTGGCAAACAACAACAAGATAGCCGGTGCAACAGCGGGTCAGCGAATCGCATAATCAGGCAGTTGTCATCGGCGCTGATACTTTGAACCGCACATGAGACCTCGGCGCGCTGGCGCGTACACCCGGGTCACTGGCGTACGCAGCCGTCCCACTGTCAGTCAGCGTTGCGCTTGCTGGGCGAGCGAACAAACGCGAGGATCACCAGTCCAAACATTGCGCTCAGCACTGCCGTGCCTTCGCGCCCCATGCCGGCGGAAACGCCAATGGCCGCCGTCATCCAGACACTGGCGGCAGTGGTCAATCCCTTGATATCGTTCTGATCGCGCTGCTTGAGAATCGCGCCAGCGCCAAGGAAACCAATACCAGCCGTGACACCCTGCAACACGCGTGACAGGTCCTGGATCGTCATGCCGGCCTGCAATGGAATCAAGACGAACAATGCCGAGCCAACCGAGACCAGCATGTGCGTGCGCAACCCGGCCGAAGCCCCTTTCGTTTCGCGCTCATAGCCAAGCAAACCACCCAGCACCGCCGCCACCAGCAGACGCACGACGATGATCGTCACATCCTCGGCATCGCCCAGATCGGAAAATTCGTGTTGAATCGTCTCCCAGCTTTCTGTCCACCACGCTTGCATGCCTCTATCCTTGATCAATGTTTTCAAGGAAATGATGCCATCCATGCAAGAAGTGTGTCGCCACGCTGGCCCTGTTGGGCTGGTGGCAACGTCGAAGTAGGCGCGAAGGCGATGGACGTTTAGAACCAGCTTTCGCGCACGACGATCACGTCATCGACCTGGACGATGTCGCTGGCACGGGCGTCCAGGGAGATTGGCTGCCCGCCGTCTGCCTTGCGCGTGATGCGGATGCCATTGCTGCTGCCGCGCGGACTCAGGCCGCCGCCAGCCGACAAGGCTTGCTGGACCGTCATGCCGCGCTCGAGCCGGAATGGTCCCGGGCGGCTGACTTCGCCCGTGATATACGCCCGTGGCGCGCGTTCGACAAAGATGATGTCGCCGCCGGCCACTTCCACATCCCTGTCGAGTTCGCCTTTGCGCACCATGTCGACCACATCGATGGTCTCGCGCAGGGTCTTGCCATCGCGCGTGCGCACCAGGCTGATCATGTCGCCGCCATCGCCATGAATGCCGCCCGCTAGCGCCAGCATGTCGAGCACGCGCCGGCGGCCGTCTACCGGATAGCGCCCGGGCCGGTTTACATGGCCCAGCACCGAAATCTGCTGGCTCGCCAGGGTCGTCACCAGCATATTGACCTGGGCCTGCTTCAGGTAGCCACCCTTTTCGAGCAGGCTTGCGATGGTCTTCTCGGCTGTCGCCACCGGCATGCCGCCGACGGCCACCTGCCCCAGCCACGGAAACGTGAGATGGCCGCTTTCACTGACGCGGGTCTCGATTGACAGGTCGGGACTGCCATACACCGACAGCTTGACCACATCCCCCGGCCCCAGCAGCACCTCGGCCGCGCCAGCTGTGACCATGCCCATGCCCATGCCCAGCATCAACGCCAGGGCCACCATCCATGTGACGATACGTTTCATGATTCCTCCAGCATCGTTGATCGTTGCAACGGGGCGGCAAATACATGCCCGACATGCCATTCGATGCGTCAGCAACCCATCGGTTCCACTGAAAAGCCACTGGCCTGATTGCGCTAGCGCCAGCGCAACCAATCCGCGTTTTTCCGCAAAAAAAAACATCAACATCACGGCCGCAGGATCGGCATCAGAACAACACATTGGCGCTGACCTGCACCACGTTCGCATCGAACTTGCCAGTGCCGAGCCCGGACGCGGTGCGCGCCTGGTGGACAACCGCGGCAACGACCTTCACCCCGGGCCGGGCCTGCCACACGGCGCGCACGCTGGCCGACCGGATCGCGTCACGCAGCGCGTCGGCGCCGGTAAAGTCACCCCGCCCCGTGTAGCTGCGCCGCTCGTACGTCGCGCTGGCCTCGAGCGCCAGCCTGGCGCTGGCAGCCCAGTTGACGCCGACGCTGACGCCCTTGTTGAGCGTGTAACTGACCAACGGGCTTTCGATGGGCGCGAACTCGCGCCACACGCCCGCCTGATAGCTGACCTCACCGCGCGGCGTGTAGAACGCATTGATGCGGCCGTTGATGCCGCTCGTGACGCCTTCGCCGTACGACGGCTGCTCGCGCCGCACGTAACCGGCCAGACCCTGCACCGTGGTCGAGCCAGTGGCGAGCCAGTTCACGCGCAGCTTGAGTTCGTCCTGCGTGAAATCGTCTGTCAGCATCGTCGCGATGGCTGGCCGACGGTATGGATAACTGCCCTTGACGCGGCGTGCGACCAGGCCCAGTGCGCTGCCACCCCTGGGCTGGTACAGCAGTTCGGTTTCGAATGCCTTTTCGGTGCGGTTGTTGAAGCGCTGGATCGCCAGGTCGTAGCTTGCCTTGTCGCGCTCGGCGCCTGCGCGCAGTTTCCAGCTCGGGTGCAGCTGCCAGCCGGCATCGAATGCCTGGCGGCGCTGCTGGCGCAGGTTGCGCTGGTCGCTGTTGAAGTCGGTATACGGCGCGAGTGTGCGGATATCCAGCGCCTCGACGCGGCCGTCGAACTGGGTTCCGATGTGCCAGAACCACGTCGCTTGCAGGTCGTGGCCGGTGTAGTCGAGCTGCCTGAAGCGATCGAACGCATTCTTCGACACCTTGGCGGTGGCCGCGATACGCTGGCGGCTGATGTGTTGGTCGAGCGCCACACCCGCTTCGAACGTGCGGTAGCTGTCGCTGCGCCCGCCGCCGAACGCGGGCGCACCGTCAGCCTGGCGCAGGAGGTTGTCGTCGTGGGCCCAGCCGATGCCGGCGAGCAGTTGTATGCCTTCAGCTGGCGCCGTGGACGCCGCGCCTGCAGGAAAGCACCAGAGGGCACCGGCGCACAGCGCGACCGGAGAAAGGCGATGCAACGCTGAAGGGGCTGGCATGGTCATCGTCTTCCACGGGTCGTACTACCGGAGGAATCACCAGAATTGCCAGCCCCCTGTGTAGACGACCCAGACGCCCAGCAACCCATTCGTGACAGCGTGGGCCAGGATGGGCGACCACAGGTTGCGGTGCCTCATATACAACACGCCATACGCCACGCCGGCCACAATACCGGCCAGCCACAGCGTGTGCTCAAAGCCGAACAGCACGCATGGGATCACGAACGCCTTGAATCCGATACGCGCCGGATCAACGAGTGTGAAGTTGGCCTGTTCGATCCAGCGCATCAGGAACGAGCGCCAGAACAATTCTTCCATGACGGGCACGACCAGCGCCGCGCCGGCGATACGCAGCGTCACCATCAGCCAGTCGATCTCGCCATGCGTGCGTGGATCGTAGCCGGGCGAGCTGCCCAGCGTCATCCAGGGCAGCGTCAGATTGACCCATAGCACCAGCACGATCACGCCGACGACCATGGCAACGAGCGTGTGCGAGAGGCGCAAACTGAACCGGTGCAGCTCGTCGTACTGGCGCCAGAACACGGCCAGCAGCGCCACCACGGCGCCGGCCTGTACCGGATACAGCCAGCGCAGGTCGGCCCGGCTCATCCCCATGCGTTCGAGCAAGTCGCCAATCACCATGAACAGGATATAGGTGCCGAATGGCAGAATCCGCGCCCAGGCGGCGCGGGTCAGGAAGGGTTCGTCGGCCGCAGGGGCCGCAGACCCCGGGCCCGCTGGGCGGGCGGCGCGCGATTCGTTGTTGTCGATCATGAAAAGTCGCTCCGCCTGGTCATTGGCCGCCCCTGTTGCTTACACGCCGCGCGAGCGCGCTTCGATCGTTTCCCAGCGCTCGAGTGCGTCGAGCAGCAAATCTTCGATTTCGGCAAAGCGCGCATTGATGCGCTTGGCATCGGCCGGGTTCTGCTTGTAGAAGTCCGGGCCATTGAGCTGCGCGGTGATGGCCGACTGTTCGTCTTCCAGCGTCGCGATCAGCTTCGGCAACTCTTCCAGCTCGCGTTGCTCCTTGTAGCTCAGCTTGACTTTCTTGGCGGCCGGGGCCGCCGTGTCGTCCGCTTTCGGCGCGCTGGTCTTGACCGGCGCCTGGACCACCGGCGTGGCCGCCTTGACGCGTTCCCAGTCGGTATAACCACCGACGAATTCGCGCCACTTGCCGGCGCCTTCGGCCACGATCACCTGCGTGACGACGTTGTCGAGGAACGTGCGGTCGTGGCTGACCAGGAACACGGTGCCCGTGTATTCCTCGAGCAGTTCTTCGAGCAGCTCGAGCGTGTCGATGTCCAGATCGTTGGTCGGCTCATCGAGCACGAGGCAATTGGCCGGCTTGGCGAACAGACGCGCCAGCAGCAGGCGGTTGCGCTCGCCACCGGAGAGCGACTTGACCGGCGAACGTGCACGTTCCGGCGAGAACAGGAAGTCGTTCAGGTACGTCATCACGTGACGGCGCTGGCCATTGATCTCGACCCAGTCGCTGCCCGGTGCAATGGTGTCAGCCAGGCTGGCTTCTTCATTGAGCTGGGTGCGCATCTGGTCGAAGTACGCAACGTTCAGCTTGGTGCCCAGGCGGACCTTGCCGCTGTCGGCCGTTTCTTCGCCCAGGATGATCTTGAGCAGCGTCGTCTTGCCGGCGCCGTTCGGTCCGATCAGGCCGACCTTGTCACCGCGCATCAGCGTGCCGGTGAAGTTGTCGACGATGACCTTGTCGCCATACATCTTCGAGATGTTCTCGAGATCGGCAACGATCTTGCCCGAGCGTTCGCCCGTGGCGACGTCCAGCTTGATCTGGCCCTGCTGGTCGCGGCGCACCGCGCGCTGCGAACGCAGTGCTTCCAGGCGGCGCACGCGGCCTTCGTCGCGGGTGCGGCGTGCCTGCACGCCCTTGCGGATCCACACTTCTTCTTGCGCCAGGAATTTGTCGAACTTGGCGTTTTCGACTTCTTCATTGGCCAGCAGCTCTTGCTTGCGCGCCTGGTAAGTCGTGAAATTGCCCGGGAACGACAGCAGACGGCCGCGGTCGAGTTCAATGATGCGGGTAGCAACGTTGTCCAGGAAGCTACGATCGTGGGTAATGAACAGGACCGAGCCGCGGAATTCGCGCAGCAGGCTTTCGAGCCACTTGATCGACGTGAAGTCCAGGTGGTTGGTCGGCTCATCGAGCAGCAGGACGTCCGGCGCCGACACCAGCGCCACGGCCAGCGCGACGCGCTTTTGCATACCGCCCGAGAGCGTGCCCATCAGCGCGTCGCCCGACAGGTTCAGGCGATCGAGCGTGGTTTCGACCTTGTGCGCCAGGTTCCAGCCGTCGTTCGCATCGAGCTTGGTCTGGATCACATGCATGCGCTCCATCAGCGCGTCGTCGTCGCCCTGGCCGAACTTGCCGGTGAGTTCTTCGTATTCGGTCAGCATCGCCTGCTGGTCGCCCATGCCGCCGGCAACCACGGCAAACACCGTCATGCTCAGGTCAAACACCGGTTCCTGCTCGACATAGGCGATGGTGACGCCCTGCTGCATGACCAGCAAGCCATCGTCCAGACGCGAACGGCCCGAAATGACTTTCAGGAGCGAGGATTTGCCGGTGCCGTTGCGGCCGATGAGGCCGACGCGTTCGCCGGTCTCGAGGGAAAAATCAGCGTGGTCGAGCAGCGGCACGTGGCCGAAAGCAAGTTGAGCGGAACTAATGGAGATGACAGCCATGATCGGTATGCGTTTCGTCGCGCGAAAAATTCTTGGCGCGGGAAGAAAAGGTGCGTTGATTGATTAAGGGGCACATTGTACCGACTGCCGGGCATGAACCTGCATTTCTATTTCGATCCCGGCTATAATTGCAACCGGTTCACGGTACCAGCCCGCCCTGCGGGGCCTGCCCGCCGGACTGCAGGCTTGCCCTGCTTCGCGCCGTCAGCACCTGGCGGCGCGGGCGTCCTCCCCGTAGCACAATGGATAGTGCACATGCCTCCTAAGCGTGGGATACTGGTTCGATTCCAGTCGGGGGGACCAGCTACACGCCGTCATCTACCCGCAAACTGCGCTTCATCGTCGACAACAACGCGATCATCGTCGCCTTGTCTTCCGCCGCCACGTCGGCCAGCATTTCCTCGATCCAGCGCTCATGCACGGCCGCCATCTCGTCGAACGCCGCGCGCCCCGCTGGCGTCAGCTTGACCGCCGATGCGCGCCGGTCGTTCACATCCTGCACCCGCACCACGAGCTGCTCGCGCTCGAGCTGATCGGTAATCCCCGTGATATTGCCGCCGGTGACCATCATGCGCTTGGACAGTTCCCCCATGCGCAGGCCGTCCGGATGCCGCTGGAGCTGCGCCATCAGGTCGAAGCGCGGCAGCGTGATGTCGAACGTCGTGCGCAGGCGGCTGCGGATTTCGTTCTCGATGCGCGTCGTGCACGACAGCATGCGCAGCCACAGGCGCAGCGATTGGTGATGTTCGTCCGTCAGGCGGCTTTCCATGTCCAGCTCGGCTGCCCCGCCCATCGCTGGGTCTTGTTCACGTCCATCCACTTCCTGCATGCTGTCCTCAATCTGCGTTCGTGCGTAATTTAAAGCGTTGTAGTTTACCGGTTTCGGTGCGAGGCAGTTTTTCCTTGAACAAAATGGCCCTTGGGTACTTGTACGGCGCGATCTGCGCCTTCACGAATTCCTGCAGTTCGCAGGCCAGATCCGCCGACCCCACCTGCCCTGCGCGCAGCACGACGTGGGCCTCAACCACCTGCCCGCGCTCGGGGTCGAGCCGCCCGACGACGGCGCACTCGGCCACCGCCGGATGGTGCAGCAGCACTTCTTCGACTTCAGCGCCGGCGATGTTGTAGCCGGCCGAGATGATCATGTCGTCCGTGCGTGAGCGGTAGTAGAAATAGCCGTCGGCGTCCATTTCGTAGGCGTCGCCCGTGATGTTCCAGCCATCCTGCACGTAGTCGAGCTGGCGCTCGTCGTCCAGGTAGCGGCAGCCGGTCGGGCCTTTCACGGCCAGACGGCCGATCACGCCTGGGCCGACAGGTACGCCGTCGGCATCGAGGATGCAGGCCTGGTAGCCCGGCACCGGCTTGCCGGTCGCGCCTGGCCGGATGGCCGCGCCCGCGCTGGCAATGAAAATGTGCAGCAGTTCGGTCGCGCCGATCCCATCGATCATCGCCAGCCCGGTGGCCGTCTGCCAGGCCGCGCGCGTGGCCAGCGGCAGCGGCTCGCCGGCCGACACGCTGGCGCGCAGGCTGGTCAGGTCGAAACGGTCCGCCTGCGCCGCCATCAGGCGATAGAAGGTGGGCGCCGTGAAGCACACGGTGGCGCGGTAGTCGGCGATGGCCGCCAGCAGCGCCTCGGGGCTCAGGCGTTCGAGCAACACGCCCGCGCCACCGACACGCAGCGGGAACAGCAGCAGGCCGCCCAGCCCGAACGTGAACGCCAGCGGCGGTGTGCCGATGAAGATATCGTCGGCGCGCGCCTCCAGCATGTGGCGCGGGAAGCAGTCGCACACGGCCAGCACGTCGCGGTGGAAGTGCATGGTCCCTTTCGGGATGCCGGTGGTGCCGGAGGTGAAACTGATCAGGCAGACGTCGTCGCGCGCAGTGTCGGCAGCGATGAACGGGGCGTCGTGGCGGGCCATGCGTTCTTCCAGCGCATCGGGTGCAGCGGGCGCCGGCGTGCCGAACACCACGACCGGCACCTTCAGGCCGAGCGCATCGACTTCGTCCACCAGACCATCGGCGCACAGTACCGCATTGATGCGCGCCTTGTCGGCGATGGCGCCCAGTTCGCGTGCGCGCAGCAGCGGCATGGTGGGCAGCACGATGCAGCCGGCCTTGATCACGCCCAGGATGCAGGCCGCCATCATCGGACAGTTCGCGCCGCGCACCAGCACGCGGCTGCCGGTGACCAGCCCAAGATCGTGGCGCAGCACGTGAGCGATGCGGTCGGCCTGCGCCAGCAATTCGGCGTAGGTCAGGCGTTCGCGCGCGCCGATCAGCGCCGTGCGCGCGCCCCAGCCGCGCGCGATGGCGTCATCGAGCAGCGCACTCGCGCAGTTCAGGCGCTCCGGGTACTGCAGCTCGGGGAGATCGAACAGGAAGTCGGGCCAGGTGTCCCGCGGCGGCAAGTGCGCGCGCGCGAAGCCATCGGTGTGGCCGGAGGGGCACAGCGCTGCACTGGTGACGTCGTTCATGGCGTGATCCCCGGCTGACAACGAAGCAGTCGACCGGCAGCGCCGGTCAGGCAACACCCGCAGGATACTGTAAGTCCAAAGCACACCGGCAGCAAGGAACTTTGTCAGGCAGGCAGGCCGTCGGCATCATGCACGCGCCGCGCGCTCGATCTGGCGCATCACCGCTGCCTGCGCCTGCGCCAGGCCTGCCGCCAGCGGCGCCCGGCCCAACGCTTCGGCGGCGCCGTGCAGGCCGAGCATGGTACAGCCGGCGCGCAGGCGCGCAAGCTGTTCGGCGCCCTCTGCGCCTTCGGCCAAACCACCCTGCGCCGCCTGCACCTGGCGCGCCAGGCCATCCAGATACACACGTAGACGCTCGATGTCGATGCCAAGCCGGCGCACGACGGCGTCCGGAGCCTCGTCATTCGCGTCGTTTGCATCGGCCGGCGGGAACAGGCGCTCGAACTGGACGCGCACGTCGTCGTGGCGGAATGGCTTGACGATGTAGCCGCTGGCGCCGGCCTGCGCCGCCTCGTCCATCGTGGCGCTGTCGGACGCCGCCGAGACCAGCACGAACGGCAGCGCGGCCAGCAGCGGGTCGTGACGCACGCGCTGCAGCAGTTCGAGGCCCGACAGGTGCGGCATGCGCAGGTCGCAGAACACGATATCGGGCCGCAGGCCCGCTTCGAGCTGACGCCAGGCATCGGCGCCATCGTCGGCTTCGACGATCGCATGGCTGCCGCAGCTGTCCACCAGATGCATCAGCATCATGCGCGCCACCACGTCATCGTCGACCACCAGCACGTTCATCACGTCTCCACCAGATTCGTCAGAACCTGCATTATAAGCAGGTGTCAGGACGGGGCGCCCGTTTCGAAGGCATCGAGGAAACTGGCCAGGACCGGCAAGCCCGCGCGCAGGCGCTGCGCGTCGCGCCCGTCGGCGGCCGCTTCCAGTTCGGCGCACAGCGTTTCCAGCACCGGCTCGGCCAGATAGGTGGCGCTGCCGCGCAGCCCGTGCAGGACCCGGCCCGCGGCCTCGAAATCGTCGCTTGCCAGCGCGGCGTCCAGCTCGGCGCGCCGGCGCGGCAGGTCGTTGCAGAATGCAGCGCGCAGGCGCAGCCCCAGAGTGTCGGCGCGCGCGGCAGGCGGCGCCGGCGCCGCCACACCGAACAGCGCATCGAGGGCAGCCGGCGTAGGTGCGGCCGGCGCAGGTGCAGGTACAGGCCCGTCCTCGATCAGCGGCAGCACGAACCCGCGCTGCAACTGACGTTCGATCGCGCGCGCCAGTTGCAGGTGCAGCGCCGCTTCGTCGATCGGCTTGGTCAAAAACGCGTCCATGCCGCAGGCCAGATAACGTGCGCGGTCTTCGCCGCTGGCGTTGGCAGTAAGCGCCACGATCATCACGTGCTGGTCTAGCACCGGCGCATCGTGCGGGCCGCCGGCGCGGATCAGGCGCGTGGCGCTGGCGCCGTCCATCTCGGGCATGCGGCCATCCATCAGGATCAAATCGTAGCGCTTGCGGGCGCACGCTGCCACCGCTTCGACGCCGTTGTCGACGATGTCGATCGCATGCCCCATCTCCTCGACCATCAGGCGCGCGATGATCTGGTTGGTCGGGAAATCCTCGGCGCATAAAATCGCCAGCCGGTGGCTGTGCGGCGCGCGCGTCACGTGCGGAACGTGGGCCGGCGCGACGCCGTCGCGCAGCGGCAGCAGCACGGAGAACACACTGCCCTCGCCTTCGACGCTGCTCACGCCGATGGTCCCGCCCATCAGCTCGACCAGCTGGCGGCAGATCGCCAGGCCCAGGCCCGTGCCGCCGTAGCGGCGCGTGGTGGTGGTGTCGGCCTGCTCGAATTTCTGGAACAGGCGCGGCAAGGCCGCTGCCGGAATGCCGATGCCGGTATCGCGCACCGTGAAGCGGATCATGTGGTGGTTGCTCACCCCATGCTGGTCGCTGGGCCGGCATTCGACATGGATCGTCACACCGCCCCGGTTGGTGAATTTGAAGGCATTGCCCACCAGGTTGACCAGCACCTGGCGCACGCGGGTCGGATCGCCCGCCAGGTAGCGCGGCACGTTGTCATCGACCAGCACCGAAAACGCCAGGTCCATCATGGCCGCCTGCTCGTCGAACAGGCTGGCCACATTGCGTATCTTGGCGTGCAGGTCGAAGTCGATCCGTTCCAGGGTCAGCTTGCCGGCCTCGATCTTGGAAAAATCGAGCAGGTCGTTGATGATCCCCAGCAGGGCCTGGGCATTGGCCTGGCCGCGCAGGATCTGCTCGCGCGTGTTCTCGCGCAGCGCCAGGTCGCGCAGCGCAAAGCCCAGCATGCCGATCACGCCGGCCAGCGGCGTACGCATCTCGTGGCTCATATTGGCCAGAAATTCGGACTTCTGGCGCGTCGCATCCTCGGCGCGCTCCTTGGCCTGGCGCAGCACTTCCTCGTTGTCCTGCAAGGCGCGGTAGGCGCGCGCCAGCTCGTTGCTCTGGTGGCGGCCACGCCGCTCCTGCTCGCGCAGTTCCTCCGTCTGGAGTTCGAGCATGCGGTTCTGCTGCTCGACCTGCTCGGTGCGCGCGCTCACCTGGTGCTCGAGACGCTCCTTCTGGTGGCGCAGGCTCGCAAAGCGGATGCGCATGCCCAGATAGATTGCGCCGCATATCAGGATGATCATTCCGATCCGGAACCACGCCGTACCCCACGGCGGTGGCTCGATCGTGATCGCCAGCGCGGCCACGTCTTCGCTCCAGACATCGTCCTTGTTGGCCGCGCGCACCCGGAACACATAGGTGCCCGGATCGAGATTGGTGTAAGTGGCAAAGCGCTTGTCAGCGCCGGCATTGACCCAGCCCGCATCGAAACCGTCGAGACGGTAGGCGAAGCGGTTGCGCTCGGGCGCGGCGAAATGCAGCGCCGCGAATTCGACCGTGATCACGGCGGCGTCGGACGGCAGCGTGATGGCGCTCGCGTGCTCGATCGGTCCCGGCAACAGGCCCGGGAATACCTTCTCTACCGGCTGGTTGAATACCTGCAGCCCGGTGATGGTCGGGCGCGGCGGGATGCGGTTGTCGTGAATCGCGCGTGGATCGAACGCGGTCAGGCCATTGAAGCCGCCGAAATACAGCGTGCCGTCGCTCGTCCTGAGCGCCGCCGTGTCGAAGAATGCGCCCTCGCTGATGCCGTCGGCGGCCGTGTAGCTGCGCCAGCGCCCACTGGCCGGGTCGAAGCTCGAGATGCCGCTCGACGTGCTGGTCCAGATGCGGCCGTCCGCATCTTCCAGGATGGCCGACACCGAATCGTCGACCAGGCCATCGCGCGTGGTATAGCGCGTGAAACTCAGAGCGCCGTCCGGTCCGGTGGCCATGCGATTCAGGCCCACGCCGGTGCCGATCCAGATGTCTCCGCGGCTGTCTTCGAACAGCGACTGCACTTCGTTGTGGCTGAGGCTATTCGGGTCGAATGGATCGTGGCGGAAGTGGCGGAACCGCCCGCTGGTGCGATCGAGCAATTCCAGGCCCGAGACCGTGCCGACCCAGAAGCGTCCGCGGCGGTCTTCCAGCAGCGGCCGCACGGTATCGTCCGACAGGCTGGTCGCCTTGGCCGGGTCATGCCGCAGACTCGTGAGTGCGCGGGTGCCGGCCGCCATGCGATGCATGCCGCCGCGCGTGCCGATCCAGATCACATCGTCGCGATCGACCAGCATCGAGCGCACTTGGTTGGCGTCGGCGTCGCCCGGCAGCATGTAGCGCCGGAAGCGCCGCGTGGCAGGATCGAAGCTCGTCACGCCCGAGCGGCTGCCGATCCACAACAGGCCGGCGCGATCGCGCACGATGGCCGCTGCCGGCACGTCGATCAGGCTGTTGGGATTGTCCTTCTCGTGCCGGTACACGTCGGCCTTGCCGGTGGCCGGATCGAACCGGTGCAGCGCCGTGGACGAACCGAGCCACAGATGGTCGCCGTCCTGCAGCAGCGCGCGGATCTTGTTGTCGGCCAGCGAATGGGCATCGCCGGGACGGCCGACGATGCGGGCAAATCCACCGCCGCCCAGGTCGACACGCGAGACGCCGCCATACCAGGTGCCGGCCCAGAACGTACCGACGTCGTCGCGGTACAACGCCGAGACATAATTGTCGCCCAGGCTGTGGCGATCGGCGACCGCATGGCGAAACACGTCGAAGCGGTCGCTCTGCGCACGCCAGCGATACAGCCCGTCGTCATGCGTGCCCGCCCACACCGTGCCGTCGGCATCCTGGCGCAGGGTCGTGATCCATTCGTTGCCGACGCCGTCGCCTGCCCCGAAGCGGCGCGGCGCGCCCTTGCCCGGCCCGCCCGGGCCGTGGCGTTCGAGCCCGCCATAGCGGCCTACCCACAGCCGCTGCTGGCTGTCGACCAGCAGTGCGTGTACGGGAACCGCACGCCCGGCCAGGTCCGACGCATGGTGCTCGATGCGCTGGCGATCCGCGCTCAAACTGTCCAGTCCTGCCGCGCTGCCGATCCAGAGGCGCCCGTCGCCGCCCAGCGCCAGCGCCTGGATCCCGTCGCCGCGCAGCGTGCGCGGATCGTTCGGGACATGGTGCCAGACGGTGAACTTGCCGGTGTCGATGTCGAAATACTGCAACCCGTCGGCGGTGCCGATCCACAGGCCATCCTGGCCATCGCTGATCATCGTCTTGATCTGGCGGTTGCCGGCCCCGCGCCGCGCCGGCTCGTTGGGCGCATACAGCGTGAAGCTGCGGGTGGCCGGATCGTAGCGATTCAGGCCGCCGTCGGTGCCCACCCACATGCGTCCGTGGCGATCGAGCAGCATCGCGCGCACCCAGTTGCTGGCCAGGCTGCGCGGGTTGCCGATCTCGGTGCGGTAGTTGACGAAGCGGTAACCGTCGTAGCGCGACAGGCCGGACTGGGTGCCGAACCACATGAAGCCGTCCGCATCCTGCAGGATCGACAGCACCGACTCCTGCGCCAGACCGTGCTGCACCGACAGGTGCTCGAAACGCAGCGTCGGTTCGGGCGCCGCAGCGCGCGTGAGGGGTGCGCACAGCGCGGTCAGCGCCAGCAGCGCCAGGAGCAGGAACGTGCGCAGCATCGTCACGCCGCAAACAAGGCCAGCACATCGCCGCGCCGCGCGGCGTGCAGAATCCCGCCCCGGCAGGCGTCGCGCGCACCTTCTTCTGTCACGCCCGGTCTGGTTTTCTGTTTGTTCGTCACGCCAGCAGGTTAGCAAATTCTGCTTGTCTTGAGGCAAATATGGGATGGAAATGGCAAGAATTTGTCGCAGATTGTCGCTTGTGTGCCCCAACCGCGCTGGATCGCTGCCACCTGACGCCTGGTCTTGCGAAACGCCAATATCGTGACGCTTGTACCGGCCGAGAATCCCGTCTTTCATCCAACCTTGGAGTGGGATGGACGAATCTGGATCTGGATACGCTGCCGCGAACGCTTCGCTACGCGTTCGGAACCCTGCGTCTCACAAAATAAAAAAAGCCGGCACATTCAAGCCGGCTTTCTCTCGAGCGCTACGTCAATCGCCTCTGGCAACACCTTCGCGGCGCGGATCGGCGCCGCCGAACCACATCGGCACGCCTTTTACCATCACACGCTCGATGCCGTGCAGGCCCGATGTCTGCTCGCTGACCCGGATCGCGTGGCCCCGTGCGCGCAGCACGTCGAGCGTGGCGTCGGGGAAGCGGCCCCGCTCCAGTTCGGTAGGACCGTTGCGGCTGCCGAAGTTCGGCAGCGCGATCGCCTGCTGCACGTTCAGGTCCCAGTCGAGCGTACCCACCAGCACCTTGGCCACATAATTGATGATGGCCGGGCCGCCCGGCGAGCCGATGGCGAGCACCAGCTTGCCGCTGGCGCGGTCGAACACGATCGTCGGCGACATCGCACTGCGCGGCCGCTTGTTCGCTTCGACGCGGTTGGCCACCGGGCCATCGGCGTCGCGCGCGCTGAACGAGAAGTCGGTCAACTGGTTATTCAGCATGAAGCCGTCGACCATCTGGCGTGAGCCGAACGCGTCTTCGATCGTCGTCGTCATGGCCAGGCCGGCGCCATTGCCGTCGACGACCGAGACGTGCGAGGTCGACGGCGTCTCGATCGCGTTGTCGGTGCCCCACGCTACTTCCATCCCGGGCGGCTTGCCGGCCTTGGCCTCGCCCATCGAGCGTGCGCCCACCATCCCGGCGCGCGCCGTCAGGTAGCCCTTGTCGATCAGGCTCGGGATGCCACGGCCTGGCAGCGGCACGAAGTCGGCGTCGGCCGCGTAGCGGTTGCGGTCGGCGTAGGCCAGGCGCCCTACTTCCGAAAACACGTGCACGGCGTCTGCGCCGGGCACGCCATCCTTCGGCGCGAGCGCCTTCATGTCGAAGGTCTCGAACATGCCCAGCATCTGGGCCACGGCGATCCCGCCCGACGACGGTGGCGGCATGCCGCACACGGTGTAGGTGCGGTAGTCGCTGCAAACCGGCGTGCGGACCTTGGGGCGGTAATCGGCGATGTCCTTGGCCGTCAGCAGCCCTGGATTGGTCGGGTGCGCAGCCACTTTGGCTGCAATGTCGCGCGCGAAGCGGCCCGTGTAGAACACGTCGGCGCCGCCGGCGGCAATCTCGCGCAGCGTGGCGGCCAGCGCCGGGTTCTTCAGGACGTGGCCAACCGGCCATGGCTTGCCGGCCGCGTCATAAAAATAGGCAGCGGCAACCGGGTCCTTGATCAGGAAGGTCTCGCCAGCGAGCATCTTGTGCATGCGCGGGCTGACCTTGAAGCCTTGCTCGGACAGGCGGATCGCCGGCGCGAACAGCGCCTTCCATGGCAGCTTACCGTGCTGGCGATGCGCCAGTTCCAGCATGCGCAGCACGCCCGGCGCGCCGACCGAGCGCCCGCCGACCACGCCTTCGGTGCGCGACAGCGGCGTGCCGTCGGGCCGTTCGAACAGGTGCTCGTCGGCCTTGCTCGGCGCGGTTTCGCGGCCATCGAACGCCTGCGTCTGCTTGCCATCGTAATGGACCATGAACGCGCCGCCGCCGATGCCCGACGATTGCGGCTCGACCAGCGTCAGCACCAGTTGCGTGGCAATCGCGGCATCGATGGCGGCCCCGCCCTGGCGCAGGATCTGGTAGCCGGCCTCGACCGCCAGCGGATTGGCGGCGGTGACCATGTACTTCTTGGCCTGCCAGCCATTTTTCTCGGTGTAGCCGGTCGCCGCTTCGGGCGCGGCCTGCAGTGAATCCTGGGCCCACAGGGGCGGCGTCGTCGCGCCGGCCAATGCCAGGGCGAGCGCAAGCTTGCTGAGTGTGTTCAAACGGTTCTCCAAAATAGCAAACGGGCGCGTGACCTTAGGCCAGGCGCCCGACATCGAAGACATGCTACAGCATCTTCGACATGCTTTCAGGACACGTCCCCGAAGAACTACTTTGGCTGCATGCGGATCGCGCCATCCAGGCGGATCGTCTCGCCGTTGAGCATCACGTTTTCGATGATGGCGCGGGCCAGGTGGGCGAACTCCGTTGGCAAACCAAGGCGCGGTGGGAACGGCACCATCTTGCCCAGCGAATCACGGACTTCCTGCGGCATGTTCATCAGCATTGGCGTCTCAAAAATGCCCGGCGCGATCGTCATCACGCGGATGCCGTTGCGCGACAGGTCGCGCGCCATCGGCAGCGTCAGGCCGGCCACGGCCGCCTTGGACGACGCGTAGGCTGCCTGCCCCATCTGGCCGTCAAAGGCGGCAACCGATGCGGTGTTGATGATGATGCCGCGCTCGCCGTACTCGGCCGGCTCGGTCTTGCCCATGGCCTCGGCAGCCAGGCGCGCCATATTGAAGGTACCGACCAGATTGATGTTCACGGCGCGCTGGAACACGTCCAGCGGGTGCGCGCCATCCTTGCCGACGGTCTTGACGGCCGGCGCAACGCCGGCGCAGTTGACCAGGCCGCGCAGCGTGCCCAGACCAATAGCCGCATCGATGACAGCCTGCGCATCGGCTTCCTGGGTGACGTCGCAGCGGACAAACTGGCCTTTCAGCTCGGTAGCCAGTGCCTGGCCCGCTTCGGCCTGGACGTCGGCGATGACGACGGTCGCGCCATTCGCGGCGAGCATACGCGCGGTGGCCGCGCCAAGACCGGACGCGCCGCCGGTGACAATGAAAACGTTATCCTGGATGTGCATGGTTGTCCCTTGTGAAAATTCTTGTACCGCTATTTTGCCCGGCTTTAACGTTTACGTAAACGTAAAGTGGGCACATCAAGAACGTTCGGGACGACGAGTGCAGTCAGTTCAGAAGCACTGCACCGTGGTGCCACTGCGGTTGCACAGGCGACCGGCGCTGTTCACGCTCGAGCTGCCCACGGCGCCGGCAGTAGTGGCGCCGGTGGTATCGGTGCAGGTTGCGCCGATGCACGGGGCGACCTGGCTGGTCGTTGGCACGACCGGCGTCGGCGCGCCCGTGGCTGGAGCGACAACCGTCGGGGCATTCGGCGACGCCAAGCGCCCCGCACTATCGATCTGCTGCTGGACCGAGCGGCGCGCGACCGGTTGCACGCCCTGCTCCTGCTGCGTCTTCGGTGCTGGCGTTGGCTGTGGACGCACGTTCTGCGGCGCCGGATGCGTGGCCGGGTCGATGTCCTTCAGGCGCGATGGCTCCTGGCGGCCCGTGGCTTTTTCTTCCTGGGTTTTCGGCTGCATGTCGATCGGCGCAGCCGGCGTCGAGGTTTGCTGGCCGTCGAGAGATGGACGGTACGTCTCGCCCGTGGCGGGCTGACCCTGGGTTGCACCTGTCGTCTGGGCGCCGGCGCTGGCAGCGGCAAACGCCAGCAGCATGGCGAGGATGGTGTTGTTCTTGTTCATGGGAGATCTCTCAGGGTTGTAGACAGATAACTTATTATCGTCTTGCCAACCCGCACACGGCGCACGGGAAACAATTGCTCACAATTGTACGGCGTAATGACAATCACAGGCCCGAAATGCAGCGATCCCGCGCAGGCAGGGCCGGCGCGGGATCGCTGGGGTGGTACTGGACGGACGACTTATTCGGCCAGCGCGGCAAACGCGTTGTCACGCACCTGCTCGACCGGGCCGACGCCCGAGATGCGGCGGTATTTTGGCGCGCCTGGCAGGCCCGACTCGGCCCACTTGCCGTAGTAACCGAGCAGCACCTTGGTCTGGTTGTGGTACACCTCGAGGCGCTTCGAGACGGTTTCTGCCTTGTCGTCGTCGCGCTGGATCAGCGGCTCGCCCGTGATGTCATCGGTATCGTCGACTTTTGGCGGGTTGAACTTGACGTGGTACACGCGACCCGACGCAGCGTGCGAGCGGCGGCCGGTCATGCGTTCAAGGATCATGTCGTCCGGGACATCGATCTCGAGAACGTAATCGATGTTCACGCCGCTGTCCTTCATCGCTTCGGCCTGCGCAATGGTGCGCGGGAAGCCGTCGAACAGATAGCCGTTCTGGCAGTCTGCGTCCTTCAGGCGCTCTTTGACCAGGCCGATGATGATGTCGTCCGACACGAGCTGGCCGGCATCCATCACTTTTTTGGCGGCCAGGCCCAGTTCAGTCCCTGCCTTGATCGCCGCGCGCAGCATGTCGCCGGTCGAGATTTGGGGGATGCCGAACTTTTCCTTGATGAAGTTGGCCTGGGTGCCCTTGCCGGCACCGGGTGCTCCTAACAGAATGAGACGCATGAGTTTCCTGAGATTCTAGAAAATAGAGAAAAGTAAAATGGCGAATACGGTGATCTTTTTGATATGGCGCAGACTTCGTTGAGACGGAAGTTACCACAAAAGTTGGCGTAAAAGCCAGCCGCAAGCCGTTGCAGTGAGGATATTTGATCCTGCGCAGACGGCCCGGCTATACGCTTGCGACGTGCGTCAAGACGTGTAATGCAGGCGTACGCGCGCCAGATCGTCGGGGGTGTCGACGCCCGCTGGCGGTGCGCTATCCGTGATATGCACGGCGATCGGCACACCGTGCCACAGCACGCGCAGCTGCTCCAGCGCCTCGATCGACTCGAGCGGCGACACTGCCATGGCGGGATACGCCTGCAAGAACGCATTGCTGTAGGCATACAGGCCAATGTGACGCAGCGGCGCATAGCCGGCAGGCAGCGACTCGAGCGTCTGGGCGAACGCATCGCGGTGCCAGGGAATCGTGGCGCGCGAGAAATACAGTGCGCGCCCGTTCTTGTCGAGCACGACCTTGACGACGTTCGGGTTGAACACGTCGGCCGCATCGAGAATCGGATGCGCGCAGGTGGCCATCGGGATGTCGGCGCTGATCCGGGCGGCACAGGCCGCCAACAGGCGCGGGTCGATCAATGGTTCGTCACCCTGCAGGTTGACGACGACGTCATCCGGCGCCAGGCCCAGCACGTGCGCCACTTCGGCGATGCGGTCGGTGCCCGACGGGTGATCGGCGCGCGTGAGCACGGCGCTCACGCCATGCTCGGCGCAGGCGGCGGCAATATCCGCGTGGTCGGTGGCGACGATGATCCGGGTTGCGCCCGATTCACGCGCCCGTTCGGCCACGCGCACCACCATCGGCTTGCCGCCCAGGTCGGCCAGCGGCTTGTTCGGCAGGCGGGTCGATGCCAGGCGCGCCGGGATGATGACGGTAAAGTTCATGCAGGCCGATCAGACAGGCGCGATCTTGCGCGCCTGGTCGGCCCACATGATCGGGATGCCGTCGCGGATCGGATAGGCGAGACGGTCGGCGCGGCAGGTCAGCTCCTGCGCCTTCTTGTCGAGTTCGAGCGGACCCTTGCACAACGGGCAGACCAAGATATCAAGCAGGCGAGCGTCCACGACATTTCTCCACGATTTGTTCAGCCAGCGCAGGGTCGAGCTGCGCCGTCACAGGCACGACCCACAAGCGCGGATCGTCCTTCAGATGTTCAATTTTCCGACATTTTACTGCATCCTTCTCCGTGATCAGAATGATCTCGGCGTCCACAGCGGCGAACGGGTCGTCCAGGAAGTCGTGATGGTCGGGCAAGGCCAGTTCGCCAGGCGCCAGGCCGGCCGCGCGCAGCATCGTGAAGAAGCGCCCCGGATTGCCGATGCCGGCTGCAGCGACGATGCGTTTGGCGCGCAGTTCGGCCAGCGGCACGCGTTCGCCACCGTTCAATGGTTCGGCGTACTGGCCCGACAGCAGCATGCGGTACGGGGCGCCGCCGACGGCCCGGGCCAGCGCCGGCGTGATCTCCGGGACATTGACCACGGTGAAATCACGGCGGCGCGACGGCGACTCGCGCAGCGGCCCGGCCGGCAGCAGCCAGCCATTGCCCACGCCGCGGCCGTCGAACAGGACGATCTCGATGTCGCGCGCCAGCGCATAGTGCTGCAAGCCATCGTCGGTGATGAGCACGTCCACGTCCGGGTGCGCCGCCAGCAGCGCCCTGCCCGCCTCGGCGCGCTGGCGGCCGATGACGACCGGGCAGCCGGTGCGCTGGGCGATCAGGAGCGGCTCGTCACCCACGACGCGCGGATCGGACCCTGGCGTGACGGCGCGCGGCGCGCCATCCTTGCCAGCATCGCCACCGTGACCGCGCGAGATGATGCCCGGCCGCATGCCGGCCGCGCGCAGGGCCTCGGCCAGCCAGATCGTCAGCGGGGTCTTGCCAGTGCCGCCAACGAAGATGTTGCCAACGACGATGACGGGCACGGGCAAGCGTTTTGACGCCTTGATGCCGGACTGGAACAGCCGGCGGCGCAGGGCGGCCAGCGCCCCGAACAGCAGCGCCACCGGCAGCAGCGCGACGGCAAGCGGGCCGCGCCGCAACCACGCACGGGTCAGTGTTGTTTCGAGGGAAGATGCCATGCGGGAGGATGCCGGCCCGCTTGACGCGGGCCGGTGAGGTTACTTGCCGGTGCCGGTCTGGGCAGCGAACGTCAGCTTGTCGTAGCCGGCCACACGCGCTGCTTCCAGCACATTGATCACCATCTGGTGCATGGCGAATTGGTCGGCATTGACGATGACGACCGGGCTGGCGACCACCTGGCCGTCCGGCGTGCGCGCCGCCGTGCGCATGTCCTGCGCCAGGCCTGCCACGCTGGTGAACGCCACGGGCGTGTTATTGACCGTGTAGTTGCCCTTGGCGTCGACCGTGACATTGATCTCGAACGGCTTTTGCGCCTGCTTCTCGGCCTCGGCCGTCGGCAAGGTGATCTGCAGCTCGGTGAACTTGCTATAGGTGGTCGAGACCATCAAAAAGATCAGGACCACGAGCAGCACGTCGATGAACGGAATCAGGTTGATCTCCGGATCCTCACGCTTGCGGCCACGGCGAAAGTCCATCATTTGCGGGCACCGTGGACGACGTCGACAAATTTCACGGCCTGCAGTTCCATGTCGACGATATAGGTGTCGACCAGATTGCGGAAGTGACGGTAGGCGACCAGGGCCGGCATGGCGATGGCCAGGCCGAAACCAGTGTTGTACAGCGCCACCGAGATGCCGTGCGCCAGTTGCGCCGGGTTATTGCCGCCGGTCGGGGCCGAGGCGCCGAAGATCTCGATCATGCCGACCACCGTGCCGAACAGGCCCATCAGCGGCGCGAGCGACGCGATGGTACCGAGCGTGGTCAGAAAACGTTCGAGGTTCTGGGCCACACCGCGGCCGGCTTCCTCGATCGACTCCTTCATCACGTCGCGCGGCGCGTCGACGTTGCGCAGCGCAGCCGCCAGCACGGTGCCCAGTGGCGAATTCTGTTCCAGCTTGTTGATGACGTCCGGCGTGGCCTTGCCGGTGTGGTGCACACGGATGACTTCATCGAGCAGGTTGCGTGGGAGGATTTTCTCGCGGCGCAGCGTGATCAGGCGTTCGACGATGAGGGCGACGGCAACGATCGACGCGAACAGCAGGAACCAGATAGGCCAGCCTGCGGCTTGAAAAATGGCGAGCAAGAGATACTCCTGAGAGGATAAAAGTCAATCCGGCAATGTAGCAAGTTGGCAGCGAAGCGGCAAGTAAAGTTCTGCACACCTTCTGTGGATAAAATTGTGCGCAAGGCGCTCGACACCGTCCAAGCACGTTGATTTCAAAGGGCTTTCTGCGCCTGCGCAAGAAAATGGCAGTCTCATGACTCAGTGCCATCATGCAATGACACCATGGCTTTTTCGACAACGCTCCTGCTGGCGCGTGTAGTTGCGAACACATTCTGTGGACAAAATTGTGCGCAAGGGCCCTGAACAATACCTAAGCTATTGATTTCAAAGGACTTCGCTTATGCGCCTGTTTTGGAGGCAGTGGCGCACCAGTTTGCCCGGTACGTGCGGCTGTGTAGTTCCACACACTTATTGTGGACAAAAGTGTGTGCAAGACCTCTTTTATGACACTAAGCTATTGATTTTAATCAGCAAACACGCAGCGCTTAAAATTTGAGCATATGGCCTGAAACACGCCTGAAACACGCCGTTTTCCCATCCATTGCCACGTTTATTCGGCCTTAGCGCCCGTTGTTCACAGAAAATTCGCCCTGTGCACACTTTATGTGGATAAGAGTGTGAGGAAGCATCAAGTTAGGCGTGTAAGTCATTGATTTCATTAGCAACCAATCGCGCTGCTTCTAAATTAAGCAGCTGGGGAGGTATTGACCGGGTCGATTCGCAAGACAGCTTTTCTGCGTAAAAAGCCGCGCAGCCATAAACAAAAGGTGTGCACAGATTCTGTGGACAACTTTGTGATCAAGCCTGCTGCAATGGCCCTAAGTCATTGTTTTGTAATAAATCCACCTCCCCTGCTCAATCCGCGCGCAGCGTCATGCCCTATGAATGAGTTCCCCACAGTTTGTGTGGATAAACCGCTCTCAAACGACATTACTGACCCTGCAACCTCTTGATTTCAAACCCATTTCAATAGATTGCATTGAAAAGCAGCAATAATCGGCTTCAGCGACCGGATTGCCATCGAACCCGGACACTTCGCCAGGGCGGCTATAATCGCCCTCTCCGATTTTTCGCGACCGATCATGTTCCCGACCAGCGACGCCGACTCTGCCTACACGCCCCCTGCCGTTCTGAGCGTTACTGCGCTGAACCAGCAAGTGACGCGCCTGCTCGAGCGTACTTTTCCACTGACTTGGATCGGCGGCGAAATTTCCAATTTCACGCGCGCGGCGTCGGGCCACTGGTATTTCACGCTCAAGGACGATGCGGCCCAGGTGCGCGCCGTGATGTTCCGTGGGCGCGCACAGTCGGCCGGCTTCATCCCGCGCGAAGGCGACAAGGTCGAGGTCCGCGCCCTCGTGACGCTGTACGGCGCGCGCGGCGACTACCAGATCAATGTCGAAGCGATCAGGCGCGCTGGCGTTGGCCAGTTGTATGAGGCATTCCTGCGCTTGAAGGAAAAGCTGGCGGCGCAGGGCATGTTCGATGCCGACCGCAAACGCCCGCTGCCGCTGTTCCCGCGCAGCATCGGCATCGTCACGAGCCCGGGCGCCGCGGCGCTGCGCGATGTGCTCACGGCGCTGCGCCGACGCGCGCCCCACGTACACGTGGTGCTCTACCCCACCCCGGTCCAGGGCCAGTTCGCTGCGGACAAGATTGCCGAGGCGATCATGACGGCTTCACGCCGCGGCGAAGTCGACGTGTTGCTGGTATGCCGCGGCGGCGGCTCGATCGAAGACCTGTGGAGTTTTAACGAAGAATGCGTGGCGCGCGCGATCGATGCCTGCGCCATTCCCGTGGTCTCGGGCGTGGGCCACGAAACCGACGTCACCATTGCCGACTTCGCCGCCGACGTGCGCGCCGCGACGCCGACCGCCGCCGCCGAACTGGCGGCCACGCCGCGCGCCGACTGGCTCGCATCGCTCCATGGCGACGCGCTCGACCTGCAGCGCGCGATGGACCGCCGCTTGTCGGACGCCAGCCAGGGCCTGGATAACCTGAGCCGTCGCCTGCTGAGCCCGTCAGCGCAGATCGGCCACCAGCGCCTGAAGTTACTGGCATTGGCCACGGCCATGACGCATGCGGTCAAGCTGCCCATTAACCGCCAGGGCCTGGTGCTGGCGCAATTGCAGCAACGGTGGAGCCGGCACCGGCCCGACATGCGCGCACTGCGGGCGCAACTCGCCTCGGACGGGCGTCACCTGCACACCAGCCTGCGCAACAACCTCAAGGGCCGTCGCGATGCGTTGATGGGCCTGGCGGCGCAGCTCGAACTGCTCAACCCGCAGCGCACCCTCGAGCGTGGCTACGCGATCGTGCGCGATGGCAAAGGCCAGATCGTGCGCGACCCGGCGCAGATCCACGCACGCGACACGCTGCGCATCCGCCTGGCCGATGGCAGCGCCGAGGTTGGTGTAGCGCAGGTGCAGAGCGTGCTCGAGTAACGAATCCTGTCCGAAAGGAAAGAGAATGCAGTCATGCAATATTGCTGCAGCCGGTTTAGAATAGCGCCGCTATCAGAACTGCAACCTTTCCAACCCAACAAGGATTTATCATGGAACACACCCTGCCAGCACTGCCGTATGCCAAGGACGCCCTGCAACCGCACATCTCGGCCGAGACCCTGGAATACCACCACGGCAAGCATCACCAGACCTACGTGACCAACTTGAATAACCTGATCAAGGGCACCGAGTTCGAAGAGATGCCACTGGAAGAGATCGTCAAGAAGTCGTCGGGCGGCGTGTTCAACAATTCGGCACAGGTCTGGAACCACACCTTCTTCTGGCACTGCATGACCCCGAACGGCGCCGCACCGAGCGGCAAGGCGCTGGACGCAATCAATGCCAAATGGGGTTCGGTCGAAAAGTTCAAGGAAGAGTTCAACAAATCGGCACTGGGCAACTTCGGTTCGGGCTGGACCTGGCTGGTGCAAAAGGCCGACGGCAGCGTCGACATCGTCAACACGTCGAACGCCGCGACGCCACTGACCACGACCGACAAGCCGCTGCTGACGGCCGACGTCTGGGAACACGCTTACTACATCGACTACCGTAACGCGCGCGCGAAGTTCCTGGAAGCGTTCTGGAATGTCGCTAACTGGGACTTCGTCAACCAGAACATGGCTTGAGGTAAATGAGTCACTGAAGGTCACGTGCTGTTCGGCGTGACGCTCTGCAAACGGCCCGCACAAGCGGGCCGTTTGCATGCTGGCGTTCAGTCTCCCCCGCCGCCGCCGCCGCAACTGCTGCCACCGCCACAACTGCTGCTGCCGCTGCCGCCGCCATCGCCGCCATCGCTTCCGCCGCCGTGGCAGTTAAGGTCGGCGTCACAGTCGCGCATCGCGTTGTTGCTGCCACCATCGCCGACGAAATACGTGCCTGATCCGGTGTCCAGCCCCCGTTTTTCTCGCAGGGCTACCGCATAGTCTGCCTGGCTGATCAGGTTTGCCAGCAGCAGCGCCCGCAGTGTCAGCTCGGGATGCGGCCGTGCGCGTCCGGCCATCCTGCCGTTCGCATCCAGGCGGCTGTACACGATGTCCTCGTCTTGCAACGCGTAGCCATGACCATATGGCATGCGCAACGTGGCATCAAGGCGGAACAACGCGGGCAAGCCCCGTACCCGCGAGCGCGCGTCTTCGTGTTCACGACAGCCAACGAGCACGCGCGGCAATGCCAGCGCATCGAGCATGGTGTGGGGAAGATGGTCGATCGGCTTGCCGAAGTGGCGGCGGCAGAAGTGCGCCAGATTCACGGGATCCCATGCCATCCACGCATGCCAGACCGAGTCGGCGGCCAGCGATGGCAACGCGCACGGCTCGCGCCGGTCTGCCGCGACCTCGAAAAAGCGCATCAGTCCGGTCGCTGCATGCATGAAAAAGAGTGCGTTGTCCGGTATGCCGGGAAATTCTTTCCCGCTAGTGCGCTGCCAGAACGGAAACAGCCCAGGCGAGAGATCCTCCAGCTGCGGCCGATAGCCGGACTGCCGGATGTGCCGCAGCACGCGTACTTTGACGACCAGGTTCATGGCGTTTTCCAAGGGTGTCAGGACGTGGTTGGATGACCGGAATCTTCGACGACGGATCCCTGTTCGTCAAGTCGGAAACCCCCATGCCCAGCCTGCCTGGTTCTGAAGCAAGTCTGAATCTACGCCCTGACGTTCCGTGATAATTTCCGTCGTAGCAACATTGGTCCATGCAATGCGTCCACCGTGCGGTCATCTATCGTCAACGCGTCACAACCCGGGAATCAACGTGGAATTCATCCGAACCAGGCAATTGGTGCACCGTCTGCCCCGCGCAGCGCGTCTCTGCAGCATCGCCTGCATCGCCATGGCGTTCAGCACGCCAGCGGCCGCAGCCGACTTCAACCCTGCCGATACCTCGGTACAAATGTTCCGCTGGAAGTGGAACGACATCGCCAGGGAGTGCACGAACTGGCTCGGGCCACAGGGCTACGGCGCGGTGCAGATCTCGCCACCGCATGCATCGCGCAAGCTGGACTTCTGGTACGACGTCTATCAGGCCGTCAATTACACCAGGCTCGACAGCCGGATGGGCACGGAAGCCGAGTTGCAGGCCATGATCAACACCTGCCATGCGGCCAAGGTGCGCATCTACGCCGACGTGGTCGTCAACCAGATGGCTGACGGCGCCGGCGCCGGCACGGCCACCGATGGCAGCAGCTGGAATGCCGCCACGCAAAGCTATCCCCATTTCAGCGCACCCGACTTCCATGCCGCCTGCGTTATCCAGGGCGGTGACTACAGCCTGGCCGACCGCACCAAGGTGACGAGCTGCCGCCTCAACAACCTGCCCGACCTGAATACCGGCGCCAGTTATGTGCAGGGCCAGATCCGCAACTACCTGAACAAGCTCGTGGCCATGGGCGTGGACGGTGTGCGGCTGGACGCCGCCAAGCACATGGCGCCGGGCGACATTGCCGGCTTCCTCAATGGCGTATCCCGGACGACCAAAGCCGGTGAGCCCCTGTGGTTCACACAGGAGGTGATCCCGGACAGTGGAATCAAGGCAAATGCCTATCTGGCCACTGGCTCGGTCAACGAGTTCCATTACGTCTATGCGATGAAGGAAATGTTCCAGAATGTGAATGGCGCCGCCGTGGCGGACCTGCCCAGGTTGATGGGTTCGCCAAGCGCCGGCTGGGGCGGGACCTGGGGCTTCATCCCCAGCGACAAGGCGACCGTGTTCATCAACAACTGGGATTCGGAACGCGGCGAACATGCCCCGAGTTCGCTCGTGGCCAGCAACTTCACGGGCGTTCCCAACGACACGCAAGGCACCAAGCGCTACCAGCTGGCCAATGTCCTGATGCTGGCCTGGCCCTACGGCGCGGCGCAAGTGCATTCGGGCTTTCGCTTTACCCGAACCGAACAGCCGCCACCAGCCACCAGCCCGCTCGACGCGCATGGCAAGCCGCTGATCAACCAGGCATGGGACTTCATCCACCGCTGGCCCGAGATCTCGAACATGGTCGGGTTTCGCGCGGCCACATCGGGCCAGGGCGTCGATAATTTTGTCACCGGCACGCGCAACCAGATCGCCTTTTCGCGTGGCAGCAAGGGCTTTGTCGCGATCAATAACGACTCAGCGGCCTGGACCACGACGCATGCGACCGGTCTGCCGCCTGGCACCTATTGCAACGTCATCAATGGCCAGCTCAATGCCGCCAAAACTGGTTGCAGCGGCGACGCCGTGGTGGTCCCGGCCAATGGCGTCATCAAGTTCACGCTGGGCAGCGTGAATGGGGCGGCCGTGCCGGCGCTGGCACTGCACGCCAACCAGAAGGTCGGCGCCAGCGCGTCACGCAGCACGAATGGTGCCAACTGAGGATCGTGTGCGCGCCTTGATCGGACAACCGGGAGCATCTGATGCGCCCGGTTGTCGTCAAACTGTAATGACTTGTCTCGCTTCTCGCAGGATCTGCCATTCCGGCGCACTGGCCGCTACAATGACCGACCGAGGAGAAATTGAATGCACCGTGTAATGTTGGTGGAAGACGATGCGCGCCTGGCCGAGCTCATCTCCGAATACCTGTCCAGTTACGAGTTCGCGGTTGACCTCGTCACCCGCGGCGACGTCGCGCTCGAGCGTTTCAAGGAACTCTCGCCCGACGTCGTGATCCTCGACCTGATGTTGCCGGGCCTGGACGGCATGGTGGTATGCCGCCAGATCCGCGAGCACTCGGACGTCCCGATCCTGATCCTGACCGCGCGCGAAGATTCGTACGATGAAGTCTCGGGCCTGGAGCAAGGCGCCGACGATTTCGTCAACAAGCCGGTCCAGCCGCGCGTGCTGCTGGCCCGCCTGCGCGCGCTGATGCGGCGCGCCCAGGCCAAGTCAGGTGTCGATTCGCGCATCCTGCAATTTGGCGCGCTGCGCATCGTCACGAGCGACCGCAGCGTCGTCTGGCGCGGTCAGCCGTGCATCCTGTCGAATACCGAATACAAATTGCTGCTGGTACTGGCCGAGGCGGCCGGCCGCGTGCTCTCGCGCGACGCCCTGCTCAAGAAGATGCGCGGGATCGAGTTCGATGGCCTCGACCGCAGTATCGACAACTGCATCTCGAAGCTGCGCCGCAAGTTCGACGATGCCGATTCAGAAAAGATCAAGACGGTGTGGGGCGAAGGCTACCTGTTTTCGCCATCGGCCTGGAATTGACCGCGCTTCAGCCCGCAACGCGATTACGCACCCGTAAAAAGCTGGGGTCAGGTCTGACATTCAGACACGGCCTCAGCCTTAGCCATTTCTTATAGTCCCTTGCCCAGTATTCGCATGGCCCGGTACCAGCTAGTTCCGACTACCTGATTGTCGAGCTCGTGTCCGAATGTCAGACCTGACCCCCGCTTTTTTACTTATTCGAACACCGGCACGATCGCCAGCGGCGCGTGGTACGTGACGAGCTGGGTCGCGTCTGTTGGCGCGAAGCGGTAGGTGACGGCCGGGAAATCGTCATCGATGTCGCCAGTGAACGCTGGCGCGCGCGAGACTGGCAGGACGGTCTCGGCGCTACCGGCCCGCACCCGGGCGCCGGCATCGGTACTTGTCTTGGGAAACACGAGCCGCACGCCCACGCACGCCTGGCTGCGCGCCGAGGCATCGACGTGGCGGGCAAAGCCCAGCGCCTGCTCGCAGGCGGCGCGCAGTTCGGTCGCGTCGTACGAGCCATCGGCGCGCAGCGCCAGCGAGATGCGCGGGCGCACCGTGAAGCCGCCCAGCGGCCGGTTGGGTGCCAGCACGGCGTTCTCGTCGTAGGCGGCCTTGAGCAGCGGCAGCGTCGTGCGGCCAAGTGGATCGAGTGCCAGGCTGGTCTGCAGCGTGCGGCCCTTGATCAGCAGGCTCGCGCCATCTTCCAGCATCCCTTTGGCACGCGGGCGTACCTGCAGCTGATTCTGCAGCAGATGCTTGGGGCCGCCATATTTGTCGAATACCACCATCGCGCGGTAGGCGTCCCGATAGCTCACCCATTCGTCGGCACGCACCTGCGCGACGGCAACGCCTGCCGTCAGCAGCAGGGTCACGCAGGCGGAGAGGTGTACGCGTTGCATCATCAGAAGCGGTAAGCGAAGGCGGTCGAAACCGTCACGTTGGTGGGCCGCTCGACGAGCGGGCTATGGCGAACGCTGCCGGTCAGGCGCGTCGCTTGCACGTTGGTGGTGAGCATCCAGGACGGACCGAGCGCCCAGTTCCAGCGCGCGCCGACGTGCACATCCTTCAGGCCGCCTCCAGGACGGTACACGGGATTGTCGCTGGTCCAGGCGTCGTTCTCGCTCACGCCAAAATAACTCTGGTTGTAGTCGCGGTTGACCAGCGTGAGCCCCGCATTGAACGAGACCGTGTGCTGTGGCGCAATGGCCACGGCCAGGCGCTGCACGCCCAGCGTCATGCGCGCACCATCGCGCTCGCTACCGGAGCCGATCAGCACACTGCTGGTGAGACGCCACGCGGGATTCAGGTAATAGTTGAGGAACGCGCCGCCTTCGATCCGTGCATCCACGTCCGGCATGCCGGCCAGCGGGTTGTCGCGCCGCATGCGCGCCGCGAGCGGCATCATGGTCGCCACGCCGACGCCATCGACGATGCCGCCCGAGCCGGACTCGTCGCGGCTGGCGTGGAGCGATATCAATGGCCCGAATTCAAGCGTGGGATCGGTCGACATGTGCATCCCGGCGCTCATGCCGGAAATGAATATCCCATTGCTCCACTGCACCTGCAGCACTGGCAGGACGGAGGTCTTCGTATTTGCCGCGCCCTCATAGCGCGCCCGTGACACAGCACCCAGCCCCGCATACATATCGTGGCTGCCGTCGGGCATCGGGTTGGTGGCCGGCGTCTGCGCGCTCGCAACACCACTTGCTGCAGCGAGGGCCAGGGCGAAGAACTGTTTCATCGTGGTGGCGTTCCGGGAGTTCGTGTGCTGATATTTTACGTCGAGCAAGCTTCGCTCTCCCAATCGCATGATGGCAACGCAGACGCTTTCGCTCTGGCACAAATAAAAAAACCCACTGACACTTGCGCATCAGTGGGCAAACGGAAACCCTGATGATGCGACTGATGGTAAGCGTTGCGCCGCCGTGAATCACCCTTCAGATGTCCACCAATTGTCGTCAATTTGTAAGGCGATGCCCGTGCGCCGGCGTGGATGCTGACGGTTGCGCCCTTGCCGCTGTACAATCTCCGGCTCAGGAGAAACCATGCTTTTGGCCGCGCTTCATCACCGACAGTCACCCGGGATGCACCCGTGAACCGGCTATTTTTCCGGTTTTTCGTGGTCGTCATGCTGGCGATTACGGCCGCGACATTCCTCATCTACTTCGCCTTTGCGCGCCTGTTCGGCGATCCGCTGGAAGACATTGCACGGCGCCAGGCGGCGGGCCAGATTTTCCTGATCGAACACTATGTGGACGAAGCGCCCGGCGACGAGTGGCTCACGCGTCTGAACAATGTGCGTGAAGTCTCGCCGGTGCGCTATGACCTGCTGCCGCTGGCCGCCGCGCGCGCCCGCTTCGATGGCGCCCGGCGCGCGGCGCTCGATCGCGGCGCGATTGTCCTGGATATCGGCGAACGCGCCCTGTACCGGCGCGTCGACCTGGCGGGCGAGCGCTATATTGGCAGCAACGATGACGTGCTGCATGCGCAGAACCTGCCGATCGATATCGGCAAGGAGCTCAAGAAGGAGCTGCTGCGCTTCGTCATCGTCGCCCTCGCCCTGCTGCTGCCGATTGCCCTGTGGTCGCGTTCGCACTGGCGCGCACTGCAATCGCTGTCACGGATGGCCGACGAGTTTGGCGCTGGCAAGCTGTCGGCACGCGCCCAGCTCGCCCCTTCCGAGATCGTCTATCCGCTGGCCGAACGCATCAACGATATGGCCGGGCGCATCGAAGCGCTGATGGGCGCGCAGCGAAGCCTGCTGCATTCGGTCTCGCACGAATTGCGTACGCCGCTTGCGCGCCTCGAATTCGGCCTTGAATTGCTGGACGCGCGCGCCAACGATCCAGACCTGCGCCGCCGCATCGCCGCGATGGAGGGCGACGTGCGCGAGCTGAACGACCTGGTGAGAGAGCTGCTCGATATGAGCAAACTCGACAGCGCCGGCACGCTGCAGGGCGCCACGGTGGATCTGGACGCGCTGCTGCGCGACTGCTGCGCCACGCTGCCGCCGTCGCCCCAGGACGTCAGTTGTCAGCTCGCGGACGGGCTCGGTACGATCGACGGCGACGCCCGCCTGCTGGCGCGCGCCATCGGCAACCTGCTGCGCAACGCCCAGAAATATGCCAGCAGCCGGGTCGTGCTGTCGGCCACACGGGGACCAACCGGCATCGAGATGACCGTCGACGACGACGGCCCCGGCATCCCCGACGCCGAGCGCGACAAGGTGTTCGAGCCGTTCTACCGGCTCGACCGCAGCCGCGACCGCGCCACCGGCGGCTTCGGCCTCGGCTTGTCGATCGCGCGCAAGGCGGTGCTGTTGCACGGCGGGACGCTGGAGGTGGCGACGTCCGGTCTTGGCGGCGCGCGCTTCGTCATGCGGCTGCCGCTGTCCATCGAGGCTCCCGCATGAACGAACGCTTCCTCATCACGACCCTGTGCGCGCTGGCCTTGCTGTCGACCGTCGGCGCATCCCTGCCCTACCCGATGCTGGCGCCGCTGTTTGCCGACGGCAGCATCCACGGCCTGAACAGCTTCCTTGGCTTGCCGCCCAAGCTGTTGCTGGGTATTGCGCTGATGATCAATCCGCTGGGCCTGCTGATCGGCAGCGCGGTGCTGGGGCCACTGTCAGACGGCTTCGGCCGGCGCCGCGCGCTGCTGCTGACGACCGTGGGCGCGGCGCTCGGCCACCTGCTCACGGCCGCCGCGATGGTCATGGAATCGTATCTGCTGTTCCTCGCAGCGCGCTTCTTCACCGGCCTGCTCGAAGGCAATGGCGCCGTCATGCGCGCCCTCGTGATCGAACGCGTCAAGGGGCCGCTGCGCAATCACGCGCTGTCCTGGCTCAATGGTGCCTTTAATCTGGGCTGGCTCGTCGGGCCGCTGCTGGGCGGTTTCACGATGGCCTATGGCGCAGAAGTCCCGTTCGGCATCGCCGCGGTCGCGCTGCTGCTGGGTACGCTCGGCGTGTTCCTGACGATCCCGGCGACGCCACCGGCCACGCACGGCCTGCGCTGGTGGAGCGTGGCGCGTGAACGCCATGCGCTGACGCTGCTGCGCCACGGGCCGCTGCGCACGCTGTTCATCATCCATCTGGGCTATTGCTGCGGCGTCGCGTCGCTGTACGAATACTTCCCGTTATGGCTGGTCGATGTCGGCGGCTACGATGCGCGCCAGATTTCGCTGGTGAACATGGGCATGTGCGCGTTGATGACCACTGCCGCGTTGTTCGCCGGCCATGCCAGCCTCGTCGAAGGCCGCCTGCGCGCCGGCTGGTATGCAGCGGTGGGCGCCACGGCCATCCTGTGCGTGGGCTTTGGCAATTTGTGGATTGGGATCGCCGGCATCGTCCTGTTCGGCGTGCCGCATGCGTTCTACAACACGGCGTTGCAAACCTGGTCGGCCGATACGTTCGCGGAGTACGGCCAGGGTTCGGTCATGGCGCTGCTGTCGACCATTTTCTGCCTGGCCAATATCCTGATGGCGCTATTGGGCGCCGTCCTGACGCTGATCGACACGCGACTGGTGCTGGTCGTCGGGGGCATTCTGGCGGCGTGCGCCTCGGTGGCGCTGCGGCGCTGGAGTGCCAGCGCCCGGACCATGCCCGCGGTATCGCCGGTGGAATAATAAAGCGCCATCACACCAGGCTACCTGACTGCGTCGACCATCTCCACCTCGGCGTCGAGCCAGACCGTTGGCTTCGCGTTCAGCAGCGACACAGGGTTCACGTCCAACTTGAACTTCAATGACTTGGGCGAACCGGAGACGCGTATCTCGGCGTCGGAATCAGCCAGCGGTTGTGGCCCGCACAGGTCGGGGCACAGAGGGACCGCATCGGGCGGGACGACTTGCACATAGGCGCGGGCATACGTGCCGGTCTTTTTCGACACTGCCATGACGCCTGATACCGCGACAGGCAGCTTTTTGCCCTTTTTTAGCATGTGACAGCCGTGAATCTGCGCAAGGTGCCAGGAAGCAGCAGCGCCGCCGTCGGCATACACGGGAATTTTGCCGCTGACCTTGCAAAGCTCGGTGATCCTGAAGACTTGCCCGTTGGCTGCCTCGATCAATGTCACGGTGACCGTCATGCTGGCCTGGCGCAGCAAGGGTGGTTTGTCCGGCGGTGGCGGAAATGCCAGCACCGGCGACATGCTTGCCAGCAGCATGATTGCCATAAATAACCTGTCGCACCGTCGTGTCAATCGCATCGGACATTTACCTATTGGTGTCACACGTGCTCCGATCTTATGGGCATGCCATGAAAAAGGCGCAGTCAACGTTAAATAGAGACTAGCTTTGAACTGACGAGTAGTCCAGTAGTCCAACGCCTGTCCCCAGCGTCAGGAGTCGATCATGAAAGCGCCACATTTCAAGGGCTGGTTCGCAAAACTGCCTTCGCTGAACCAGCCGCAGCGCCGGCAAGTGCTGGATGCCCTGCATCCTGCCGCCGGGCTCGACCAGGTGGTTGCGCTCATCACTGAGGTCAGAGCGCCAGGCCGCTGCTGCCCCAGATGCGGCAACGAGCACTGCTATCGGCATGGTTTCGCCAACGACTTGCAGCGCTATCGTTGCTGCGCCTGCGGCCGCACCTTTAACGACCTCACCGGCACGCCGCTGGCGCGGCTCAGGCACAAAGCCAAGTGGCTCGCGTATTCGCAGGTGCTGCTCGATTCACTGCCCGTGCGCAAGGCCGCAGACCGGGTCGGCGTACACCGCAACACCGCCTTTCGCTGGCGCCACCGCTTCCTGCATTGGGTCAAGCTCGACCGGCCCGCGCGCCTGAATGGCATCGTCGAGGCTGACGAAACATTTCTGCTTGAGTCACAAAAAGGTTCGCGCACACTCGATCGGCCACCGCGCCACCGTGGCGGCCATGCTGCCAAACGGGGCATTTCCGGTGAACTCGATTGCATTCTGGTCGCGCGCGACCGCGAAGGGCGCACCATCGACGCCGTCACTGGGCGCGGTGCGCTCAAGACTGCGCAACTCGAGCGTGACTTGCTACCCAGGCTCAACAGGCAGGCCTTGCTGGTCAGTGACGGCCATCGCGCTTACCGCGCCTTTGCACGCAAGCACAGGATCGCGCACGAAGCGGTCAACCTGCGCGCCGGTGTGCGTGCAAGGCGTCTGGGCAGCCTTGCCATTCATGTGCAGAACGTGAACGCCTACCACCAGCGCTTCAAGGCCTGGCTACAGGGCTTTCGCGGCGTGGCGTCGCGCTACCTGACCAATTACCTGGGCTGGCGCTGGGCGCTGGATGGAAAGCGAGTTATTTTGCCGGAGCAATTGCTTTGCATTGCTATCAGTGTCATCAACAGATAACACTGACTGAGCCATGAAAAACGGCGTCCATCGGACGCCGTTCAACTTGCTACCAACAACCTTTACTGCCCGACATTACTCGGCAGCGGGCGCACATTCGTCACCGCATGCCATAGATGCTGCCACCAGTGATCGCGCGAATTGACCGTGACGAGACAGGCCTTGTCGACACCCGACTTGAAGACCATGTCGGGGCACTTGTTCGTCGCCAGCGCATGACGCTGGTTTTCGGCATTGACCAGCGCGATGGCCAGCCAGATGGCCACCAGGGCGAAGATCGCCGCCAGCGACCACGCGACATGGTTCACGCGGCTGGTCTCAAACAGCTCTTCCTCTTTGGGCCGTGACCCTTCATAGATCTTGAGGATATCGCGTTCGACGTCGTTGGTCATTTGGTCTGGGCTGCTTTCGTTACCAGTGCATCGAGAACCTGGCCAGTAGCCGTCATCAGCTGGCCCATGTCCTGGATCTTGTTCGATTGTGCCACGGTAGCCGGCGACACGACGTATTTACCATCGATGACGACGGTCGGCGTGCTGCTTGCTTTGTACGCTTCGGCAACAGCCGGCAGACGCTTGAGCTTGGTCTGCACGCCGAACGAGTTCCAGGCTTCCATGAACTTGGCCTTGTCCAGCCCGTTCGAGGTTGCCCAGGCGATGATGTCCTCATCCTTCATCAGGCGCTTGCGCTCGACGTGCACGGCGCGGAACACGCGGTCATGGTACTGCTCCAGCTTGCCCATGGCGTCGAGCGTCAGGAACAGGCGTGCTTCCGGGTCGCTTGGGCCCTGGAATGGCAGCGGGATGCGGCGCATCACGATGTTGTCGCCCTGCTTCTTGATCCATGCATTGAGCGTCGGCTCGAACGCATTGCAGGCGCCGCAGTGGTAGGCGAAGAATTCGACGACTTCGACCTTCTTGCCGACGGTCTGGGTCGGCTGCGGCGCGGCCAGCACGGTGTATTCGGAACCGACGCGTGGATCAGTCGGCGAAGCATTGGCGAAACCGGCAACCAGGGCGGCAGCAACGAGGGCAAAACGCAGAGTGCGCATAACATCCTTCCACATATATGATTGAGCGAACGATCGCGAGATTACCACTTTTTGCCCTTTCCCTGTCTGCAGGGCGCGATTTATTGCATTTGCTTACCGCTGAAACATGCATGCAAATACATCAGCCGTCCGCGCCCGGCAGAACATGGATCAGAAGTCGTAGCGCAGCGACACCTTCAGCTGGCGGCCATCGCTCGGATAAATCCCGGCGCGGCAGCTGAACGCATAACTGTAGTGCTGGCGATCGAGCAGGTTCAGGCCCGATACCGACGCTTCCCATGCGCCGAAGCGGCGCGCATAGCGGGCGTCGACCGTCGTGTACGACGGCACGCGGGCGTCACAACTGTTGGCGAAGTCGTCACCGAAACGCTGGCTGGCCACCCACTGCGCGCCGACATCAGCGCTCTGGCCATTGCCCGGCGTCCAGGCCAGGCGCGTCGTCACGACGTGTTTCGGCACCAGCACCATCTCGCGGCCGGCGTTCGGGCCATCACGGAACTCGGACTGCACGTACTGCCAAGCGCCGGTCAGGCGCAGGTTGTTCGCCAGCACCGCCTGCCCTTCGACTTCGACACCCTGGCGACGGGTCGGGTCGAGATTGGTGTTGATGCCAAAGCCGCTGGCCAGCGTCGGATCGAAGAAGATTTCGTTCGTCAGGCGGTGACGGAACACGCGCGCTGTGGCCTTGCGCGCGTCGTTGCCGAAGGCGACGCCCAGTTCGAGGTCGCGCGAGGTTTGCGGCGCCAGCACGTCCGTCGTGGCGCGGTACGAGTTTTCGTCGATGTTGGCGATGCGGTAACTACGGCCGGCCTTGGCGAACACGGTCACTTCACGCGCGACGTCGAAGCTGCCTTCGACCGTGAACGCATTGACCGACTGCTCGGTGTCTTCCGGGGCGGTGAACGCGAGCGGGTCGGCGTAGTCCTTGTCGAAACGTTCATGGCGCGCGCCAACGGCCAGGCGCGCATTGTGCGGCGCGTTCCAGGTCAGTTCGTCGCGCACGTAGATCGCCTTGGACGCCTGTTTGGCGTCGCCAGCCGAGAAGCTCGACGTCACTTGGCGGTCCCAGCGGGTCAGGTCGATCCCGGTGACGAATTCATTGCGCTTGTCGCCAAGCGTGGCCGTGTGGCGCAGACGTGGCGAGAACTGGGTCTGCTCGGACTGGTAGCGCAAGGCCGATGGGAAGCCCGAGAACACATATGTCGAAGCGACATCGCGCTCGCGGTGCGACAGTTCGGCCGCCAGTTCGATGGCGCCGATGCGGTGTTCGACGAACGCGCTGACACGGTCGGTGTCGAGCGAGCCGAAATCATCCGGCGTGTTGCTTTGGGTCGGGTTGGCCTGGAACTGTGCCTCGTTCAGCGAACCCGGCAGGCGCGAGTCCGAGCGCGAGCTCTCGAAACGCAGTCCAGCGCGGCCGTTCGAGGCGTACGCATATTGCACGCCGCCGCTGAAGCTCGTCTGCTCGTACTTGTTGTTGTCGCGGTAGTTGTCGGTGCGGCGGTCGGCCACGGCGGCGTCGAACGACCACGGGCCGGCGCCATGCGCGATCGAAGCGCGCAGGTCGAGCGCGTCGAAGCGCCCGCCTTCCACGAACAGGGTGCCGCGCGTGCCGCTGCCTTGCGGACGGCGGGTGAAGATCTGGATCACGCCGCCGGTGGCGCCGTCGCCGTACAGCACGCTGCTGCCGCCGCGCGTGATCTCGATGCGCTCGACCGTGTCGACCGGGATGCTCGAAAGCACCGTGCTGGCCAGTTCATTTTCATTCAGGCGCACGCCGTCGACCATCACGACCACGTTTTGCGCGCTGTTGGTGCCGAAGCCGCGCAGGTCCAGGCTGAAGTCGGGCGAGCCGTCCAGGCTCTGGCGACCGAAGACGCCGCCGATCTTGCGGATGGCCGCGTTGACGTCGGCCACGCCGGCGCTGCGGATCTGGTCAGCGGTGATCACGGTGGCGCCGATTGGCGTGGCGGTGGCCGGGAAGCGGGCGGCGGTGACGACGACCGGCGCCAGCGTTTCCTGTGCGGTGGCGATGGTGGAGAAGGTGGACACGGCGAAGGCGCACGCCACAACGAGGGGCGCGCGGCGCGCGGGAGCTGCAAAAGTCATGATGAGTGTGTTCTCGGTAAAGGGCGCCCCGCTGCGTCCCCGCAGCCTGGCGTCGAAGGAAGCGCCTTGCGCTTCCACCTGTCCTGGCCGGTATCCGGGCTGGCAAGCGGACGCCCTCACCTTCCTGTCGTGCGGACAGTGGTTATCGAGATTGTCTGCCGCGGCGCAGGATGTGCGGACGCGGCGCTTGTTGACCGTTGCGGGGGCAGCACACTTCCAGGACGGCGCGCGGCGCAGCCCTGTCGTGTTTCCCGTTTAACTTCGCGCGCTGGAATGCGCGCGAGAGCACCAAAACGGCGCGATTATACCGTGTCGGCACGCGCCCTGGCGGGTCAGCTGCCGCGCTTGCCGCGCGACTGCTCTTCGAGCTTGGCAGCGAGCTTCTCGGCGGCCAGGCGGGCTTTCTCGGCCACTTCGGCCGCGTGCAGGGCCAGGCTGGCTGCGCGCGAATCCGGCGTTTCCAGGCTGATGCGGCCCAGGGCGCCCTGGCGGTAATCCTGCAGCAGCGAGTGTGCTGCCTTTTCGTAGTCGTACTCGCCGCCGCGTACACGGAAGCCCCGGCGCATCGCCACGCCTTCGATGACGCCGACACCATCCATGCCCTCCGTTTTCAGGCCATAGCGCGCGGTGAGCAGGTGCGGGTAGCGCTGCAGCAGCAGCTCGCCCAGGTATTCGGCCACTTCTTCTTCGACCAGCGCATTGGTGCCAATGGCATGGCTTGCCGCCAGCATCAGGCCATCGGTGGCCATGGCGATCTTTGGCCACAGCATGCCGGGCGTGTCGACCAGGACCACGTTCTTGTTCAGGTACAGGCGCTGCTGGACCTTGGTCACGGCCGGCTCGTCGCCCACCTTGGCCACGCGTTTTTTCAGCAGCGCGTTCATCAACGTCGATTTGCCGACGTTGGGAATGCCCATGATCATGATACGCAGCGGCTTGGTCGGCACGCCGCGGTGCGGCGCCAGCGACAAGGCCAGATCGGGGATACGGGCGACGTCGGCCGGCTTCTTGGTCGTCATCGGGTAGGCGGTCACACCTTCCTGCGCATCGTAATAGGCTTTCCAGGCGGCGGTGGCGACCGGATCGGCCAGGTCGATCTTGTTCAGGATCTTGAGGCTGGGACGCTGGCGGAACTTGCGCAGCTGATCCACCAGTGGGTTGCAGCTCGCCTCGGGCAGGCGTGCATCGAGGACTTCGATCACCAGATCGATGTTCTCCATCTGCTCGGCCGCTTCCTTCTTGGCCGCGTTCATGTGGCCCGGGAACCATTGTATCGACATGCTGTTGCTTTCTTTATCTTTCGTTCAAGGTGCTATTTTACGCTGGTGGCGCGCGCGGGCGTCGCGAACCCGCCACAGCTGGTCTTTCTCTTGCACATGACGTTGAGCCGTTGCAACACTGTTGACATATTCGGCGTGCACACTGGCCCTTGGCCACGCATGGTGGCGGGACGCAGCGGAGACGACATATGCGCGCACGGGAAAGACTGAAACGATCGATGGTGCGCTGGTATGGCGTCGGCTTGCTGTGCTGCGCCATCGCGGTGTCCGCGCTGGTCGAGTTGCCGCTGGTGCCTTACTGAACCGGCGCTGGCTCGCTGCACTCAAAAGGCGGCAAGGTGGCCGCCGGATCGAACGCCGCCAAGCGCTCGCGCGCCGCCGCGCGGTCTTTCGCATACTCGGCCAGGTAGCGGCTCCGTTCCTCGCTCTGCCATACGTGATCGGGCACGCCGGCCAGCGACAGCGTGCGGCTCACCAGCACGGGGCCCTCACGGCGCGCCAGCAGCAGCCGATCCGGATCCGCGTTCTCACGCAGCAGATAGCCTTCGACATCGCGCAGCACGAGCGGCAATGGCGGCGCAGGATCGGCGTCGTGCAGCAGCTTGCCGTGCACGCGCAACGCGACCGACTGCATCCCCTGCCCCAATAGTTCGTTGAAGCTCGCCAGCGCAAACGGGCGGCCCAGCGCATCGTCGATGCGGCCGCTGACCACGTAGCGGCCAGCCAGGCGCACATCGAGCGGCAGCGTGAACTCAAGGGCGTCCGGGCCGATCGCTTCACGCGGTACGCCCGTCCAGATGGCAGGCAGCTCGTGCGAATAAATCACATCGAACAACACGACACCCGCACGGCCATTGACGCTGAAGCGCACTTCGCTGCGGATGGTGCCGTGAAAGCCGGCCAGTGCGCCCGCCTGCGGCGCGAACGTGGCGCGCCAGTGGCCGTCATCATCCTGCGAAAACGCCGGCGTTACACGGGGCGCGGGGCGACTGCCCGTGGCGCCCATGCCCTGGACCAGCGCACGCGTGACCACCAGCGGCAGCGCGGCGCCGTGTGCGTCGACAGCGCGCAGCGAAAACTCGACCGTCTCGCCCGCCGCCAGGTAGACGCGCGACTGCGCGGTCTGCACCAGGACGCCCGGATCGCTGTCCCCGCCATCGATGCGCATCGGGTTCGATTCGCGCACAGGCTGGTTCGGATACAGCTGGTCGGGATGCTGCGCGGCCGGACGCGATGCATGCGGGTAGCGGGTGTGCTGGAGGTAGCTGCAATAGGTGTGCTGCGTCAATCGAACCTGCCCGGCAAGCTGACGGCGACGCACGGTACGGTCGCCGCAGGCGGGGGTCATGACCGGCACGGGCCCGAGAAAATGCAACCCAGCCGGCGGCGCCGACGCTGCAAGTGGCAGCGCCGGATCGTCCTCGCGCCAGAACAGTCCAACCATGAGCGCACCGGCGACAAACAGTGCCAGCCAAACGAGGCGGCGCCTAGTTGGCCGTATCGACCATCGCGTCACGCATGACTCCGATGATGCCGGCCCAGTTGCCGTCGCCATAGTGGTTGAAGCGTTCACCGTCGTCGCGGAACACGACCGAGTGCCAGCTCCACTTGACACTGCCGCCCTGGTTCGGCGCGGTGCCCAGGCGCAAATCGTCGCACAGCCAGTCACCCGGATTACACAGCGAACGGCCTGCATTGCCGGCCACGCCGCCGCTGCTGTGGTAGGCCACGACCTCGTCATCCTGGCCTGGCAGCACGAACGAGTACGCGGTACCACGCGCGCCCGCGTAGCGATAGAACCAGACGTTGCGGGTGTCGTTGTGGTTGTACATGGCGCGCGCGGTGCTGGTCTTGAGGTCTTGCACGAGCGGCTCGGAGGTGGTCCAGGCGCCGGCGTTGGCGAGCTCGGAGCCGCCCGCCGCGCCAGCCGCAACGCGCACCCATTTGAGGTTCCAGCCGGTCTGCACGCCGCCGCTGGCGGCGCATACACCGCTGGCGTTCGCGCTGGCGTTCGTCACGGCGCGCGCCGAACCGCCGTAATTGGCCAGCGTGTACCCGAGCAGCAGGTCGCCCGCGCTGTAGGCGGCGACATAGCACCAGTTCTGGCCTGTGCAGAAGCAGTCGAGCGCATCGCGCACGCGTCCGCTTTGCGAGGCAATGCTGCTGCGGCCATCCCAGTTGACTGCCTGCTTGTTGATGCCGGCAGGGGTAGCGGCCGGGCCCCAGTAGCGAAAGTCGCTGTAGTTGCCAGGCGCGCCGCCGCCGCTGCGACCGTTGATCCAGAGCGTGTAGTTGGTGGCGCCCGCCACGGTGCTGGCCAGCAGCAGGCACAGGGTGCAGAAGATGTAGAGGGCGTACGGGATGCGGCGGTGTTTCATGCTGGTCTCCTCGCTCATGCTGGTCTCCTCGCTGCCCGGCGCGTGCCGGTGCTACGTTAGAGAGCAGAATGCCGCCGCGGTTCCCGACTATTCGAGATCGGCCAGCACCTTCAGGTGCGCCACGACGCTGCGCGCCAGCGACGACAGCTCGTAGCCGCCTTCGAGACAGCTGACGATCCGCCCGCCGGCGTATTCGTTGGCCACCGCCAGCACCTGCCGCGTGATCCACGCATAGTCCGCCTCGACCAGCCCGATGCCGCCCATATCGTCGTCGCGATGGCCATCGAAGCCGGCCGATACAAAAATCATTTGCGGCTTGAAGGCATGCAGCGCCGGCAGCCACTGGTCCTGCACCAGCTGGCGCACGGTGTCGCCCTCGCAGCGCGCCGGCACCGGCACGTTCACGCAGGTGGCGGTAATCGGTTCGGGCTCGGTGTAGGGAAAGAACGGATGCTGGAAGAAGCTCGCCATCAGCACGCGCGGATCGTCACGAAACGCGTCGGCCGTGCCGTTGCCGTGATGGACATCGAAGTCGATGATCGCCACGCGCTTCAGCCCATGCGCCTCGAGCGCGTGGCGCGCGGCGATGGCCACGTTGTTAAAGAGGCAGAAGCCCATCGGCTCGCTCGGCGTGGCGTGGTGGCCCGGCGGGCGCACCGAGCAGAAGGCGTTGGTGACCGTGCCGGCGATGACGTCGTCGGTTGCCGCCACCGCGGCGCCGGCTGCGCGCAGCGCCGCCTGGTAGCTGTACTGGTTGAGCGACGTATCGCCATCGAGCGGGTAGTAGTCGCCCGGCGTGGCCGGCACATGATCGCGCACCAGCGCCAGCGCGCCCGCCGTGTGGTTGCGCAGGATCTGCGCGGTGTCGGCCAGCGGCGCACTGCGCTGCTCGATCAGGCCATCCAGGCGCGCCAGGATCAATTGGTCGTCAATCGCCCGCAGGCGGGCCGGGGACTCGGGATGCCAATCGCCCATCTCGTGCCGCAGGCAGTCGGGGTGGCTGTAAATCGCTGTACTCATGATGCTCGGTCTCCGCCTGTGCTCATCCATTCACACCTTGCCGCGCCGTTCTCGCATAGAATCCCTTGGGACGGCTTGTTGCTGTCGACGTATGAAGATTGCCAATGACGCTAATCTACCACGGCAGGCCGCAGCGCTGCTGTGCCGCCTTGTCAATCATGCATGCGCGCCAGGTCCGCCGACCTGTTTCATGTACCGAATAACGTAAAGCCAACCATGTTCAACAAATTGCACGCCGTCGCACGCCAGGTCAACCAGGTGGTGGTCGGCAAGGACCAGCAGGTGCGCCTGGCCCTGACCTGCCTGCTGGCCGGCGGCCACCTGCTGCTCGACGACCTGCCGGGCGTCGGCAAGACCACGCTGGCGCACGCGCTGGCCATCTCGCTGGGCCTGCGCTTCAACCGCGTCCAGTTCACGAGCGATTTGCTGCCGGCCGACGTGGCCGGCATCTCGATCTATGAACGCGAAAAGAACGAGTTCGTGTTCCATCCTGGTCCGATCTTCACGCAGGTGCTGCTGGCCGACGAGATCAACCGCGCCACGCCCAAGACCCAATCGGGCCTGCTCGAAGCCATGGAAGAACACCAGGTCTCGGCCGATGGCGTCACGCGCGCGCTGCCCGAGCCCTTCTTTGTCATCGCCACGCAGAACCCGGCCAACCAGGTCGGCGTGTTCCCGCTGCCCGAGTCGCAGCTCGACCGCTTTCTGATGTGCCTGACGCTGGGCTACCCGGACGCCGCTGCCGAACGCGCGCTGCTGATGGGCGAAGACCGGCGCGCGATGCTCAAGACCCTGCAGCCGGCGATGCAGGCCACCGAGCTGGCCGCGGCCCGGCATCAGCTGCGCACGATCCACGCGTCCGACGCCCTGATCACGTATGTGCAGGCGCTGGCGCAGGCGTCGCGCCAGAACGGCATGTTCGCCGAAGGCCTGTCACCACGCGCCGCGATCGCGCTGCTGCAGGCCGGGCGCGCCTGGGCTGCGCTCGAAGGGCGCGATCACGTGATCCCCGAAGATATCCAGGCCGTGCTGGTGCCGGTTTGTGCGCACCGCCTGCGGCCACTGCGCGCCGCGCACGGCACCGCGCTGGCCAGCCGCGACCTGGTGCTGCAACTGCAAAAGGCGGTCCCGGTCTGATGGCGCTGGCGCTACGGGGCTGGTTGCGCCGCACGACCGGCACATGGCTGCCGCGCGGCGGCGCACTCGATGCGGGCGAGGTGGTCATCAGCCAGCGCCGCGTGTTCATCGTGCCGTCGCGCGCGGGCCTGGGGTTCGTGCTGCTGCTGGCCGTGCTGCTGGTCGGCTCGGTCAATTACGGGCTGGGCCTGGGCTTCGGCCTGACCTTCCTGGCTTTGTCGTGCGCACTGGTCGACATGGTCGGCACCTACCGCAATCTGGCGCAGCTGCGCCTGCAACAGGGCCGCACGGCGCCCGTGTTCGCGGGCGAGGTCGCGCAGTTCGAGCTGCATGTGATCAACCGCACGCGCCTGGCGCGCTACGCCGTGCGGGCCGACTTTGCCGACTGGCCCGAGCCACGCCACGTCGCCGACATCGCCGCCGGCACGCAGGCCACCGTCACCCTCACGCTGCCGACCACCGCGCGTGGCTGGGCGGCGCCGGCGCGCGTGAAGCTGTCGACGCGCTTTCCCCTTGGCCTGTTCGTCGCCTGGAGCTACTGGCGGCCGGCCGCGCGCGTGCTGGTCTACCCACGCCCTGAAGACGGCGCACCCGGCCTGCCGCTGCAGGGCGGCGGCGGCAACAGCGTGCGCACGGCCGGCCATGACGACTTTGCCGGCGTGCGCAATTACCAGGCGGGCGACTCGCCGCGCCAGATGGCCTGGCGCCAGATCGCGCGGCTCGATCCCAGCATCGGCGGCCAGCTGGTGACGAAACACTTCGAAGGCGGTGGCGGCGACGAACTGGTGCTCGACTTCGACCGCCTGCCACGCAACCTTGACATCGAACTGCGCCTGGCGCGCCTGACGCGCTGGGTGCTGGACGCCGAAAGCCGCGCCCTGCCCTATGCCTTCCACCTGGGCGCCGTGCGCATCGATGCCGGCAGCGGCGCGGCGCACCAGGCGGCATGCCTGCGCGCGCTCGCTTTGTACGGCATCGAGGGCCGCGCATGAACTTCCTGCGTACTCCGCTGCCACGCGACAAGGCCGACACACTGCTGCTCCTGGGGAGCGCGGTGCTGGTGCTGGCGCCACACGCACTGCACCTGCCGTGGTGGGTCTCGCTGCTGTGCGCGGCCACGCTGGCCTGGCGCGCCGCCATCACGCTGCGCGGCAAGCGCATGCCCAGGACCATCGTCCTGCTGCCGATCGCCATTGCCGCCATGGTCGGTGTGCAGTTCAGCTACGACACGCTGCTCGGCAAGGATGCCGGCGTGGCGATGCTGGTGCTGCTGGTGGCCTTCAAGATGCTCGAGATGCACGCGCGGCGCGACCTGTTCGTCGTGGTGTTCCTGTGCTTCTTCCTGGTGCTCACCAACTTCTTTTACGCGCAGGGGATCGGCACGGCCATCATGATGATCGCGTCGGTGCTGCTGCTGCTGGCCACGCAGCTGTCGTTCCAGTTCACCGGCGCGGTGCCGCCGCTGCGCACGCGCCTGGCGATGGCCGCGCGCATGCTGGCCTTTGCGGCGCCGATTGCTATCGCGCTGTTTTTCGTGTTCCCGCGCATCCAAGGCCCGCTGTGGAGCATGCCGGGCGGCCCGGGCGCCGGCACCTCGGGCTTGTCGGACCAGATGGCGCCGGGCCAGATGTCGAACCTGGCGCTGTCCGAAGAACCGGCGTTCAGGGTACGCTTCTTTGGCCGCCCGCCACTGCCGCCCCAGTTGTACTGGCGCGGCCCCGTGCTCGACGCCTTCGATGGCCTGACCTGGCGTCGCGGCGACAACATCGCATCGGGCCGCAACCTGCGCCTGTCGGTCGGCGGGCCGGGACTGGAATACGAAGTCACGCTCGAACCGTCGCAGTCGCGCTGGGTGTTCGCGCTCGAGATGCCGGGCGAACTGCCCGTCGTGCCGGGCCACGAGCTACGCATCTCGCCGCAGTTCGAACTGACGGCCGACGCGCCGCTGGCAAGCCGCGTGCGCTACCGCGCCAGCTCGCACGTCGAGTATGCGCTGCAGAATGGCCCTGTGCTGGCTGACACCAATCGCTGGCTGTTGCTGCCGTATGGTTTCAATCCGCGCGCCCTGGCGACCGGCATGGCCTTGCGCGCGCTGGCCGATCCGGCTGCACGGGTCGACGCCGTGCTGCGCCAGTTCCGCGAGCAAGCGTTCGAATACACGCTGGCCCCGCCGCTGCTGGGACGCCATACGGTCGACGAATTCCTGTACGGGACGCGCTCGGGCTTTTGCGAGCATTACTCGGGTGCGTTCGTGTTTTTGATGCGCGCGGCCGGCGTGCCGGCGCGCGTGGTGACCGGCTACCAGGGCGGCGAGCTCAATCCGATCGACGGCTTCATGACGGTGCGCCAGTCGGATGCCCACGCCTGGGCCGAAGTCTGGATCGCGGGGCGTGGCTGGTTGCGCGTCGACCCGACGGCGGCGGTGGCGCCGGAGCGTGTGCAGTCGGGGACGAACCGGGCCACGGAGCGGCCTGCGCCATTCGGGATCGACGCGCTGCGCGGCGTGAACCCGTTCGGACTGCAAGCCGGCGCCTGGCTGGCCGATGTGCGTAACGCGATGGGCGCGCTCAACAACGGCTGGAACCAGTGGGTACTGAACTACACGCCGGAACGCCAGCGCAGCGTCGTGCAGGGCTTGCAGGACAAGTTGCTCGGCTGGCCGTTCGGCGTCGCGCTGGTGGTGGCCGGATTGGCCTGGTGGGGCATGAAAATTTTGCGGCGCCGTCGCGAAATCAACCCGATCGATGCTCTATACTCGGTCTTGTGCAAGCGCCTGGGCCAGGCCGGCCTGCCGCGCGTACAAGACGAAGGGCCCAGCGCCTACGCGGCGCGCATCCTCGCCACCGATGCTGCTACCGCCGCCGGCGCGCAGCCCCTGAGCCCGCCCGCCCGCGAGGCCGCCATCGCCTTCCTGCGTCGTTACAGCGCCTGGCGCTACGCAGCGCCCGCAGCCGATCCCCGGCTCCACACCACTTTGAAACGTCTATTGTCGCAAGTCAGATGAAATTAATTGTTACCCTGTTCGCCGCGCTCGCGCTTGCCGCCAGCGCGCATGGCGATGCGCTTGCCGCCCCTTCTTCCGACAGCCAGGCGCGCAGCGCGCAAGCCAAGACCAAGGCCGCCAAAGCCAAAGCCGCAGCGAAAGCCAAATCGACGAACGCCAAATCGTCCAAGGCGCGCCGCACGGCCGCCAAGGCCGCGCCAGCTGTTGCAGCCGGCGCCGCTGCCGCCAGCGTCGTCGACACCGACAACGAGCATGTCAACTTTCTGGAATGGCAACCGGTACGCGAATTCATTGACGGGATGGTCGCGCAGCACGGCTTTGAGCGCGCGGCGCTCGAGACGCTGTTTGGCCAGGTGCGCTACATCGATACGGCCGTGCAGCTGGTCAAGCCGGCGCCGCCGGGCAAGCCGAAGAACTGGCAAGCCTACAGCGCCCGCTTCATCGAGCCGATCCGCATCCGCGCCGGCGTGCGCTTCTGGGAAGAGAACGCCGAAGCCCTCAAGCGCGCCGAAGCGGCATATGGCGTGCCTGCCGAGATCATCGTCGGCATCATTGGCATCGAAACCATCTATGGCCGCGACACCGGGCGCTTCCGCGTGCTCGACTCGCTCACCACGCTGGCGTTCGCCTATCCGGACGCACCGAACCAGGCCGCGCGCCAGGCGTTCTTCCGCGATGAGCTGGCCAACACGCTGGTGCTGGCGCGCGAGCGCGGCTACGACCCGTTCTCGCTGCTCGGCTCGTTCGCCGGTGCAGTCGGTCTGCCGCAATTCATGCCGAGCAACATCCTCAAATACGGTGTGGACTTCGACAACGATGGCCGCGTCGATCTGCGTGGCTCCAGCGTCGATGCGATCGGCAGTGTCGCCAACTTCCTGATCCAGCATGGCTGGAACCCCGAGCACCGCGGGCCGACCGCGTATGCGGCCGACGTCTCGCCAGCACGCGCCTGGGAATCGTTGCTCGGACTCGGTCTGGAAGCGACGCTGAAACCGGAAGCGCTGCGCGCTGCTGGCGTGGTCACCAGCACGCCGCTGCCGGCGGAGAACCTGTACGGTTTGATCGACCTGCAAAATGGCGCTGAGCCGACCGAGTACTGGGTCGCCAACGATAATTTTTATGCCATCACCAAATACAATCGCAGTTATTTCTATGCAATGTCGGTAGTCGACCTGGGACGTGCGGTACGCGCTGCCCGGCCAGAGTGAGGCACGTCACGCTCCCTTTCCAAGCGGGAAATTTTGTAATCCTTTGTAACAAGTTTCCCGCCAACTTTCAATATTGCTGACCAGCACCCGCTCGCATACTCCCCAGGGGTATGCGCAGGTATCTTGCCATTATTCGTAGTAAATATATTACGAATGTAGTCATACCCCCCATTTTCTTTCCATTAAGTCAGCAATTCCCATACTGTGCGGCATCAAATGCTGGATGCCCGTACACTATTGATTAATCAAAAAACAATAGTTGTTTCACGTGACTATATGAGAGAATTGCATTGCGGCTATTGTTGCAAGTAGACAACGATAACCGAATCGAAAGAAACGATTCCGGCTTGCTCATGAGTATCGGTATCGAAATAGTTGTACAATTGAATAGAAATTTACGAAAGTAAAACCGGACTCGACGTTGTAGATGTTGATGACTCCGCACTAACCCCTAAGGACTATGAATCATGACTAACCAAGTCGGCATTGATATGAACAGCGATTCGGAAGGCGACGAGCTGCTTCAGTACAACCCGAATCGCCTGCTCGATACGTTGATCGAGAACCTGCGCCTGAAGAACGACGCAGCACTGTCGCGCGCGCTGGAAGTGGCGCCGCCGGTGATCTCCAAAATCCGTCACCACCGCCTGCCGGTAGGCGCTTCGCTGCTGATCCGCATGCACGAAGTGAGCGACCTGTCGATCCGCGACCTGCGCTACCTGATGGGCGATCGCCGTGCAAAATTCCGCATCAGCGACAAGCAGTTCAAGCCAAAAGAAGGCGCAGTCCCGGCAATGAAGGACTGAGCAACGCCGGGCGCTTCCGGGCGCCTGCGTTGTTCGTCTGGCCAGGATTGAACGGGCCGTCGCCATATGGTACGGCCGGCACCAGTAGTGCATACGCCCGGGCGGGCGTATGAGCCGCCGCATTGGCGGACGACCGAAGGAAATTGGCTTGGAGCCGATGGAAAGGTCTAGGCAGTCCAAGGACTGATTCACAAAGCCGCCCGGGCATCAGGCGGCTTTTTTTATGGGCACAGTCAACGCGGTGTTCACATTGGCCGTGCCATTGCTTCAGGCAGGAAACACACCCGTGGACAGGTAGCGATCGCCCCGGTCGCAGACGATGAATACGATGGTCGCGTTCTCGACGGTCTGCGCGATGCGCAGCGCCACTTCACAGGCGCCGGCGGCCGAGATGCCGCAGAAGATGCCCTCTTCGGCTGCCATGCGGCGCGCCATCTGCTCGGCCGCTGCCTGGCTCACGCTCTCGACCTGGTCAACGCGCGCCTTGTCATAGATCTTGGGCAGGTAGGCTTCGGGCCACTTGCGGATACCCGGGATCGACGAGCCTTCTTCGGGCTGCGCGCCGATGATACGCACCGCCTCATTCTGTTCCTTCAGATAGCGCGATACGCCCATGATGGTGCCGGTGGTGCCCATGGCGCTGACGAAGTGCGTGACGCGCCCGTCGGTGTCACGCCAGATTTCCGGGCCGGTGCTCTCGTAGTGCGCGCGTGGATTGTCGTCATTGGCGAACTGGTCGAGGATGATGCCCTGGCCGTCCTTCTGCATCTGCTCGGCCATGTCGCGCGCGTATTCCATGCCGCCGGTCTTTGGCGTGAGGATGATCTGCGCACCGTAGGCGGCCATGCTCTGACGCCGCTCGATCGACAGATTGTCTGGCATCAGCAGGATCATCTTGTAGCCGAGGATGGCCGCAGCCATCGCCAGCGCGATGCCGGTATTGCCGCTGGTCGCCTCGATCAGCGTGTCGCCCGGCTTGATCTGACCCCGCAGTTCGGCGCCGCGCAGCATCGACATCGCAGCGCGGTCCTTCACGGAACCAGCCGGGTTATTGCCTTCGAGCTTGCCCAGAATGATGTTGTTACGGGCCGCGCACTCCGCGCCCGGCAGGCGCTGCAGCTGCACGAGCGGCGTGTTGCCGATCGTGGATTCGATGGTCTTGTATGCCATTGCGTTCTCTATTCCTTGCGATACCAAAACACCATTTTAATCCGAGACGCACACGGGCGTCGGCGCAGCCGCCGGTCACGACTGCAAACGCCAGCAGGGAATGGTGTTCAGCGCGTACCCTGGCGCGTCAGCTGGCCTGGCATGGGGCTGGGATTCATGAAGTAACCGCAGATGCGGTTGACATCGATGATGGGTTCTTTGGCATCGGAAGCAAAGTTGGTGACGCGGCTTCGGCGCACCGCCAGTTTCCTTTTCGCCTGCTCGCACTCGTACGAGTTCGGGTCACCCTGCGGCGGCGCGATCGAGCCGACCGGCTCGGCCACAGCTGGCTGCAGGCCCGCACGCGCCTCGTCTGCACGCCAGTCCTGCACCGGTGCAGGCCGTGCTGCCTGCGGCGCACGCGTGACGACTGGCGGAAGTGCCTCCATCGTCGTGCGCTGCGCGCTGCGGGCGCAGCCCGAGTCGGAATAGGTCTTGGCCCCGGTTTTGGGATCGACGCATTTGTAGACCTGCGCCGCAGTCGGCAACGCGAGTGCGCACCCGCCCATCGCAATGATGCACATGACGATGGACGATTTCACGGTAGCGATACCGGCTCAGCGCAGCGGCAGCGGATAGGTCGCGACGCTGACGTTACCGTCCTTGTCGACCGCCTGCACGCCGAAGAAGACATTGTCCTTCGACAGGTCGAGCGTGGCTTCCGTCACGTTGCCAACCCACTTCGAACCTTCCCAGTTGGCGCTGGTCGTGTCGCGCCAGACGATGCGGTAGCCGGCCAGGTCAGGCTCGGCATTGGCTTTCCAGACCAGTGTTGAATCGTTGGTCAGGCCTGCGGTGCGCAGCTTGACCTCTTGCGGTGCGGCAGGCGCCATTGCGAGCGAGGCCATCGCGGCGCCATTCACGCGCGTGACCTTGGCAATGTAGTCGAAGTCGACGTGGTCGATCGTGTCGCCATACACCTTGCCGTTTTCGGTGCGCAGATCCTGGTGCTGGTGCGCGAAGTCTTCGGCTGGTTCGGTAAAGCGCAGCGCGGCGTAGCCCTGCTCGAGGAACGGCATGTGGTCGCCCCCGCGCAGATAGCGGTCATGCCGCTGGATCACGCTGACCTTGAAGCCTTTCACGTAGCGCTCGCCCTGCTCCTTCGTGTGGCGCGCGAGCTGGCGCGAGAGCGAATCGTTCTCGCCGCCCGTCGCCACCAGCTGGCGCACGGCCTCGCTCATTTCCTTGGTCGCCGGGATACTCTGGGCGAACAGGCGCACCTGCTTGTTGTCGACCTTGCCGTCGTCGCCCTTCGAGCTGCCGATGATGTCGTTGGTGAACATGCCTGCGACGTTCCAGTTCTTTTCACGGGCGCCAACAGCCCAATGGCGGGCGCCGATCAGGCCCTGCTCTTCGGCGGCCACGGCCATGAACACCAGCGTCGCATCGAACTTGTACTTGGCCATCACGCACGCCAGTTCCATGATCGCGGCGGTGCCCGATGCATCGTCGTTCGCGCCTGGCGCGTCCGAGGTGGCATCCATCACGTCCGAGGCGCGCGAATCATAGTGACCGCTGACGACGTACATGCGCTCTTTGGAAGCGGCCTGCGTGCCGGGCAGCGTCGCGACGACGTTGACGATCTCGGTGGGTTTGGTGATGCGCGCCGAGACGGGCGCCACGTGGCTGTCATACGTGACCTGCAATGGCGTGCCGGCGCCGCAGCGCTCGAGCTCGGCCTTGATCCAGCGGCGGGCAGCGCCGATGCCGCGCGTCGGCGATTCGGTCTCGGACATCGTGTGGCGCGTGCCGAAGCTGACCAGCTTGCGGATATGGCCTTCGATGCGCTGCTGCGAGACTTCGCCCAGGATCTTTGTGATCTGCGCTTGCTGCGCGGTGATATCGGGTTGTTTCGGTGTGGCGGGCGTGGCCACTGGCGTAGCAGCTGAAGCGACGCCTGCAGCAGCCAGCAGGGCTGCCAACAGAGCGGTTGAAACACGGGCGTGAGGCATGACGACCTTTCTGATATTGATGTTCAAGCACGATCTTGAAGAGCTGGAACATCTTGCCACGCGCCCGTGACGCTGTCAGTCAATACATGTCATGTTGCGGTTTTTGTCTCTGCCGGTTTGGCCGCCGACTTGTCGCCCTTGGCGGGGGCGGGCTTGGCGGCGACACCTTCCTTGCCCTTGCCGTTGACCACCAGCCCGGACTGGCTCAACTTGGCCGCTTTCTTGTCACCCAGCCCCTTGACGCGCGTTTGCAGGTCGGCCCAGTCCTTGAACTCACCCTTGGCGCGCTCGTCGAGGATGGCCTTGGACATGCTCGGCCCCACGCCCTTGACGCCATCGAGCGCGGCAACGTCGGCCTTGTTCACGTCGACCTGGGCAAACGCCATGCTCCCCGAGACGGCCAGTGCGGCAAAGGCAAGCATCAGTTTCTTGATCATTGAATTTCTCCGTTGGTTGAAGACGCTGGACGGCGACGCCGCCCATCGGACTCCTAACGGATCGCCCGGCGCGTCGTTGACGGGCCGGGCTTGAGGCAGATCAGGCGCGACTTAACCCGGAAACAGCTCGTCGCGGGTCACGGTGGCCGTGCCCAGCTTGCCGACGACGATGCCGCCGGCGCGGTTGGCCGTCACCAGCGCTTCGCCCAGCGGCGCGCCCGTGCCCAGCATCGTGGCCAGCGTCGCGATCACCGTGTCACCGGCGCCCGACACATCGAACACTTCGCGCGCGTCGGCGTTTACGTGCAGCACGTCATCGGCCGTGAACAGGCTCATGCCTTCTTCGGAGCGTGTCAGCAGCAGCGCATCCAGGCCCAGTTCCACGCGCAGTGCCTGCGCTTTTTCGAGCAACTGCGTCTCGCTCTTCCAGCCACCGACGACGCGCTGCAGTTCGGCGCGGTTGGGCGTCAGGATGCTCGCGCCCTTGTACGGCGTGAAGTCGTCGCCTTTCGGGTCCACCAGCACGATCTTGCCGGCGGCGCGCGCCAAGGCAATCATCTCGGCGACATTGACCAGCGCGCCCTTGTTGTAATCGGACAGGATGATCACGTCGTAATCGGGCAGCAGCGCCTTGAACTGGCTGAGCTTATCGCGCAGCACGGTCTCGGTGGGCGCGTCCTCGAAATCGATGCGCACCATCTGCTGCTGGCGGCCGATGACGCGCAGCTTGATGATGGTCGAGATGGCGTCGTCGCGCTTGAGGTAGCTGTGGATGCCCGCGCCCTGCAGCAGGCGCTCGACTTCATCGCCCGCCTCATCGGCCCCCACCACGCCCAGCAGGCCCGTGTAGGTGCCCAGGGCGGCGGCATTGCGCGCCACGTTGGCAGCGCCGCCCAGGCGCTCCTCGCGCCGCTCGATGCGCACGACGGGCACCGGCGCTTCCGGGGAGATGCGCGAGACGTCGCCGAACCAGTAGCGGTCGAGCATCACGTCGCCCACCACCAGCAGGCGCACGGCGGACAGTTCAGGGGCCGCCTGCTGGCGGTAGTCGTCGGCCACCAGCAGGCGGCTCGGGGTCATGGGCATAGCGCTTGTCATTGAGATCGTTCGATGAACGGTCAGTTCATCACATTGAGTTCTTCGGTGCGGCGTGGCGGATACGAATCCCAGCGGTTGCAGCCCGGGCATTGCCAGTAGAACTGGCGCGCCTTGAAACCGCAGTGGCTGCACTGATAGCGCGCCAGCTTCTGCGTGTAGCGCTGCACCAGGTTCTTGACCATCGACAGCTCTTCCCAGACATGGGCAGGTGCATCCATCAGGCGCGCTTCAAGCAATTTGTCCAGGCCAAGGAGCGTCGGATTGCGGCGCAGCTCTTCCACCACCAGGCCCTTGGCCGCTTCGACGCCATCGAGCTCGATCACGGCCTTGAACACGACTTCGATCAGGTCGATCGACGAGGCTTCGGCCAGGTACGAGCGCAGCAGATTCACGCCCTCTTGCGGGCGGCCCACCTTGCGGTAGCCATCCATCAGGCGCGCGGCCACCAGGGCCACGTGTGGCACGCTTTGCTGCTCCACGCGGCGCCAGGTCTTCAGGGCTTCTTCGACGTCGCCCTGGGCCAGCAGCGCGTCGCCGCGCAGGATGGTCGCGCGCACGCTGTGGCGATTCGCTTCCAGCGCCTTGTCCAGCAGCAGCATCGCGTCGCTCGGTGCCATGTGCACCAGCGCGTCGGCTGCCAGTTCGCAATAGAACTGGGCGATCTCGATCTGGCGTGCGCCGGCGCCGGACGCCTGCAAGTCTTCGGCCGCCTCGATGGCGCGCTTCCATTCCTTTTCGCGCTGGTAGATTTCCAGCAGCGAGCGGCGCGCCTGCACCGCATACGGCGTGTCGGCCAGGCCATTGAACGATTCCTCGGCGCGATCCAGCAGACCGGCTTTCAGGTAGTCGATGCCCAGCTCGTACTGCGCATGCGCTTTCTCTTCGCTCGGCAAGTCGGGACGCGCCAGCAGGTTCTGGTGCACGCGGATGGCGCGCTCGGTCTCGCCGCGGCGGCGAAACAGATTGCCCAGCGCGAAGTGCATGTCGCTCGATTCAGGGTCGAGCTTGACGATCTCGATGAACGAATCGATCGCCTTGTCGGGCTGGTCGTTGAGCAGGTGGTTCAGGCCCTTGAAGTAGCCGCGCGGCAGCGTGCGCGACTCGGAGACCACCTCGTTGATGTCGACCCGGGCAGCGAGCCAGCCCAGGCCAAAGAAGAAGGGGATGCCAAGCAGCATCCAGAGTTCGAAATCCATGGTGTTCTGTTGTTAGTGGCGGGGTGCAACCGGTGGAACGGCATCCGGCGGCGGTGGCGTGGTGGCGACCACACCGGTACCAGCGGCGCTTTGCAGAGCCTGGATGGTGTACTTGTGCTGCCATTTTTCGCGGCGCTGACGGAACACGGTCGGCGCCAGGGCCAGGATGCCGAAGGCGGCGCCGGCAACAAAAAACGCCAGCAGCATCAGCACGAGGGGGCCGCGCAATTCATAGTCGAGGAAAAAATGCAGGTCGACCTCTTTCGTGTTCTTCAGCGCGAAGCCGAAAAACAGGATGAACAGGACAAATCCGACGATGGTCGAGACGAATTTCATCAACAGGTTCCGCTAGACAATGGTGTAAGGGCGAAGTGTCGCATATCCGCCATCATATTTCAAAATAGCGTGCGGCGTTGGGCCATTGGCTGACCCGACAGGCCAAAAAAAACGGCACCCTCGCGGATGCCGTTTCTTGGTGCCAGCACTGACTCAATCGTTGATGATCGGTTGCCCGACCATCGCGTCCACCTGCTCGCGCAACTGCTTGCCCGGCTTGAAGTGCGGCACCCGTTTTTCGGGCACCATCACCTTGTCGCCGGACTTCGGATTGCGACCGATGCGCGGTGGACGGCTGTTCAGCGAGAAACTGCCGAAACCACGGATCTCGATGCGTTGCCCAGTCGCCAGGGCGTTGGTCATCGCATCGAGGATGGTCTTGACAGCAAATTCCGCATCCTTTGCCACCAGCTGAGAATAACGCTCAGCCAGTCGGTTGATCAGCTCGGATTTGGTCATCTGCAAGCTCCTCAGGGCTTACCTGATTAGTTCTTGTTGTCGAACTTGGCCTTGAGCAGTGCGCCCAGGCTGGTCGTGCCCGAAGCAGCGCTGTTGTCGTTCGACAGCTTGCTCATGGCTTCTTGCGTATCGACATTGTCTTTCGCCTTGATCGACAGCTGGATGCTGCGAGCCTTGCGATCGATGTTGATCACCAGAGCTTCGACGGTGTCGCCGACTTTCAGGTGGGTGCCAGCATCTTCAACGCGGTCACGCGAGATTTCCGAAGCGCGCAGGTAGCCTTCGACTTCTTCGCTCAGCGAGATCACGGCGCCTTTCGGCTCAACCGATTTCACGGTGCCGGTGACCAGCGAACCCTTGTCGTTCATCGACGAGTAGGTGTTGAACGGATCGCCTTCCAGTTGCTTCACGCCCAGCGAAACACGCTCGCGCTCGACGTCGATGGCCAGAACCACGGCTTCCAGTTCGTCGCCTTTCTTGAAGCGACGCACAGCTTCTTCGCCGGCTTCGGTCCACGACAGGTCCGACAGGTGCACCAGACCATCGATGTTGCCTGGCAGGCCGATGAACACGCCGAAGTCGGTGATCGACTTGATCGAACCCTTGACCTTGTCGCCCTTCTTGTGGGTCATGCCGAAGTCGTCCCATGGATTTGCTTTGCACTGCTTCATGCCCAGCGAAATACGGCGGCGCTCTTCGTCGATCTCCAGAACCATGACTTCCACTTCGTCGCCCAGCTGGACAACTTTGTTTGGTGCCACGTTCTTGTTGGTCCAGTCCATTTCGGACACGTGGACCAGACCTTCGATACCCTGCTCGACTTCGACGAACGCGCCGTAGTCGGTGAGGTTCGTGACTTTACCGAACAGGCGGGTGCTCTGTGGGTAACGACGCGACAGACCGGTCCATGGATCGTCGCCCAGCTGCTTGACGCCCAGCGAGACGCGGTTCTTCTCTTGATCGTACTTGAGGACCTTGGCGGTGATCTCTTGGCCAACCGACAGGACTTCGGACGGGTGACGCACACGACGCCATGCCAGGTCGGTGATGTGCAGCAGACCATCGATGCCGCCCAGGTCGACGAATGCGCCATAGTCGGTGATGTTCTTGACGATACCGGTAACCACGGTACCTTCTTTCAGCGTTTCCATCAGCTTCTGACGCTCTTCGCCCATCGAAGCTTCGATGACAGCGCGGCGCGACAGCACGACGTTGTTACGCTTGCGGTCCAGCTTGATGACCTTGAATTCGAGGGTCTTGCCTTCGAATGGGGTCGTGTCCTTGACTGGACGGGTGTCAACCAGCGAACCCGGCAGGAACGCGCGGATGCCGTTGGTCAGAACGGTCAGGCCGCCCTTGACTTTGCCATTGACGGTACCGGTGACGATTTCGCCCGATTCCATTGCTTTTTCCAGCGCCAGCCACGAAGCCAGACGCTTGGCCTTGTCGCGCGACAGGATGGTGTCGCCAAAGCCGTTTTCCAGCGACTCGATGGCCACGGAAACGAAGTCGCCTACTGCGACTTCCAGTTCGCCCTGGTCATTCTTGAATTCTTCGATTGGAATGAACGCTTCCGACTTCAGGCCTGCGTTGACGATCACGAAGTTGTGATCCAGACGCACGACTTCAGCCGAAATGACTTCGCCCGAACGCATGTCTTGACGCGACAGCGATTCCTCGAAGAGGGCGGCAAAGCTTTCCATACCAGTATCTTGGGTAGTTGCAGTAGACATAAAAAAGTTGGTTATTTCATGTGAGCCAGCAGACCGACGATAGTGCGGACTGAACTGGGTTAGGTTAAAACACGCTTGCGATGGCCAATATGCTGTCGCAAGCACCAAAGGACAAGGTCTTCGACTGCCATCTTCAACAACGAAGATGCCAACCGGGAGACCACCGTCCCCACCCAAGTGGGGATCCAGATTTACTTGCAAACCACCATGGCGATGACTCAAGCCAATGGTGACGCATCGAACCGGGATTCCCGCCTGCGCGGGAATGACGTTCAGGCGCTGCTGCCTAACGGTTCAAACTACAACCGGTTGACACCACCGCCACCACGTCATTCAAAGTCTTATTTCTGCGCATACCAGGCCAGGACTTGCTCGACCGCCTGGTCGACCCCCATCGCAGAGGTATCCAGGATATGCGCATCAGCCGCTGCGACCAGGGGAGCGACTGCACGACCAGTGTCGCGTTCGTCTCTAGCCCGTAAATCTGCAAGCAGGTCGTTCATATTAGCAGAAAAGCCTTTGTCAATCAATTGCTTATACCGGCGTTGCGCGCGTGCCTCAGCACTTGCGGTGAGGAACACTTTGAGCTTGGCGGTGGGAAAGATCACCGTGCCCATATCGCGCCCGTCGGCCACCAGTCCCGGCGCCTGGCGAAAGCCCAGTTGCAGGTCAAACAGCGCCTGGCGCACGCTCGGCAAGGCGGCGATCTTCGACGCCATATTGCCCACCTCTTCCGCGCGGATCGCGTGGCTTACATCCTCATCCGCCAGGTAGATCACGTCATCCCGGAAGCGCGCCGGCAGCTGCTGGGCCAGCTTCGCGATACCCGCTTCGTCCGACAGCGGCAGCGCGCCGCGCAGTGCCTGCAGCGCCGTCAGGCGATACAGCGCGCCTGAATCGAGCAGGTGAAAACCCAGGCGGTCGGCAATGCGGCTGGCCACGGTACCCTTGCCGGAAGCGGTCGGGCCGTCGATGGTGATGACTGGTACGTTTGAATTAGGCATGGGCTCGGGGCGGGTCAATTAAAACAGCTCGTTGCGCGCAATGCCCGCAAACGCTTCGAAATAGTCGGGGAAGGTCTTGGCGACGCACTTCGGATCGTTGATCCGCATGGCATTGCCGCGCCGCGCCTTGCCGTCCAGCGACGCCAGCGAGAAGCACATCGCCATCCGGTGGTCGTCGTAGGTATCGATCGTGGCGGGCTTGAGTTCGTCCGGCGGCGTGATGCGGATGTAGTCAGGCCCCTCCTCCACCTCGGCGCCGACCTTGCGCAATTCGGTCGCCATCGCGCTCAGGCGATCGGTTTCCTTCACGCGCCAGCTGGCGATATTGCGCAGCGTGCTCGGGCCGTCGGCGTACAACGCCGCCACCGCGATCGTCATCGCTGCATCCGGGATATGGTTGAAGTCGGCGTCGATGGCTTTCAGCACGCCATTCGATTGCACCTCGATCCAGTTCTCGCCCCGCGTGACAATGGCGCCCATGCGTTCGAGCGCATCGGCAAAGCGCACGTCGCCCTGGATGCTGTGTTCACCCACGCCTTCGACGCGCACCGGCCCGCCCGCAATCGCGCCGGCGGCCAGGAAGTACGACGCCGACGACGCATCGCCTTCGACGTGAATCGTGCCCGGGCTTTGATAGCGCTGGCCCGGCTGCACGGTGAACGAGGCCCAGCCATTTTGCTCGACCTCGACGCCGAAGCGGCGCATCAGGTTCAGCGTGATCTCGATGTACGGCTTGGAAATCAGCTCGCCGACGACATCGATGGACACCGGATGCGTCGTGGCCATCAGCGGCGCGGCCATCAGCAACGCGGTCAGGAACTGGCTGGATACATTGCCGCGCACCGCCATGCGGTTGGCCGTGATGTGGCCGCGACGGATGCGCAGCGGCGGAAAGCCCTGCTCGCCCGTGTACTCGATCTGCGCGCCGACGGCGTTCAGTGCGTCGACCAGGTCGCCGATCGGGCGTTCGTGCATGCGCGAGACACCGTGCAGCGTGTAGTCGCCGCCGATGACGGCCAGCGCCGCGGTCAGCGGCCGGATCGCGGTGCCGGCATTGCCCATGAACAGATCGGCCGCAGGCTCGGGCAGCACGCCGCCGTTGCCATGCACGATGACCGTGCGCTCGTCGACTTCATCCCAGCGGATGCCCAGCGAGCGCAGTGCGCCCAGCATGACCATCGTGTCGTCCGACGCCAGCATGTCGTGGATCGTGGTCGTGCCCTCGGCCAGCGCGGCCAGTAGCAGCGTGCGGTTCGAGATGCTTTTGGAACCCGGCAGCCGCACCGTGCCCGCCGCGTGCAGCACGGGTTCGAGGTCGATATGCTGCGGATAGTGTTTTTGCTGCGTCATGTGTTTTCCTGAAGAGGCGCGCGCAGCGCATTTTGCCCGTGGCCAGCTTCGATGGCGATCTGCCACTCGTGGCGGGCGCGCTGCGCGTTCGCATAAATATCGTGCAATCCGGCCCCGTCGCCAGCAGCCAGCATGGTCCGCATCGTCGTCAATTGTGCCAGATAGGCATCCAGCTCGGTCAGCAGCGCAGCCTGGTTGGCCAGGCTGATGTCGCGCCACATTTCGGGCGACGAACCGGCGATGCGCGTGAAGTCGCGAAAGCCGCTGGCGGCGTACTGGAACAGCATGTCGGCGTGCGGCTTGCCGGCGAGGTCATCCACCAGCGCGTAGGCCAGCAGATGCGGCAGATGGCTGACGGCAGCGAACACGCGGTCGTGGTCTTGGAGCGTCAACTGGTGGATCACGGCGCCGCAGGCGCGCCAGGCGGCGGCGACACGTTCGACGTCGCTTGCTGCGTTCTCGGGCAATGGCGTGAGCACGGCCTTCTTGCCCTGGTACAGGCCGGCCAGTGCGGCATCGGGGCCATTCGCTTCGCTGCCGGCGATCGGGTGGCCGGGCACGAACTGGTGCACGCGCTCGCCGAGTACCGCGCGGGCTGCTGCAACCACGTCGCACTTGGTGCTGCCGGCATCGGTGATGACCGTGCCGGGCGCCAGGTGCGGCAGCAGCGCGGCCAGGATCGGCCCCGTCTGCGCCACCGGCGCGGCCAGCATGACCAGATCGGCGCCGTTCAACGCATCGGCGTAGTCGTCACAGACCCGGTCGATGATGCCAAGGGCCAGTGCCCGGGCCAGTGCCTCGGGATGGCGGCCGATGCCAACCACTTCCCGCACCTGCCCGGCGCGCTTGAGCGCCAGCGCGAACGACCCGCCGATCAGGCCGACGCCGACGATAACGATCTTGTCCAGCATTCAGCCGAGCGCCTTCTTCAACGCCTCGATGAAGGCCGCGTTCTCCTGCGGCAGGCCGATCGAGATGCGCAGCCACTGCGGCAGGCCATAGTTGCCGACCGGGCGCACGATCACGCCCTGCTTGAGCAGCGCCACGTTCACGCGCGCACCGGCGCCATCGTCGTCGCCGACCCGCACCAGCACGAAGTTGCCGAACGACGGCACGTACTCGAGCCCCAGTTCTTCGAACGCGGCGATCATCTGGCGATAGCCGTCGGCATTGTTACGCGCGCCCTGGTCCAGGAACGGCGTGTCGTTCAGCGCCGCGACCGCAGCGGCCTGCGCCAGCGAATTCACGTTGAACGGCTGGCGGATGCGGTTCATCAGATCGGTGACGGCGGGCTGCGCAATGGCAAAGCCCACGCGCAGGCCAGCCAGGCCATAGGCCTTCGAGAACGTGCGCGACACGATCAGGTTCGGGTATTTGCGCACCCAGGCGCTCGACTCGAACTGGTGCTCGGGCGCCAGGTACTCGTTGTACGCTTCGTCCAGCACGACGATCACGCGCGCCGGCACTTTTTGCAGGAACGCTTCGATCTGCGCGGCCGGGATGAACGTGCCGGTCGGGTTGTTCGGGTTGGCGACATACACCAGGCGCGTATCGGCATCGATGGCAGCCGCCATCGCATCGAGGTCGTGACCATAGTCGACGGCCGGCACCACGATCGCGCGGCCACCGACGCCTTGCGTGGCCAGCGCATACACGGCGAACGAATACTGCGAGTACACGACCGCTTCGCCTTGTTGCACGAAGGCGTGCGCCGCGATTTCGAGGATGTCGTTGCTGCCATTGCCGAGCGTGAGCCATTCGAGCGGCACGTCGTAGCGCTTGGCCAGCGCGGTCTTCAGCTCGAAACCGTTGGCGTCCGGATAGCGACCCAGGTCGGCTGCTGCTTCGAGCATCGCGGCGCGGCTCGACGCCGGAATGCCGAACGGGTTTTCGTTCGACGCCAGCTTGACGATGTTCGCTTCGTCGAGACCATATTCGCGGGCCACTTCGGCGATCGGTTTGCCGGCCTGGTATGGGGCGATGGCACGGATGTATTCAGGACCAAATGTCGACATGAAAATCTCTCTTGTAATCGTTTAAAGGCTTTGCGGGTACGACCCCAGCACCTTGAAGAAGGCGGCGTTGTCCTTGAGTTCCTCGAGCGCGCGCGCAACGGCGGCGTCGTGCACGTGGCCCTCGATGTCGACGTAGAAGTAGTACTCCCAGGTGCCGATGCGCGCCGGGCGCGATTCGAAACGCGTCATCGACACGCCGTGTTTCTCAAGAGGCGCGAGCAGGTTGTAGACGGCGCCGGCCTTGTTCGGCACGGCCAGCACGATGCCGGTACGGTCCTTGCCCGAGCGGCCGGTCTGCAACTGGCCGATCACGACAAAGCGCGTGCGGTTGTGCGGATCGTCCTGGATGTGCGCCTGCACGACGCCCAGGCGATACTGCTCGCCCGCCATCTCGCTGGCGATTGCGGCGACTGTCGGATCCTGGCTGGCCAGCACGGCCGCCTCGGCGTTCGAGGCCACCGCGCGGCGCTCGATGTTCGGGTAATGCTGGTTCAGCCACACCTGGCATTGTGCCAGCGCCTGCGAATGGGCGCAGACGACGGTCACGCCGTCCATCGTGCCCGTCTTGGTCATCAGGCTGTGGTGGACCGCAATCGAGACTTCACCGCTGATGATGGTGGTCGTTGCCAGCAGCAGGTCGAGGGTGCGGTTGATGGCGCCCTCGGACGAATTCTCGACCGGAACCACGCCAAAGTCGGCGGTGCCGGCCTCGGTGGCGCGAAACACTTCATCGATCGACACGCACGGCAGCGCATCGATGGCCGTGCCGAACTGCTGAAACACGGCCTGCTCGCTGAAGGTGCCGGTGGGACCGAGAAACGCGACCGTGACGCGCTTTTCAAGGGCGCGGCAGGACGACATGATCTCGCGGAAGATGGTCTGGACGTCGCTGTTCTTGAGCGGACCGGGATTGCGCTCGGCCACGCCGCGCAGCACCTGGGCTTCGCGCTCGGGGCGAAACACGGGCGCGTTGGTTTCGGCCTTCACGTGGCCGACGGCCTGCGCGACCTGGCCGCGCTCGCTCAACAGCTGGAGGATTTGTGCGTCGATCGCATCGATGCGTTCGCGCAAGGGGGTAAGTTTGTCTGTCATCGTTATGCTGGTTGGTCGATGTTGTTTGCGTTCGGGCGCATCGGCGGCGCATTGGACGCGTGGACGGGATACCCGTCCACCCTACGTCGTGCTCAACCGCGACGGCTTACCGTCCTGCAAACGTGTTCAAATAATCGACGAGGGCCTGTACGCCCTCGATTGGCATCGCGTTGTAGATGGATGCCCGCATGCCGCCGACGGACTTGTGGCCCTTCAGTTGCAACAGCCCGCGCTCTTTCGCGCCGGCCAGGAATTGCTCGTTCAGTGATTCGTCGCGCAGGTAGAACGGAATGTTCATGCGCGAGCGATAAACCGGATCCACGCGGTTGGCGTAGAAATCATCGGCGTCGAGCGCGGCGTACAGCAGACGCGCTTTTTCGATATTGATTGCTTCCATGGCCGCCACGCCGCCGCGCTGCTTGAGCCACGCGAACACGAGACCCGCGATATAGATCGCGTAGGTGGGCGGCGTGTTGTACAGCGAATCGTGCTCGGCGCAGGTCTTCCAGTGGAAGGCCGACGGGCACTGGGGCGAGGCAAAGTCGAGCAGGTCATCGCGCACGATCACGAGCGTCAGGCCGGCCGGGCCGATGTTCTTTTGCGCCCCGGCGAAGATCACGCCGTACTTCGAGATGTCGATCTGGCGCGACAGGATGTGCGACGACATGTCGGCCACGATCGGCAGACCGGCCGGCACGTCGGGCGCGTCAGGGTACTCGACGCCGTCGATGGTTTCGTTGGTGCAGATGTGCAGGTACGATGCGTCGTCGCTCAGGCGCCAGGTGTCGCGCGCCGGCACGCGGGTGAAGTGTTCAGGCTCGCCCGTCGCCGCGATGTTCACGCGCGCAAAGCGCGCCGCTTCCTTGGCCGACTTGCCCGACCAGGTGCCGGTGTGGACGAAGTCGATCACCGGATCTGGCCGGCGCCCGGCCAGGTTGAGCGGCACGATGGCGTTCTGCCCGAGCCCCCCGCCCTGCTGGAACAGGATCTTGTAATTGGCCGGCACGTTCAGCAGCTCGCGCAGGTCATCCAGCGCCTGGCGGTGGATGCTGGAAAATTCGGGACCACGGTGGCTCATCTCCATCACCGACATGCCGCTGCCATGCCAGTCGAGCATGTCGTGCGCAGCCTGTTGGAGCACCTCTTTCGGCAGTACGGCGGGGCCGGCCGAGAAATTGAAGATCTGGGTCATGCGGTCCTTTCGTGGAGGGTTATTTGCCTTGTGTGCTCTGCATGACTTCCTGCATCATGCCATTCAGGCGCGGCGCGACGATGCGCTGGCCGATCGCCATGCTTTCGGCGGACAGGCGCGGGCTCAGGGCCATCATCTTGCGGCCCAGCGGCGTGCGGTAGAACGCGGTCAGTTCCTTCAGTTCGGCGACCGTGTAGTTCCTGGCGTACAGCGGCGCGATTTCGACCATCATTTCATCGATCAGCGCCGGATCCTTGAACATGCGGTTGATGGCTTGCGACGCCACGGGCAAGACCTGCTCGACCTTGGCCAGTGCGGCCTTCTTTTTCTCGGCATCGGCGCCCGGATCGGCGTTGATCACGGACGTCAGCTGGGCGCGCATCATCTGCGGCAGCGCCTTTTCCATCTCGGCGAACGACGCGGTCATCATCTTGCGCACGTCCATCGCGTCGAGCAGTTCCTTGACGGCGGCGTTGGCTTGCGGGCTGACAGCAGCGGCCGTGGCCACCGGGGCCGGCGCAGTCTGCGCCACGGCAAACGATGGCGCAGCAGCGACGGCGGCAACGAGGGTCAGGGAACGAAGAAAGTGTTTCATCAGGAGTCCATGCGGGTGGCAGAGCCCGGCGACTTGAGACAATGACCGGCCTGCCGGGCCGGCCATTCGGGATGGCAGCAACAGGGACGACAGCACGTCCCTGCTCAGTACGATATTACTCTGGCGCAGGCTCGAACTCGACTTCTTCGAGGTCGGTTTCGACAATGCGCTGCAGGCCCGACAGCTTGGTGCCGTCTTCCACGGCGATGAGGGTCACGCCCTGCGTCGCGCGGCCCATCTCGCGGATCTCGGACACGCGGGTGCGAATCAGCACGCCGCCCGTCGTGATCAGCATGATCTCGTCGCTTGGCTCGACCAGCGTCGCCGCCACCACCTTGCCGTTACGCTCGGAGGTCTGGATCGCAATCATGCCCTTCGTGCCGCGGCCATGGCGGGTGTACTCCGTGATCGGGGTACGCTTGCCGAAGCCGTTTTCGGTCGCGGTCAGCACGGTTTGCTGCTCGTTCTCGGCCACCAGCAGTGCGATGACTTCCTGGCCTTCTTCGAGGTTCATGCCGCGCACACCACGCGCCGTACGGCCCATCGGGCGCACGTCGTTCTCATCGAAGCGCACGGCCTTGCCGGCGTCGGAGAACAGCATCACGTCGTGCTTGCCGTCGGTGAGCGCCGCGCCGACGAGCACGTCGCCTTCGTCCAGGTCGACCGCGATGATGCCGGCCTTGCGTGGATTGGAGAAGTCGCGCAGTGGCGTCTTCTTCACGGTGCCCAGCGACGTGGACATGAAGACGTAATGGTCTTCAGGGAAGGTGCGGTTCTCACCCTGCAGCGGCAGCACGACGGTGATCTTTTCGTTGTCCTGCAGCGGGAACATGTTGACGATCGGCTTGCCGCGCGAGTTGCGCGAGCCTTGCGGCACTTCCCAGACCTTGAGCCAGTACATGCGGCCACGGTTGGAGAAGCACAGGATGTAATCGTGCGTGTTGGCGATGAAGAGCTGGTCGATCCAGTCGTCTTCTTTCGTTGCCATCGCCTGCTTGCCACGACCGCCACGCTTTTGCGCGCGGTATTCGGACACCGGCTGCGACTTCATGTAGCCCGAGTGCGACAGCGTCACGACCATGTCCTGCGGCGTGATCAGGTCTTCGGTTTCGAGGTCGCTGGCATTGTGCTCGATGGCCGAACGGCGCGCATCCTTGCCATTGTCGGCGTACTCGGATTTGATCGCCGTCATTTCGTCGACGATGATCGTGGTGACACGTTCCGGCTTGGACAGGATGTCGAGCAGGTCGGCGATGTGGGTCATCACTTCCTTGTACTCATTGACGATCTTGTCCTGCTCCAGGCCCGTCAGGCGCTGCAGACGCATCTGCAGAATCTCTTGCGCCTGTTCGTCCGACAGCTTGTACAGGCCGTCTGGCTGCATGCCGTAATGCTTCGGCAGGTGCTCGGGGCGGAAAGCTTCGATGCCGCCGGCCGCGCCGGTCTCGGTGCGGTTGAGCATTTCGCGCACCAGGGACGAATCCCAGGCTTGCTGCATCAGCTCGACCTTGGCAACCGGTGGCGATGGCGCCGCCTTGATGATCGCGATGAAATCGTCGATATTGGCCAGCGCGACGGCCAGGCCTTCGAGCATGTGGCCGCGGTCGCGCGCCTTGCGCAGTTCGAACACAGTACGGCGCGTGACGACTTCGCGGCGGTGCGACAGGAAGCACTCGAGCATCTGCTTGAGGTTCAGCAGTTTTGGCTGGCCATTGACCAGCGCCACCATGTTCATGCCGAACGTGTCTTGCAGCTGCGTTTGCTTGTACAGGTTGTTCAGCACGACTTCGGGAACTTCGCCGCGCTTGAGCTCGATCACGACGCGCATGCCCGACTTGTCGGACTCGTCACGGATGTCGGAAATGCCTTCGAGCTTTTTGTCGCGCACGTTTTCGGCGATGCGCTCGAGCAGCGACTTCTTGTTCACCTGGTACGGCAGCTCATCGATGATGATCGCCGTACGGGCGCCGTCACGGCCGACTTCTTCGAAGTGGGTCTTGGCGCGCATGACGACGCGGCCACGACCGGTGCGGTAACCGTCGCGCACGCCCGAGACGCCGTAGATGATGCCGGCAGTCGGGAAGTCCGGCGCCGGAATCAGCTCGATCAGCTCGTCGATCGTGCAATCCGGGTTGTGCAGCACGTGCATCGCGCCGGCAATCACTTCGGACAGGTTGTGCGGCGGAATATTGGTGGCCATGCCGACCGCGATGCCCGACGAACCATTGATCAAGAGGTTCGGGATGCGGGTTGGCAGGACGGTCGGCTCTTTCTCTTTGCCGTCGTAGTTCGGCTGGAAGTCGACGGTGTCCTTGTCGATGTCGGCCAGGATTTCGCCGGCAATCTTGTCCAGGCGGCACTCGGTGTAGCGCATTGCTGCGGCGCTGTCGCCGTCGATGGAACCGAAGTTGCCCTGGCCATCGACCAGCGTGTAGCGCAGCGAGAAGTCTTGCGCCATGCGCACGAGCGTGTCGTAGATCGACGAGTCGCCGTGCGGGTGGAACTTGCCCATCGTGTCGCCGACGACGCGCGCGCACTTCAGGTAAGGCCGGTTCCACACGTTGTTCATTTCGTGCATCGCGTACAGGACGCGGCGGTGCACCGGCTTCAGGCCGTCGCGGACATCCGGCAGTGCGCGGCCCACGATCACGCTCATCGCGTAATCGAGATAGCTCTTGCGCATCTCTTCTTCGAGGGAAATCGGGACTGTTTCTTTTGCGAATTGATCCATTGGCGGGTCGACTGCTTTCAGGCGAAAGTTATAAGTTACAGCGGGCGATTCTACCACGCGCAACATAGTAGTTGCTCAATTCCGGGTCATGCCTTTTTGGCACGGGAAATCCGGACCGGACTCACTAAAAGTTCCAGTATTGTCGTCACCAGCGACGCCTGCTTGCATAAATGTTGCGCTTAAACAACGTCAAGCAACAAATGCTCGGTGTTTGATTTAGGTGCAGTCGTACGATTTTGGTGCGTGTGGCAGAATGGCCAGGAAGTCAATTGCTTGTTTCACAATACGAAACGGACAGAGCAGCCACCATGTTATTGTTATGACCACATGGAGACTGTCTGAATCGACACGGAATTTACCGAAAGGAAAAGAATATGAAAAAAATGATCACTGTTCTGTTCGCAGCAACGGCCGCCATCGCGGGCGTCGCTTCTGCCCAAAGCGCCCCACCTTATGCGCCGCTGACCACTGACCTGCAAGCGCGCACCCCATACAGCGCTTATGTGCAGGACAGCCGCGGCGTGATCGCACGCAATCCTTTCGGTCTGTGCTGGCGTACCGGCTACTGGACCCCGGCTGATGCGGTCCCAGGTTGCGACGCGCCACTGTGCGTCGAGCCAGAAAAGCTTGAAAACGGCAAGTGCGTCGCGCCACCAGCGCCAGTCGCCCCTGCACCAGCACCGGCACCAGTGCCTGAAGCAGCCCCAGTGCCAACCTCGGAAAAAGTCAGCTACTCGGCCGACGCATTCTTCGACTTTGACAAGGCGATCCTGAAGCCAGCCGGCAAGGCATCGCTGGACGAGCTGAGCGGCAAGCTGGGCGACATGAACCTGGAAGTCATCATCGCCGTCGGTCACACTGACTCGGTCGGTACCGATGCGTACAACCAGAAACTGTCGATCCGCCGCGCAGAAGCTGTCAAGGCTTACCTGAAGGGCAAGGGCATCGAAGAAACCCGCATCTACACCGAAGGCAAGGGCGAGAGCCAGCCTAAAGCGGACAACGCGACTGCCGAAGGCCGCGCACAGAACCGTCGCGTGGAAATCGAAGTGGTCGGTACCCGCGGCGCCGCCAAGTAATCAGGCCCCGCAGAACCCTCACCGGTTCCATCAAAACCCCGCCACGGCGGGGTTTTTTCATGCGCGCTATTCTCTCGCACCATTTCCGTTATTATTCCAAGCTATGACGACGACAAATTCAGACCCATCAGAAATTCAGAAGTTCAGCGAACTGGCCCACCGCTGGTGGGATCCAACCTCGGAATTCCGGCCGCTGCACGAGATCAATCCCCTGCGCCTTGAATGGATCAACGCGCGCGTGCCGCTGGCCGGCAAGAACGTGATCGACATCGGCTGCGGCGGCGGCGTGCTGTCCGAAGCGATGGCGAAAAAAGGCGCCAAAGTGACGGGCATCGATCTGTCTGAAAAAGCGCTGAAGGTCGCTGACCTGCACAGTCTGGAATCCGGGGTCGAGGTGCGTTACAAGCACATCGCCGCCGAAGACATGGCCCTGGCAGAGCCGGGCCAGTTCGACGTGGTCACCTGCATGGAAATGCTGGAACACGTGCCCGACCCCGCCTCGATCGTGCGCGCCGCGGCAGCCATGGTCAAACCGGGCGGCCACCTGTTCTTCTCGACGCTCAACCGCAATCCGAAGTCGTACCTGTTCGCCGTGATCGGCGCCGAGTACATCCTGCGCATGCTGCCGCGCGGCACGCACGACTACGGCAAGTTCATCACGCCGGCCGAGCTGTCGCAGTTCGTGCGCCAGGCCGGCCTGCAGGTCGATGGCCTGAAAGGCCTGACCTACAACCCGCTGACCAAGATCTATTCGCTCAACAGCGACACCAGTGTGAACTACATGGTGGCGTGCACCAAACCCCTGTGATCCGATGACCTTCCCTGCTTCGATTCCGGCGCCGCGCGCCGTCCTGTTCGACCTCGATGGCACGCTGGCCGACACCGCGCCCGACCTGGCTGCGGCCGTCAACTGGCTGCGCACCGAGCGCGGTCTGGCCGAGACACCGTACGAGGTGCTGCGTCCTACGGCCTCGGCCGGTGCGCGCGGCATGATCGGCGCAGCCTTTGGCCTGGCACCGGGCGACGATGGCTACGAAGAACTGCGCCTGGCCTGGTTCGACCGCTACCAGACCGCGATGTCTGCCCATACGACGCTGTTTGACGGCATCAACGAACTGCTCACCGGCATCGAACAAGCCGGCATGGCGTGGGGCATCGTCACCAACAAACCCTCGCGCTTCACCGACCCGCTGGTGCCGCAGATCGCGCTGGCGCACGCCGGCTGCATCGTTTCCGGTGACACCACGGCGTTCGCCAAACCGCACCCTGCGCCCGTGCTCGAAGGCGCCCGCCGCCTGGGCGTCGCACCAGAACAGTGCTGGTATGTCGGTGACGACCTGCGCGATATCGAGGCCGGGAAGGCAGCCGGCATGATCACCGTGGCCTGCGCCTGGGGTTATTGCGGCGCGATTGCACCGTCGACCTGGGGCGCTGATTACCTCTTCGACACGCCGGAGCAATTGCTGGCTGCATTACGCGATGCTGCGGACAGCACGTCGCGCGCGGATCGGGCGGCCTGATCGGGTTTGCACTGACTCCTTACGATGGCGCCCTCTTCCGGGCGCCATTTTTGTATGTGCCATCCACGGATATGGGCTTACATCTCTTTACGATTGATACAGGGATGCGTCTAGCTTGGAAGCGAGCTCGCCAGTAATCTACATCCATACAAACAAGCAATAGCTTACTGGAGCAGATCATGGAAAACACCACCAACCGCATTCACCCAATGATGGCAGCCGCAGCAGCATCGGTCATCATCGTCAGCCTGACCGGTGCCGCAGCGATCACTGGTCTGCTGCCATCGTCCAAGAGCGCGCCCGAGCCAATGCCACTGGCCGCCACTTCGCCATACAATCTGCAGCAACCAGGCATGCAGCAACCTGGCCTGCAGGTGCCTAACGGTTATATGGTCCAGAATGGCCAGCTGGTGCCGGTCGCCGCTAACCAGCAGCAACTGGTCCCGGCGATGGTGCCGGCGATGGTGCCCGCCAATCAGCTGGCGTATGCCCAGCCAGTGGCCCAGCAACAGCAGCAGCCGACGGTGATCATCAAGGAAAAGCCGGTGGTGCGCGTGGTCGAGAAAACCCGCGTGGTGCACGCAGCGCCGAAGCCAGTGCGCTATGAACAGCCGCGTTACGCAGAACCAGCGCCAGCACAACCGAACTATGTCGGCATCGGTACCGGCGCCGTCATCGGCGGCCTGATCGGCAATCAGATCGGCGGCGGCAATGGCAAGAAACTGGCCACCGTGGCCGGCGTGATCGGCGGCGGCATGCTCGGCAATGAAATTGCCAACCGCAATCGCTAAGCACGCGACAACCTTACACCTCCCCTTGGCCGCAAGCTGATCAGCTTGCGGCTTTTTTCGTGAAGATGCTGACGATGATGTCGCTCGGGAAAATGCTCAAGACGGGGATGGCGCAGCGAATGACGATGTATTGCAGATACAGCGACACCGGCGCGGCCTTGCCCACGTAGCGCAGCCGTTCCATGAGGCCTTCCGCGCGCAGTGCGGGCAGCTCGGCCGTTTTTGCCATCGTGAACCCTTGTTTGAGCACCAGTTCGCGCAGATTGCGCGGGTCAAAATAATGGACGTGCGGCGACGGCATATCCTTTTGCCACATGCGCTCGAACGGTCCGCGCCAGCCGATCCGGGCCAACACCTTGGACACGCGATAGAAAAAGCCGCGGCTACTGGGCAGGTTCAGGATCAGAATGCCGCCGTCATTCAGATGCGCATGGCAAGCTGCCAGTGCGCTATGAATATCGGGAATATGCTCGATCACATCGTTAAAAACGATCGCATCGAAGCGCTCGTCGCGGCCTACGACATCGGGAAAATACCCCGAGCGCACCGGCAAACCACGCGCGGCCGCACGCCCGCCTACCTCAGCATCGGGCTCGACACCCAGCACATCGAATTGCCCACGTGCCGCTTCCAGAAACCAGCCATGTGCGCTGCCTACGTCGAGCAGCCGCGGTTTGCTGGCCGAAACATGCTGTTTGGCATAGCCGACGATCGTGTTGAAATTCTGGACGCGCAATGCCTTCAGGGCTGCCTCGCGTTGTGCTTCATCCATGGGCACGGTGCTTGGCGCATTGATCGCCGGCGTCAACGCGGCGCTTTCATAACGACAACCGCGGCATGTTGCGTGCCAGCCAGTCAGTCCCGCGATCTGCGAACCGCCACAAACAATGCATGTCATTACGAGCCCTGTCGTCACACGATGAATCCGACGAGCATATTGCAATTCGAGCATGCATTGTGGGTTTTTCACCAACAGCGACTTTAAGGCGTTTCTCATGAAAACGGGTGTACATCACCCACGCATGGAGTACAATAAAACTTCTCGACACTGGGGGCGACCTGGTTTCGACGTGGGTTGCAAAGCAGCGCAGGGCATACCGAGGACTGGTTACCTCGTAAATACATCCAGAAATCAATAACTGCAAACGATAACTCGTACGCACAAGCAGCTTAATTGCTGCTAGCTCTACAACACCTCGCCTCTGGGGTGAGTCGCAAGACTAGTAGAGTCATTTACAGAGGCTAGGACTCAGCCGGGTTACTTGGTTGTTTCCGAAATTTAAGGTAACTCGCCTGTCCAAAGCGTGCACATCCGCGCTGTACGGGCTAAATTAAATGATAGTGCTAAGTATGTAGAACTGTCTGTAGAGTGCTTGCGGACGCGGGTTCGATTCCCGCCGCCTCCACCAGTATTCCAAAAAAACCGTCCTGTGGACGGTTTTTTTTCGCCTGCGCTTCAGGCGGCGGGAATCGAACCCGCGGGACGCGGGGGATTTCCGGGAATTCGGGGAGCACCGCTCCCCGCCGGAAATCCGCCTTGCGCTTGCAAGCGCAAGGCTCTCCGATTCGCCTGACCAGAGGGAAATCGCTCCGCGATTTCTTGCCCTCCCGCCTCTGCTAGAACGCACGCGACTTCGACCGGAGCGCAATGCCACTCAAAGCAAACCAAAAACAACCAGGCACCACCCACACACGGGAGCCACTACCCATGTTTTTCTAGCAAGTTCAGCTATGATAGCGCCCCCACAGGCGCGTCGGAATTACCAGCAATGCAGATGCGCCAAGCACCACCACCCAGAATGCACATGAAGTCCACCCCGATAACCGCGCCACACGCCCCAACTGAATTCGCCACAATCAACCTGCTGAAAGCCATCTCCGCCCAGCTGATCGTCCTCCACCACCTGGCCTTCTACGGCCCCATGGCCGACTACACCCGCGAGGCACTCCCCGACCTGATCGATTGGCTCGCCCAGGACACCCGCATCGCGGTCCAGGTCTTCCTGGTCATCGGCGGCTTCCTTGCCGCAAAGTCATTGTCACCCCAGGCATTGTCCGGCCCGGCGAATCCGTTAAAAACCATCCTGCGCCGCTACACCAAGCTGGCCCCGCCATTCTTCGTCGCGATCCTGCTGGCCGTGGCCGCCTCATGGCTCGCAGGCCTCTGGATGACCCATGACGCCATCTCTGCACCGCCCAGCGGCGGGCAGCTGCTCGCCCATGCTTTCCTGCTGCACGACGTGCTTGGCTATGACGCGCTCTCGGCCGGCGCCTGGTACGTTGCCATCGACCTGCAGCTATATGCCATGTTCAGCGTCCTGCTGTGGGCTTGCAGCCGCGCATCGGCACAGCCCATGGCGGCGTACCTGATCCCGGCGCTGACGGCCATTGTCGCCGGCGCCTCGCTGCTGTACTTCAACCTCGATGCCGACTGGGACGTCTGGGCACCCTACTTTCTCGGCAGTTATGGCCTGGGCGCGCTAGCGTGGTGGGCGAGCGATCCCGCCCGTCGGCCGCGCTCGACTGCTGTCGTACTGCTGATGATGACTGCGCCGGCGCTGCTTGCGCTGACGGTCGACTTTCGCAGCCGTATTGCGCTCGCACTGATCGTTGCCTGTTTGCTAGTCGTGTTCGGCCGTGTGCGGACTGCAGTGACTGCCCGCGGACAATGGCGTGTCATTCGCGTTGCCGGAAACATCTCGTTCTCCGTGTTCCTGGTGCATTTTCCTGTGTGCCTGGTCATCAATGCGGCGTTCACCCGTTTCGCGCCACAGGACGTGTTCGTGCAGACTGGCGGCGTCATTCTTGCCTGGATTGCCAGCATGATTGCCGGCGCCCTGTTCCATCACGGCGTCGAATTGCCGATCGGCCGCACCCTGACTTGGGCACCTGGACGGCGCACCGTGCTCGCTTGATGCTGCCAACGTGGCCCTAACGCATCCTTAACGGTCTCATCACGCACACATAACGCGCCTTGCCGATTCCCTACCGCTGAGTTACCATAGCGCCGCCCTTGGGGAGTAGCCTGCTTCCTCTTTCGGAAGTTTGTCGCATCAACATACTTGACGCTCAACGTCATGGTGCGCAAGCCTTCTGGTTGGCAAGACCATTGGCATGTTTGCGTGACGTTCGGGCCACGCGACATGCCTTTTGTCGTGCCCGATCGGAAAGCTGTCATGTCTCTCGTTGCCATCCTCATCCTCGCCTTCGCCATGTCCACCGACGCTTTTGCCGTCGCCATTGCCATGGGCGCACGCCGCCATCATGTACGGTTCAAGGATGCGTTGAAGGTGGGCCTGCTGTTCGGTGTGATCGAGGGTGTGACGCCGCTGGTCGGCTGGGCGCTGGGCAGCATTGCCGCTTCCTACGTCGAGAGCTGGGATCACTGGGTCGCCTTCGTCCTTCTGTGCGGACTGGGCGTGCGCATGATCCACGAAGGCTTATCCCCGCCGGAAGACGCCGAAGACTCGAACCGGCCGCTATGGCTGCTGGCATTGACGGGTTTCGCCACCAGCATCGACGCCATGGTCGTCGGCGTGAGTCTGGCCTTTACGGCCACCCATATTGTCTGGCCTGCGCTGGCCATCGGCCTGGCGACGCTGACGATGGTGACGCTGGGCATGCTGGTCGGTCGCCGTATCGGCGCCCTGGCGGGCAAGCGCGCCGAGATCTTCGGCGGGCTGGTATTGATCGCGGTCGGATGCGTCACGCTGTGGGAACACTTGCAGTGACGCGGCCCGGCCGCTGACGACTAGTACATCACGAGGTCGGCCCCGGATCGGTACCGGCCTCTTGTTGCACCATCAATTGCTTCATGATGGCTTCGTTGAATGCCGGAATATCGTCCGGCTTGCGGCTCGTGATCAGCTTGCCGTCCACGACCACTTCGTCATCGGTCCATTCGGCGCCGGCATTGACCAGGTCGATCTGCAGCGTCGGCCAGCTGGTCATGTGCTTCGACTCGGCGATGCCGGCGTCGATCAGCGGCCATGGGCCGTGGCAGATCGCGGCAATCGGCTTGTCGCCATCACCAAATGCCTTGATGAAGGCGATTGATTCCGGGCTCGACCGCAGATTATCGGGATTGGCCACGCCGCCCGGGAGCAGCAGCAGATCGAAGTCGTCCGGGTTGGCGTCTTTCACGTTCAGTTCGACCGCGTACTTGTCACCCGGTTCCAGGTGATTGAAGCCCTGGATCTGCTCGCCCATTTTCTTTGGCGAGACCAGCACGACCGTCACGCCCTGCGCTTCGAGGAACGCGCGCGGCTTGGTGTATTCGACTTGCTCGACCCCGTCGGTCATCAGTACAGCGACACGCCGTGCGTCGACAGATTGGGTTGCCGCTGGCTCAAGATGATCCGCCGGCTGCATGTTGTCTGGTTGTTGCATGGTACCTCCTGGTCGATGGTGTGTTAATTCGTTGACATCGATTGTAGGCCGTGCACAGCTTGTGTGGCGCGCGTATGCCTTCAGGAATCGAATAAGTCAGCCGAGCAGGTAGCACATGTCGTCACGGTCCGATGAAGCACTGCGCGTGCACAGAAAATCATCCAGCCCCAGCCGCGTGAGACCACCCAGATGGACACCGTGAATCGCCTCGCGCCGCAGCACCACCTGCAGTTCGCGAAACGGTACGTCAATCGCGAAGCGCGCCAGCAAAAAAGACAATGCCCGGCTGCCCTCCTGCCCCGGCATGAACCGGGCAAACGTAGCGGCATTCACCGGACCCAGGCGGATACGCATGCCGAGTTCGGGCCGCAGCAGCCGCGCCCCTGCCGTGGCGCCGGCTCCCAGCACGCAATTGCCATGGGCCAGCAGCGTGCGCTGCCCCGGTTCGAGCACATCCCAGCGGCCGGTAAACTGCTCGACCTGTACTTCCACGCCAAAGCAGGCGCCGAGTACGCCGGCGATCAGATCGGCGCTGACCACCCTGCTGCGCAGCGGCGCGGCAAACCGGGCCATGGCGTCGGCGCCAGCCATGTCTTGCTGCACCGACGCCCCGCCAGCCAGCGCCAGCAGCAGCGGCTGAAAACGGTCGACGCCCGCCGCCAGAGGTTGCCGCACGCGGTACTTGCACCAGGCGCGGTAGAACAGCGCCACCTGGCGGCTGGAAAACAGATCGAGAAAGGCGCGCGGCCCGTCGTCGCGGTTGCGCAGCGCCCAGGCGGCAAACCGTTCGGTGTAGTGCAGCGGCAAGGCGCCCATCGTGCCAAGTAAGCCCATCATCGCGGGTGTGATCGTGATTGCCGGCATGTGCCCGGTGCCGGGCTCGATGGCCTCGATCTCGCTCGGTGGAAAGCCCAACCCGACGCTGTTGCGAAAGCGGATGGCGCCGCCGAGCGCCTGCTCCGGGCTGATCCCCTGCCGGCCGAGCCAGCGCAGCAGCAGGCGCACCGCCTGGAAAAATTCGTAGCGCTGCGGATGCGCCAGCAGGTCGGCAATCACCCACTACACCAGCATCAGACTGCCACTGCGTGGCTCGCAGCGCAGCAGTTCCTTGCTGCTCTGGCCAGAGATCAACACCAGTCGCGTGAAACTGTTCAGGTGAACATACAGCCCCAGAAAGCGGCTGACCACCTGTGCAAAGACGAACACACTGCTACCGGCAAACGCTTCTTCGTCCAGCGTCAGCCGCACCTCGGTGCCGTGTACGAGCGTGGCGCCGTGCCGGTTGCGCAGCCACGCCGTGGCCGGCAGCGTGGTCAGCGCGGTGAGGCCGGCGATCTGCCGCTGCGAACTGCCCGAGCGCGCCAGGTCGTACAGCGCCAGCGTGTCGCGGAAGGTGTCGAGCTCGGCCAGTGAACGGTGATTCAGCGCCAGCTGGGCCACGAGGCGCCAGCCGGTGCCATTGCGGCTGCCGAAGTGCAGCGGCGCGGATGGCTTGCGCAACAGGCGGATGGGCACGCCGCCCGTCGCCGTTTCGCTGGCCAGGTCGCCGCCCGGTGCGCCAACGCCTACCGCGCAGGCCGCCGGGCCGTTGCTGCAGGTCAGGTCGAGCGATGCGATCGCTGGGCCGACCCCGGCCAGCGCCGTGTCGTCGTCGCTGAAGGCGATCTGCATGCGGTGCCGGCGGTCGCCTCCATCAATGCGGCGGTTGAACCAGTAGCGCTGGCCTTCGCCACCTTCGCCATGGCGCAGGCCAAAACAGGGGCGATAGGTCACGCCCGTCGTTTTGCCACCACGCGTCGTCAGCAGCTGTACTGCGTCGATGCTATAGACCTCGACGTGGTCTTCATGCCGGCTCGGCACCACGTCGTACATGGCCGAACGGTGCGTGATGCGCACCGGCGCCGCCGCTTGCCGGAACAAATTGACCACCGCTGTGCAGCCCGCGAGCAAGTGCTGGTGCGACAGCGCGCGCAGGATGCGCGCCGGGCCGGCGTCTGCGTGCAGGCCGGTCAGCAACACGTGCAGCGTGAAGCGGCGCGCGCCGGCGGGAAACATCGGCGCCAGTGCCGCCAGGTCGACGTCCAGGAAGTGGAACTTGTCGGGGAAGGCAAAGTATTCGGTCAGCAAGCGGTAGGCGGGATGGGCATGCGCCGGTTCGGGTACCAGGGCTTCATCAGGCTCCAGGCCGCCGAGCGACAAGGCCGGGCGGTCCAGGCGGCGCCAGCGGTCCTGCCCTTCTGTCTCGACCCACGTTTCGAGCGTGTGCAGGCACAGGCTGTCAATCAGCGCGGCTGTCAACAGCGCATCGCCGTCGACGTACAGCCGCAGGCGCGCCAGGCCTAGTCTGGGCAAGAGCCGGCACGGCATGGCGCTGTCGATACTGATGCTGATGCGCGCGCTGGCGCGGGCCGGCAGCCGGAGCGGCGGCGGCACCTGCGCCACCGGCGAGAACCAGGCGCGCGTCACCGTCACGGGCGCCAGCATCAGGTCGGCCGTCGTGCGGAAGCGGCATGGCGCGCCGCCTGCGGCCAGCGACGTCATCTCGGTGCCGCGCGGCACCACGTGCACATGGCCGAGCGTGGCCGAGCTGGCGTGGCGGTCGCTGTCGTCGACGCGCACGATCGAGCAGCTCGGGATGCCGTGCAGGAAATGCGGATACAGGCTGGCCAGCAGCGCCTCGGTGAATTCCGGGTAATCGTCATCGAGCTTTTTCGCGGTGCGCGCATTGAGCAGCGCGCATGCCTGGATCAGGCGCCGGATGTGCGGATCCTCGCTGCCTTCCGGCCCCAGGCCCAGCTCGGCAGCCAGCTTCGGATACTGGTGGGCGAGCTCGCGGCCGACCGTGTTCAGGTAGACCAGCTCGCGCTCGTAGTAGGGCAACAGCGCTTTCATTGGATTCTCCCTCAGGCTGACACGCTACGGTCGGTCAGATCGCGCGCATGGCCGTTGTGAAAGCGCAATGGATGCGCGCGGATAAACGACACGTTGCAGCGCGTGGACAGTGCGGCTTCCACCGACCTTGACAATAAGTCAGTAAAATCCCGGGTTCCCTTAGTCGAGCCCGCATCATGACCACCTCCGCCACACCGATCCGTACCGAAATTCTCACCCTGTGGCGCCTGTCGTGGCCCGTGCTGGTCGGCCAGCTGGCCACCGTCGGGATGGGCGTGGTCGATGTCGCCATGACCGGGCACGTCAGCGCCGAAGAACTGGCGGCGGTGTCGCTCGGTACGGCCGTGTGGTCGATCGTGCTGGTGACTGTGATGGGCACGATGATGGCGATCAATACCGTTGTCGCGCACGAAATGGGCGCCGCGCGGCACGATCAGGTACCCCACTCGGTGCGCCAGGCAATGTGGAAAGGCCTGTTGGTCGGCACCGTCGCAATGCTGTTTGCCAACCTGTGCACGCTGCTGTTCGACCATGTCGGGCTCGATGCGCACGTCGCCGCGCGGGCGTCGCTGGTCGTGCACGTGATCAGCGTCGGCTTGCCGGCGTTTGGCGTCTACCGCGCGCTGTACGGCTACACGACCAGCATCAACCAGACCAAGCCGATCATGTGGATCGCCATTTTCGGTCTGCTGTACAACACGCTGGTGAGCTGGTTGCTCGTGTTTGGCGAACTGGGCTTTCCGCGCCTGGGCGCGGTTGGCTGCGCGATTGCCACGGCCAGCGGCATGTGGCTGATGCTGGGCGTGATGCTGTGGTGGGTGCGGCGCTCGCCCGCCTACCGCATGACCTATCCGTTCGACCGCTTCGAGGGCCCGGACACCGCAGCGATCGGCAGCATGCTGCGCCTGGGCCTGCCGATCGGCGTGACGTATTTTGCCGAGGTCAGCGCCTTTGGTCTGATCAGCCTGCTGGTGGCGCGCTATGGCGTCGTGCAAGTCTCGGCGCACCAGATTGCGCTCAATTTTGCGTCGCTCGTGTTCATGCTGCCGCTCAGTTTCGCCATCGGCATGCTCACCCGCGTTGGCCAGGCGATGGGCGAAGGCGACCCGGTCCGGGCCCGCTTCGTCGGCTGGGTCGGCGTGGGCGTGTCGCTGACGTTCGGCGCACTGGCGGCATTGTTCATCGCCATCTTCCGCTGGGAAATCGCGGCGGCCTACACATCCGATCCGGCCGTGCAGCAGGTGACCGCTCACTTGCTGCTGTTCGCGGCGCTGTTCCAGTTGTCAGATGCCACCCAGGTTGCCACCGCCTCGGCGATTCGCGGCTATCAGGTCACGCGCCCGCCGATGGTGATCCAGCTGGTCTCGTTCTGGGGCTTGTCGCTGCCACTCGGTTGCGTGCTGGGGCTGGCGCCGCAGTGGTTCCCGTGGACGCCCGCGGCGCCGATGGAAGCCACCGGCTTCTGGATCGGCCTCGTGTTCGCATTGACGGTCGCGGCAGTGCTGCTGACCTGGCAATTCGAGAAGCTGGCGCGCCAGCGTATTCGCGAGGGTGTGGTGAAAGCGTTGGTGTCCTAGTTTTTATGACATGTCATTACAGCGCTGGCAGTCTGACTCTGGTATCGTCTCGCGGTTGCTGTTAATTAAACATCCATCAGAGAAACTATGCGCCCTCTCCTCGTCCTTCTGGCCGCTCTCACGGCCGTTCCTGCCATGGCTGAACGTCTGACCCTCGACCGTATTTATGGCGACGCTTCGCTGGCCGGCGCCAGTGTGCGCAATCTGCGCGTGTCGCCCGACGGTGAACGCGTGACCTTCCTGCGCCCGCGCGCCGACGACCAGTACCGTCTCGACCTGTGGGAATACAACACCAAGAGCAAGGCCACGCAGCGCCTGGTGGATTCCAAGCAACTGGTGCCGAACGAGGCCCTGTCGATCGAAGAAAAAGCACGCCGCGAACGCGCCCGCACTGCCGGCCTGTCGGGCATCCTGAATTATTTCTGGTCGCCGGATGGCAAGCAATTGCTGGTGCCGATCGGTGGCGACCTGTACCTCGTCGATGCCGCCAAGCCAGAGAACGCACGCAAGGTTGCCTCGGGCAGCGTGACCGATCCGAAAATCTCGCCGCGCGGCCGCTACGTCTCATTCGTGCGCGACCAGAACCTGGTCGTGATCGACCTGAAGAGCGGCGCCGAGCGCCAGTTGACCACCGATGGCAAGGGCACCGTGCACAATGGCGCAGCCGAATTCATCGCGCAGGAAGAAATGAGCCAGACCACCGGCTATTACTGGGCGCCGGATGATTCGGCCATTGCCTACCGCCGCTACGATGAAGCGCCGGTGCCGGTCGTGCGCCGCTTCGAGATCTTCGCCGATCGCACCGAGGTGATCGACCAGCACTACCCGGCCGCGGGCGATCCGAACGTGCTGATCGACCTGATGCTGGTCGACCCCGCCACCGGCGTGCAGCGCAAGGTCGACCTGGGCGCGGACAAGGATATTTATCTGGTGCGCGCCGATTTCAGCGCCGACGCGAAGACGCTCGTGTACCAGCGCCAGACGCGCGACCAGAAGCGCCTCGACCTGGTGGCGGTCGATGTCGGCTCGCTGGCGCAGCGGCCATTGTTCTCGGAAAACTCCAAGACCTGGGTCAGCATCCACAACGACCTGCGCTTCCTGAAAAACCGCAAGGCGTTCATCTGGGCCTCGGAGCGCAGTGGCTACAACCACCTGTATCTGTACGACCTGGACGGCAAGCTGCTGCACCCGATCTCGCGCGGTGCATGGGGCGTGGACGATGTGCTGGCCGTCGATGAAGGCGCCGGCAAGGTGTACGTGTCGTCGAACCGCGACGCCGCGATCGACAAGCAGACCTATGCGCTGGCCCTGGACGGCAGCAGCGCCGACAAGCCGGCCCGCATCACGCAGGGCGACGGCTGGCACGACGCCGCGTTTGCCGGCAATGGCAAACTGTTCGTCGACACCTATTCGAATCCTCGTACCCCGCCGCAAGTGTCGATCCGCCGCGCCGATGGCGCGATGGTCGAGTGGATTGAAAAGAACGAGCTCAATGCCAACCACCCGTACACGCGTCATATGGCCGACCACCTGGCGACCGAATACGGCACGATGAAGGCCAACGATGGCCAGACGCTGCACTATTCGATCATCAAACCGGCCAATTTCGACGCGACCAAGCGGTATCCGGTGTTCCTGTTCACCTACGGCGGCCCGCATTCGCAACGCGTGACCCGCGCCTGGGGCAATTACTTTGACCAATACATGGCGCAGCAGGGTTTTGTCGTGTTCCGCCTCGATAACCGTGGCTCGGGCCGCCGCGAGCGCGCTTTCACCGACGTGCTGTACAACAATCTGGGCAAGCACGAAGTCGAAGACCAGGTGACTGGCATCGACTGGCTGGCCAAGCAGAGCTTTGTCGATCCAAAGCGCATCGGCGTGTTCGGCTGGAGCTACGGCGGCTTCATGACGCTGCGCCTGCTGTCAGCCGCATCGGACAAGATCGCGATGGGCGTGTCGGTGGCGCCAGTGACCGACTGGTCGCTGTACGACACCCACTACACCGAACAGTTCGTCGGCGCGACGCCGAAAAGCGATCCGGAAGCGTACAAGCGCAGCGGCGTGTTTGCGCACCTGGATGGCATGAAGTCGCCGCTGTTGCTGGTGCATGGCATGGCCGATGACAACGTGCTGTTCTCGAACACCACGCTCTTGATCGATGAGCTGGTCAAGCGCAACGTGCAGTTCGACCTGATGACGTATCCGGGCGCCAAGCATGGCATCTCGGGGCGCACCAACCAACGCCATGTGTATGGTTTGATCGAATCGTACTTCAAGCGCCACTTGGGCGAGACGCCGGCAAAGTAAGGCTGTCATGCCAGACGTAAAAAAGCCGCATCGGAAACGATGCGGCTTTTTCTTTTCCCATCCACCTGCCGCTATGCGCGGCTGGTGAGGGAGTCCGTATTATGGACGTGGACGTGGACGATTTGCGTCGTCAGCTGCGTCTTCGACGGCTTCGCGCACGTCACCAGCTGCGTGCTGGACCTTGCCTTCAGCCTGGTTTGCCAGACCTTTGGCCTGCTGTTCCTTGCTGTCCACCAGTTTGCCGGCGCCTTCTTGGATTTTGCCGCCAACTTCTTTCAGTTTGCCTTCGACTTGGTCTTTGTTCATGGTGATCTCCTGTGATTGGCATGGCCGGTTGGCGATGCGATGAGTACAGATTAACGGAATGTTTCCGGCTCTTCTGTTAGCGCACGCACACAACGCGCATGTCGAATTGCGCGCCATCTTGCCATTGAGAATGCTATTGTTTTAACAACACCAGCTGTAACAACATCTGTTTCAACAATACCTTTCAACGTACGATCAAGACACCACCATGAATCCCCATACGCCGCCTTCCTCCGGCACCACGACACCCGACACTCCCCTCACCCAGCGCAAACTCGCGCGCCGCGTCACGCTTGTCAACGGTATCGGCGTCCTCTTCATCCTGGGCCTGGCAGCAGTCGTGCTTGCTGCCGACGCCCTGTTGCTGATCTTTGCCTGCATCCTGTTTTCGATCCTGCTCTACAAACTGAGCGCGCTGCTGCATCAACGCACCGGCATCAAGCGCAATATCGCCCTGGTCATCGTCGTGCTGCTGCTCACTGCCGTCTTCGGTCTCGGCGGGTGGGCCATGGCGCCGCAGATTTCGGAGCAGTCGGGTCAACTGGCCAAGGAAATCCCCGCAGCCGTCGAGCGCCTGCAAGCGGAAGTCGCACAACATCCTCTGCTCAAGCGCCTCGTGGCCGAGCTGCCGCCACCGGAAGACATTGTCAAGCAGATGGGTTCGCTCGTGCCGAATGCTGGCCTCTTCTTCAGTGGCGTCATCGGCGCGCTGGGCAATATTATCATCATCATTTTCGTGGGTATTTATTTTGCCGCTTCCCCCGGCGTGTATACGGGTGGCTTCATTCGCCTCGTGCCGCAACAGAAGCGGGGCCGCGCACGTGAAGTACTGCAAGAAATGGGCGACAACCTGTCGAGCTGGCTATTGGGCAAGGCGGTGTCGATGCTGATCGTCGGCGTCACCACGGCCATTGGCCTGAGCCTGCTCGGCGTGCCGCTGGCGCTGATCCTGGGCGTGATTGCGGGCCTGCTCGACTTCATCCCCTACCTGGGTCCGATCATGGCGGGCATTCCGGCCGTGTTGCTGGCGCTGTCGATCAGCCCTGACCTGGCCCTGTACGCGCTGCTGCTGTTTGCGGCGATCAATATGCTCGAAGGTTATGTGTTGCAGCCGATGATCGAGGCGAAAGCCATCGAGTTGCCGCCGGCACTCGTAATCGTGATGCAGCTGATCTTCGGCACGCTGTTCGGCTTCGCCGGTGTTGCGCTGGCTACGCCACTGGCGGCCGTGCTGTCCGTGCTGGTGAAGATGCTGTATATCGAAGACATACTGGGCGACAGATCCAGGGACAGACCCGCCAAAGCGTCCTGATAAAAGCAAAGCCGCGCACTGCGCGGCTTTGTTGTTGATGCTGCCGTAAGAATCAGCAGCGATACATCAGCGGAAGTGCATCAGCGATTGCCTTTTGCGATTTCCTTGACGTCGCCAACTTTCTTTTGTGCTTTGCCTTCAGCCTGGTTTGACATGCCTTCACTCTGCTGCTGGCGACTGCCGACGGCTTCGCCGACTTTCTCCTGCACCTTGCCGGCGACTTCCTTGGTCTTGCCCTTGACTTGATCCTTGTTCATTGCAATCTCCTTGCCCGTGACGTGGATGAGGCTTCACACTAGGAGTAACTTCCGGTCAGTTCTGTACGGCGCTTAACACATGGATTTGCGCCAGACACTTGCCAGCCACGGTTGTTGTTCGCGCGGTAAACCGGGTGGCCGGTAATAGTGATGCAGCGCCACGAAGCCTGCTGCGAGCATGAAGCGCTCCCAGCTGTCGTAGTCGTGATAGGCGCCGTAGCGGTCACCGTTCCAGCCTTCCTGATTTTCGCCGCGTGGGTTCGAGGTGAACAGCACCCCGCCCGGCTTGAGCGTGCCGAACAATTGATCGAGCGTGTCTGGCAATGCCGCGCTGGGAACGTGGAACAGTACCGCATTGGCAAAAATGCCATCGAACCGTGCGGGCGGTAAATTTAGGTGTAAAAAATCTTGGTGCCATACCTCGCAACCACTGTATTGCCGGGCCATGCCGACAAACCGCTCGCTGCCATCCACGCCAATGGCGCGATGGCCGAGGCCGCTGAAGGTCTTGAGGTCACGTCCGGGCCCACAGCCCAGATCGAGGATCGTATGCGGCGCTGGCGTTGTGATCGCACCCAGCAAGGCATCAATGTTTTGACTTACGTCATGGTCAATCGTACCGGCAAAGAAATCCTCGGCATGCTCGTTGTAGTGTTGGAGAGTACTGCGGGAGATGTCGTCATGGTTCATGCGCATAGTATGCCAGCGGGGGCGCTGCTTGCGGCATGCGCACCCATGCAAAATGCATCGAAAATATTTTCCAGATTACCCTAAAGTTCCCATCAGCCAGGCCGTAAATGATTCAGACAACCGGTAATCCGGCCTGAGAAACCATGCTTTGGTAACCCTATGAACGCAGACGATGTCCTTGCGATTTACGAAAACCTGGCTGGCCTGACGGGCCAGATGACGCACGCCGCCAAGGCCCGCGAGTGGCAAGAGTTTGCACAATTGAATATGGAAGCCCGGGCTCAGGCAGCCCCGGCAACAGCCGGCATGCCGGCACTGACGGGCGAAAAGCGCATCAGCAAGGTCGACCTGCTGAAACAGTTGATGGCCAATGACCGCGCCATCCGTGACGTTACCGATCCATGGGATGCGCAAGTCGATCACGTCCTGCATCCACACTGATCCGCCATCGAATCGTCGATCAAGGCACCTTCGGGTGCTTTTTTTATGGCACAGGCAATAAAAAAGCGCCCGGTGGGCGCTTTGGAGGCCACCGGGCTTGAAGCCGGGTGGCGAATTCGGTGAGAGGACGAACCCCAGCTATCTGCTGGCGTCGCCTCGTGCCGGTTGCTGCCGGCGTCCGTTGCCACTGTAGGCAAGCGAACTGCTTCCAGACACAGGCGTTTCCTCAACGGTCGTCTGCTTGCCGCGCCACCTATCGTTGGTGACTGCGCCAGACCCTGTGCTGTCTGTGACCTTGTCGATCACCGGACCATTATAGCGCAGAATCAAAGTTGTGTAGACATTTCATTGTGCGACTCGTCCAGCTGTGGTTCGACCGGCGCCAGCGCCTTCGTTTTGCGCGCGAAACGCTGCCGCAGACGCGCCATCAGCGAAGCGCGCGGCATGGGCTGGATCATCGGCGCTGCCCGCTTGCGGCGGCGCAGGATGAACAGCGCGCCCCCCACCAGCGCCAGGACAGCAACCACTGCCGCGGCGATCCAGCCCCACGGTGTGGAAGCTTCCGGTTCCGGCGCAGGCCGCTTGCGGGATGGCCGTGGCGCGGCCCGCGGCGCGACCTTGTCCTGCACAACGGCGGACGGGCTGGCGCCCAGCGCCACCTGCAGCACACGCACCTTGTCTTCCAGCGTGCCGATCTGCTCGCGCAACTGGGCATTCTTGACATCGAGCGCGGCGCACACGGTTGCATTGTCGACCGAGGACGCTGGCGCGCAGGTCGCGGCAGATGCAGGGACAGGTGCAGGCAGAGCAACAGGCACTGGCACAGGCAGCGGCTTGGACAATGGCGTCGGTGCTTGCGTGGCCGCAGCCGCTTCGGGCGCCGGCGCTACCTTCTCGGCGACGAGCGGCGCCGTCGGCATGACCGGGCGTGGTGGCTTTGGCGGCTTCGGTAGCCTTGGTTTGACCACCATTGGCTTGGCCGCCACAACGGGCGCAGCAGAAAGGTCCGCCACGACCGGCACCGGCGCCTTCGCGGGCATGGGCATGGGCACCGGCGCCGGCGCCGGAACCGGCAATGGAACCGCCGGCGCGGGCGGATTCGGATTCGGCGCAATGAAAAGCGTCACCAGACGCACGTCGCGCGTCCCGCCATCGGCCAGGTCAAGGTACAAATGCAGGCGGCTTGATTCGACGGGCGCCGAGGACGTCACGCGCAGGAACTGACGGCCATCGCGCTGGCTCACACGCATGGCCAGCGTCGACAGCACGGCCGGCATGCCGATGTTCGCGCCCCGGTACACGTCCGGGTGCGCCAGGCGCGCCTGAACCGGGGTCGGGGGCGACGCCAGCGCAGTCAGCTCGAGTTCCAGCACCAGCGGCTGGCCGATGTACGAACTGATGCGCGGTTCGCCGAGCTCGGCTGCGCCGACGCCGCAGGAGAGCAAAGCACACGTGATGAATACAGGGAGGCGGCTGGCCATAGCAACTAACAAAAGTGAAGCCCAAGCGTCATTAACGGACATTGGGATAAACTCTTTAATCCCAGCCTCTTGCATATCAGGACATGTCCATGGAAAACAGGATTGAGAAAGACAGCTTTGGTCCGATCGAAGTGCCACAAAACAATTTATGGGGTGCGCAAACCCAGCGCTCGCTTCACCACTTCCACATCTCGACCGAACGCATGGCCCCCGAACTGGTCGCCGCCCTCGCCCAGGTCAAGCGCGCCGCAGCTGCCGTCAACCGCTCGCTGGGCAAGCTGCCGGCGGACAAGGCAGACGCCATCATCCGCGCGGCCGACGAAGTGCTCGATGGGCGCCACCCCGGCGAATTCCCGCTGGCCGTGTGGCAGACCGGTTCTGGCACGCAAAGCAATATGAACATGAACGAGGTGCTGGCCAACCGCGGCTCCGAGCTGCTCGGCGGCGAGCGCGGCGAAGCACGCCTGCTGCACCCGAACGACCACGTCAACATGGGCCAGTCGTCCAACGACATCTTCCCCACCGCGATGCACGTGGCTGCTGCCTGGGCACTGGCCAAGGAAGTCCTGCCTGCCCTGGCGCAATTGCGCGGCACGCTGCTGCGCAAGTCGCGCGATTTCGAGCCGATCGTCAAGATCGGCCGCACCCACCTGCAGGATGCGACGCCGCTGACGCTCGGCCAGGAATTTTCCGGCTACGTGGCCCAGCTCGAATTTGCCGAAAGCGCGCTCAAGTCCACCTTGTCGGGCCTGCTGCAACTGGCGGCCGGCGGCACCGCCGTGGGCACGGGCCTCAATGCCCATCCCGATTTCGCACCGCGCATCGCAGCCGAACTCGGTTCGCGCACCGGCCTGTCGTTCAAGTCGGCGCCGAACAAGTTCATGGCGCTGGCCGGGCATGACGCGATGGTTTCGGCCCATGGCGCCTTCAAGCTGCTGGCCACGGCACTGATGAAAATCGCCAACGACATCCGCTGGATGGCGTCCGGCCCGCGCTCGGGCCTGGGTGAAATCACCATCCCCGAGAATGAACCGGGCAGCTCGATCATGCCAGGCAAGGTCAATCCGACCCAGTGCGAAGCATTGACGATGCTTTGCTGCCAGGTGTTCGGCAACGATGTCGCGATCACAATCGGCGGCTCGCAGGGCAACTTCGAGCTCAATGTGTTCAAGCCGATGATCGCGCATAACTTCCTGCAAAGTGCGCGCCTGCTGGCTGACGGCATGCGCTCGTTCGACACGCACTGCGCCCAGGGCATCGAGCCGAACCTGGTCCGGATCGGTGAGCTGATGGAAAAATCGCTGATGCTGGTGACGGCACTGGCCCCGCACATCGGGTATGATCGCGCCGCGCAGATTGCCAAGACCGCATCGAAGGAAGGCCTGACCCTGCGCCAGGCTGCCCTGCAAAGCGGTTTTGTCGACGATCAGCAGTTTGACCAGTGGATTGTGCCAATCGACATGACGCGGCCCGATCCGGTCGAATAAACACCCAGCACCCGGGCGGCCGCATGCCCATCAGGCCGCCCTTTTCACACCCGAGGAAAACATGCAAAAAATCGAATTCGAGTTGACATCGGAATTTGTCGAAGTCAACCAGCTGCTCAAGCTGGCCGGCCTGGTCGACAGCGGCGGCGCCGGCAAGAACCTGGTCGCCAGCGGCGTGGTCAAGGTCGACGGCAAGCAGGAATTGCGCAAGACGGCCAAGATCCGCACCGGCCAGGTCGTCACGCTGGGCGACGTCGAAATCACCGTTCAATAAAAAATAGACAGAAAGACAGCTTCTTATGTTTGCGGCCTAACAAACAGAACAGGGCTTCCTTGTTTATATTTTAAGACGTTAATCAACGGCTTATAGGTGAAAGCGATGGAAACCCCTGAAACCCGCGCACAGTCGCAAGAGCAACTGATCGGTGACCTGCGTCTCGTGATCGAAAACGCGGAAGAACTGCTCAAGAACACGGATCAATACTCGAGCGCGCTGTACCAGAATGCCCGGACCAAGCTGTCGCTGGCGCTGGAAGCGGCGAATGAAGAACTGTCGCGTTTCGAGGATGCCCAGCTTGAACGCATGATGGCCGCCACTCGCCTTGCCAACGAGCAGTTCGCGGATCGCTCGGGCGAATCGCGCATCCTGCGCGCGTTTCATTAAGCAATATACTGCGCCATAACGACAACCCGGCATCGCGCCGGGTCGTTTACGCCTTGGTGTTGATCGAATTGCCCAGGTGCGCCGGCAGGTTCTGCGGCTGCGGGAGCGAGGCGATCATCTGGGCTGCAGACGAGGCTTCGATGTCCATCGCGCGCTTGAGCATCGTCATGCCCACTTCTTGACGGATACCCGTTTCTGCCATGCTGGTCGACAGCTTGGCAATATTCGTGACGTCCATATATTCCTCCAGAATAAGACTCGTCAGTCTTTAACGACGCCGCCAACCAGAACTTGAGGGTTGGTGCCCGCCCATTTACTCACCCAGGCCAGCACCGCGCCGATGTCGTTCAGGTCGAGCCAGGCCACGCCGGCGCGCAGCGTCGCGGGACGGGCCACGTCCGAGACCACTGCCACGATCGTCGTATCGTCGGCGTACAAGGCCGGCTTGTCCAGCACCGGGCGATGCACTTCCAGCTTCGGCAGCGACTCCCACTTGTAGCCTTCCACCAGCGTCAGGTCGGCGGGCGACAGGCGCGCCAGCAGCTCGGCCAGCGGCGGCTCGGGGGCGGCGCGCAGCTCACGCATGATGGCGATCCGGTACGGCGAGGCGATCATGACCTCGGCCGCCCCGGCCAAACGCAGGCGCGCACTGTCCTTGCGCGGCGGCTCGAGCTCGATATCGTGGTGACTGTGCTTGACGATATTGACGCGCAGGCCGGCGCCGGACAGGCCGGCGACGAGATGTTCGAGCAGCGTCGTCTTGCCGCTGCCCGACCAGCCGACCACCGCCAGCACAGGGCCGCACGCGCGCTGATCCGGCAACTCAGTATGCGGCACGGTAGCGTGTCCCACGATAATTCATCACGGCGGCCTTCGGCGTGAGCCGCTCGAGCACGAGACCCGGCGCGACTTCTTCGCCTTCGCGGCGCAGCATCTTGTCGACCAGCAGCAGGCTCTCACCGGGCGTCGGCGAATAGATGTAGCCGCCAAAGGCCACCTTGGGGATTTCACGCTGGAGGGTGTCCGGCAGTTGCTGCAGGGTGCGTAGCTGGTCGTCGCCAACTGGTTGCGGGGCCGCGGTGGCAGGTACAGGTGCGGCTTCGCGCTGCTGCGGCGGCGGCTGTGGTGATGATGATGCGGTCGACACGACCGGCGCCGGTGCGGGCTTCACAAGTACCGGCCGGGCTTCGGCCACCGGCGCGGGTGCAGGTGCAGGTGCAGGCTGAATAACCGGGGCGGGCGCGGCTGTCACAACAGCGGGCGGTGCAGGCATCGCTACCGGGGCGATAGCCGGCGCAGTCGCCGCCACCGCTGCAGGCGGCGTCACGGCTGCCAGCCGCACCGGCCCCTCGCCCGCCAGACGCGGCCACAGCAGCGCCACTGCCGCGGCAACCACGACGACGCCCACGCCAAGCGCCAGGTAGCGCCGCTGCGCGCCCTGCCCTGCGCGCGGCGCGGCATACGACGGCGCCGGTGCGTGAATGGTCGGGGCATTGCCCAGCTGGCGTTCGGCTTGCGCCTTCTTGAGTGCTTCGAGGATGTACGACATATCAGCTTCCCGTCCCGCCAGCGGCCAGCAAACGGGGCTCGGCCACGTTCGACAACTGGTTCAGACGCATATAAGTACGTGGCCCGACCACGCCATCGGCCTGCAGGTCTTGCGCGGCCTGGAAGGCGCGCAGCCATTCCTTGGTACGCGCGTCGAGCGGCGCATCGAGCGCCGGCGCCGTGGCGCTGTGCAGGCCTGCAAGTCGTTGGGCGATCCAGTCCACGTCCGGCCCGCGGTCGCCCTGGGCGACGACGTTGCGAAACGCCGCCGGCATGCGCCAGAAGGTGGTGAATTCGCCCCCGAAGCGTGCGACAAAGGCCGCAATGTCGACGCGCTCGCGCCGGTCGCCCTGCGCCAGCGTGACGCTGCGCTCGTCCATCCCGACCAGCACCGCATGGCCGGTGCGTGATCCGTCGTGCAACGTGACCACGGCCGGCCGGTCGAGCAGGCGCAGTTCATACACGCCGCCCCGCCCCGCATGGCAGCGCAGATTGGCGCGCAGCGCGGCCTCGCAAATCGCCTTTGGATCGGCGCCGGCCAGGTTGGCAAATGACGGTCCCCACAGCGCCGCCAGGGCCCCCAGCGCCGCGGTTTCGTTCTCGAGCGTCGGCAACGGCGCACCGGGTGCAGCGGCCGGTATGGCGACAGGTTCGGGCGTACTCGGTGCACTCGCCACGACCGGCGCCGGCTTGACCGCCGCAACGCTGGCCGCTGCCGGCCGCGTCGCATGCTGCGGCAGCATCTGCCACGCCGCCGCGCCCAGCGCCACGCAGGCCAGCGCGCCGCCGGCCAGCAGCGGCCAGCGCCGCGGCGCACGGCGCGCGGCCGGATCGTCGGCAAAGACTTCGGCGGCCGCCCGGCGCAGGATGGCGCGCGTGACCTGCGGACTGTTTTCCACGTAAGCGCCCAGCAGCGCGCGGTCGCACAGCAGGTTGATCCGGCGCGGCACGCCATGCGCCAGGCGGTGCACCAGCGGCGTCAGGGCGGGCGGGAATGGCACGCCGACCGCGCCGGCCACGGCCAGCCGGTGCGCGATATACGCGCCCGTCTCGGCTTCGCCCAGTGGCCCCAGGTGGTAGCGCGCGATGACGCGCTGGGCCAGTTGTTCGAGTTCGGGACGCGCGAGCATCGTGCGCAGTTCGGGCTGGCCGATCAGGATGATCTGCAGCAGCTTGCGCTCGCTGGTCTCGAGATTGGTCAGCAGGCGCAGTTGCTCGAGGACGTCGCTCGACAGGTTCTGCGCCTCGTCGATCACCAGCACGTTGTTCAGGCCCTGCGCGTGCGAGGCCAGCAGGTAGCGATTGATCGCATCCACATACCCTTTCACGCCCGCGCCAGCGGCCGCCGGCGCCACCTCGATATGCAGCTCGTCGCACACGGTCTGCAGCAACTCCTGCGCCGTCAGGCGCGGATTGAAGATGTACGCCAGGCGGCAGTTCGCCGGCACCTGTTCGATGAAGCAGCGGCAGACGGTGGTCTTGCCGGCGCCGATCTCGCCGGTGAGCAGCACGAAGCCGCCGCCGCTGCCGATCCCGTACAACAGGTGCGCCAGCGCTTCGCGGTGCCGCTCGCTCATGAACAGGTAGCGCGGATCGGGGGCGATCGAAAATGGCGAGTGCGTGAGCTGGAAATAGTGGTTGTACATGAATGACTAACGGGTGCTCTGCGGGATGCTCTGCGGGCTGCTCTGCGGTTTGAACTTGGCGCAGTATATTTTGCTTTTGTCGTTCGCGTAAGCGATCGTGCTGCCGGGGATCGACTTGCGCAACGGGTAACGCGAGGCATCTGCCGCGCGAAACGGCGTACCCGCGGCGGCGCGCACCGACTTTTCCAGTTCGTCGGGCTTGGCCTCGAGGATCGCGGCCACGAACACCACGGCGCTCGTGTCGTCGCTGACCATCACTTGTTCCACATTTGAACCCCACAGCGACGCCTCGGTGCGAAACCAGTAGGCCCCGCCCTCGCGCTTGTAGGCCGGGCCGAAAAACTCGGTGAGATAGGCGTGGAAGTAGGCGTTATCGAGCTGGCTGCGGCACAGGAGCGCGCTGCCGATCACCGGCCCGAACGTCGATGGCGCCGCGCCTGCCCCCACTGCGGTGCAGGACAGCACGAGGCCGGCGAGCAGCGGCAGACCGCGCTTGAGAAGCGTCGTGGTACGGCAGGCAACAACCGGGCGGATCATGGCGATACTCTCCTTCATCGGCGCCCATTATGACACTGCGTGGCGCCCGGACAGCCAAGTGCCGGATCACGCCAACGCGCGTGTTGCCGCCGCTGCCAGCACCGCATCGACATCGTCCGGCAAGGCCGGCTTGAGCAGATGGCGATCAAAACCCGCCGCGCGCGAGCGCGCGCGGTCTTCCTCGGTACCCCAGCCGGTCAGCGCCACCAGCATGACGCCGTCGAGCGCGCGCAACTGGCGCAGGCGGCGCGCCGCTTCGTAGCCGTCCAGGAGCGGCATGCCGATATCGAGAAACACGAGGTCAGGCTGGAAGCGCGCGGCTTCTTCAACCGCTGCCGCGCCGTCATGCACGACCCGGACCGCGTGGCCGGCGATCTCGAGCAGCGCCGCCAGCGTGGCGGCGGCATCGACGTTGTCGTCCGCGACCAGCACCTGGAGTGCGACGCCTTGCCCGCCATGCTGCGCGCCGGCCGCCGCCGGCGCAGGCGCCGGCGAAGCGACGAGCGCCGCCGTCATCAACGGCAGACGCACGGCAAAGCTGCTGCCCATGCCCACGCCGGCGCTCTGCGCGCTGACCGCGCCGCCATGCAGTTCGACCAGGCGCCGCACGAGCGAGAGTCCGATCCCCAGCCCGCCATTGGCGCGCTCGATGCTGCGCGCCACCTGGGTGAACATCTCGAACACGGCCGCCAGCATGTCGGCCGCGATGCCCACGCCGTTATCGCGCACCGTCACCACCGCTTCATCACCCTCGATGCGCGCCGTCAGTACGATACGCCCGCCGTGCGGCGTGTATTTGGCCGCATTCGACAGCAGATTGCTCACCACCTGGCTGATGCGCACCGGATCGACGTCGACCGGCACCGGCAGCAGCGGCAAATCGACCGACAACGCATGACCGGCAGCGTCGATCAGCGGTTTGCTGGTTTCGATGGCCGTTGCGATCACGTCGCGCAGATCGACCGGCTGCATCTGCAGCACCAGCTTGCCGCTCGAGACGCGCGCGATGTCGAGCAGGTCGTTGATCAGGTGGACCATGTGACCGACCTGGCGCTCCATCATCGCGCGCACGCCGCCCAGCCGCAAGGCACTGCCCGGCTTGTCCGCACCCATGCGCATGAGTTCGAGACCGTTGCGGATCGGCGCCAGCGGATTGCGCAGTTCGTGCGCCAGCGTGGCGAGAAACTCCGACTTGCGGCGGTCGGCGTCGTGCAGCGCTTCCGTGGCGCGCACCCGTTCGATGTGCGCCCAGCAGCGCTCGACCACCGCCTCGACCAGCGCCACCTCACCCGCCGTCCAGACGCGCGGCGTGCGCTGGTGCACCGCCATCATCGCCGCCAGCTTGCCGCCCTTGACCAGCGGGCAGCAGATGATGGCGCTGACATCGATCTGGGTAAACATCGCGGCGCCGTCTTCGTCCGTCAGTTCGCGCCCGACGTCGTGGATCAGCAGCGTACGGCCTTCGCGCATGTCGGCGCGGGCGCGCGAGCCGAACAGATCGAGCGAATACACGCCCACGGTGCTGATTGCGCCCGGCGTCACCCAGTCGTGGCGGATGGTGAAGCGGTCGTTGTCCGCCTCGACGTCCGCATAGGCCACGCGCGTGACGTCCAGGTATTGGCCCAGCAAACGCGTGGCCTCGCCCATGATCGTCTTCGGATCGTGCGCGACGCGCGTGGCTTCGCCGATCGCATCGAGCATGCGCAGGCGCTCTTCGACCTGGCGCCGCTCGGTGATGTCGCTGCCGGTGGCGGCCACGAACAGCAAGGCGCCATCGTCGCCCATGACCGGGGCGATCACGAGATCGATGAAGCGCTCGCCCCCGCCCGCCACGAAGTACGGCAGCTCGCGGCGCACACGCTCGCCGCTCGCGGCCAGCGCGACGCAGGCTGCGACCTCGGCCGCCACCTTCGGCGAGCCGCTCCACCAGCCGCAGGCCTGGAACGGGCGCCCCAGCACATCGTCGCGCGCGTAGCCACCGGCGTCGAGGGCCACATGATTGGCTTCGATCAGCGTGCCGCCCGGTGTCATCAGAATCCCGAAGTGCGTGCCCTGCTCGAAGAACGTGCGGAACTTGGCGTTCGCTTCGGCTGCGGCCATGGCCTCGCTGGCAGTGGCACGCGCGCTTGCTTCGAACAGCTTGCGGCTGGTGATGTCGAGCGTGGTGCCAACCAGACGTTCCGGGGCGCCCGCAGCATCGCGCAGCAGGCGCCCGCTGGCTGCGATCCAGCGTTCGCGGCCATCGATGGCGCTCACCGTGCGGTATTCGTCGCAGTAGTGGCCATCGCCCGGCGCGGCCAGCAGGGCCGCAACCCTGGCCACGACGCGCTCGCGATCATCCGGATGGAACGCGGCGTCGATCAGCGTGTGGGTCACCGGCCCGTCGGGTGGCACGCCGAAATGCGTGCGCGCGTGTGTGTTCCAGACGATGTCACAGTGGGTCAGCGAATGGTCGAACAGGCCGAATTCGCCGGCATCGGCCGCGATGCGCAGCTTTTCATTGGTCGTTTCCAGCGCGTGCAGCGCGTGGTCGCGCTGTTGCGCGGCCAGCACCTGGGCTGTGGTTTCGGCGCACATGCAGCACACGCCGGCCACCTGCCCCGCTTCGTCGCGCAGCGCGATGGTCGAGAAAGTGGCGTAGATCTGCTCCGGGTAGCCGTTGCGGTGCACGACGAAGCCATGGTCTTCTTCGTGCACCGGATTGCCGTGCAGCGTGGCGGACAGCATCGGGCGGACTTCTTCCCAGACATCGGCCCAGACCTCGGCAAACGGCTGGCCCAACGTCTGTTCAGGATGCTCGCCGCGCGCGCCCAGCACCACGCGATAGGCATCGTTGTAGAGCAGGTGCAGCGCCGGGCCCCAGGCCACGTACATGGGCTGGCGCGCACCGAGCATCAGGCTCACTGCAGTGCGCAGGGGTTGCGGCCAGGCCGCCAGCGGGCCAAGCGGATGGTGCGCCCAGTCGAGCGTGCGCAGCAGCGCGCCCATGTCCCCGCCACCGGTGGCAAACGCCAGGTTCGAGGGCGGGAGGTGCGGGGGCAAGAGGTCGGGCATTGGGGTTATTCACGTGGGATAGTTCATGAACAATACCACTTTGACGTCACGGCAAGTTGCCCTTTTCCCGCGGACAAATGTGCCGGTCGTTAATCGGATTGGCCACAATACCAATTACGATACCAATTTTCTTACGGGATCGCATACTCGCTTCTCATCAGGAGAGCACCGCCTAACCGTCCACTCGTCATAATCAATACCAGTTAAATACCTGTTGACATGCCAGAATGCGCTGCCTATAGTGCGATGACCCTTTTCCCGGCACTCATTGGACACCATGATCGACTATCTCATTGGCGTTGACGGCGGCGGCACCAACACCCGCGTGCGCCTGGCCGGCCGCGACGGCGCCGTGCTCGCAACCGGCAGCAGTGGCGCATCCGGTCTGCGCCACGGCATCGACAAAGCCTGGAGCGCGGTGCTTGCCGCCACGAGCCAGGCCTTCGCCGCAATCGGCATCGACACCGTCCCCATGTCAGCCTGCGCAATCGGCCTGGGCATGGCGGGCGTCCACAACAAGGAATGGGCGGCCGCCTTCCGTGCCGCCGATCCCGGCTTTGGCGCCCTGGTGCTCGACACCGACGGCTTCACGACGCTGATGGGCGCCCATGGCGGGCAGCCCGGCGCGATCGTTGCCATCGGCACCGGCAGCGTCGGCGAAGCACTACGGCCAGATGGCACGCGGGTCGAAGTCGGCGGCTGGGGCTTCCCTGCCGGCGACGAAGCGGGCGGCGCTTGGATGGGCCTGCGCGCGATCGGCCACATCCAGCAGGTGCTCGACGGCCGCACCGAAGGCGGCGCCTTGGCCGACGCCGTGATTGCCGCCTGCGGCGGCGCACGCGATCCGATCCAGGTCTGGCTCGGCCACGCCACGCAGACCGACTACGCGGGCCTGGCGCGCTTCGTTGTGGCGCACGGCGCCACCGATCCCGTGGCCGCCGGGATCCTGACACAGGCGGGTGTAGAAGCGGCCCGCATCGCGCGCGCCCTCGACCCGTCGGGCAGCTTGCCGCTGGCACTGTGCGGCGGCCTGGGTGACACGCTGCGTGCCTTCCTGCCGGCCGAAACGCTGGCCCGCTGCAGTGCCCCGCATGGCGACTCCGCCGCCGGCGCGCTGCGCATGATCGAACTGCATCTGAAGGACGCCAACGCATGACCAACGACACTCGCCACCCCATCAAGGGCAATATCCTCACACCGGCCGGCTGGGTGCACGGCGCGCTGCGCTTCGGTGCGCGCGTCGACGGCATCGACGGCCGCCGGGTCGACCCGGCCAACAACGACGACGTCTACATCGTGCCGGGCTTTATCGACGTGCACGTGCACGGCGGCGCGGGCCGCGACATGATGGAAGGCGGCGACGCCCCGCACGTGATCGCCGCGCTGCACGCGAAGCACGGCACCACCAGCCTGCTCGCCACGACCATGACCGCGCCCGTCGAAGACATCGACCGGGCTTTGAGCGCCATCGGCGCGGCCTGCGCGGCGCGCGGCAAGGGCGAGGCGCGCATCCTTGGCGTGCACCTGGAAGGCCCGTATATCAACGCCGGCAAACTCGGCGCCCAGCCGCCGTTCGCGCGCGAAGCGCATCTCGATGAAGTCATGCGGTTCAACGCACTGGCGCCAATGAAGCTGATCACCGTGGCGCCCGAGATCGACGGCCACATGGCCCTCGTGCGGCAATTGACGAAGGCCGGCATCCGGGTCCAGATCGGCCACACGAACGGCGATTATGACGTCGGCGTGGCAGCGCTTGCACACGGCGCGGCCGGCTTCACGCACCTGTTCAACGCGATGCCCGGTCTGCACCACCGCGACCCCGGCATGGTCGGCGCCGCGCTCGCGCACGCCGAATACGCCGAGATCATTCCCGACCTGCTGCACGTGCACCCGGGCGCGATCCGCACTGCCCTGCGCTGCATCCCCAAGCTGTTCTGCGTGACCGATTCGACAGCGGCTGCCGGGATGCCCGATGGCGAGTACATGCTGGGCCGCCAGGTGGTCCACAAATGCATGGGCGGCGTGCGCCTGGCGAACGGCACGCTGGCCGGCAGCACGCTGACGATGGACCAGGCGCTGCGCAACCTGGTGGGCATGGGGCTGTCGATCGAAGACGCCAGCAAGCGCGTCTCGACCCATGCTGCCGATTACCTCGGCGAGACCCGGCGCGGCCGCCTGGCGCCTGGCTGTCACGCCGACTTCGTGGTCCTGGACCGCGCCCTGAACATCAAAGCTGTTTATATTGAAGGAGAATGCCTGTGAATGCCACGCCCGCCACTGCTGACGGTCACCAATCGCTGATGCTGCAAGAGGCCCTGTCGTCCGGCGACTGCATCGCCCACGCCCTGACGCAGGACGCCGACCGCTACGCCGCGCTGGGCGAACAGCTCCGTGCGACCCAGTTGCACAGCGCCGTGACGGTGGCGCGCGGCAGCTCGGATCACGCGTCGGGCTACCTGGCCTACCTGATCATGTCGCGCATGGGCCGCCTGGTGACGTCGCTGCCGATGTCACTCATCACGCTGTACAAGTCGCCGATCATCGCGCGCGACACGCTGGCCATCGCGATTTCGCAATCGGGCCAGAGTCCCGACGTGGTCGAACCGATGCAGTATTTCCGCGCCGGCGGGGCCGTCACGGTGGCGCTGGTGAACGACGCCGCTTCGCCGCTGGCCGACGCCGCCGAGTGGACGATGCCGCTCCACGCCGGCAAGGAGCACAGCGTGGCCGCGACCAAGAGCTTCATCGCCAGCCTGGTAGCCGGCGCGCGCCTGGTCGCCGATTGGCAGAACGACCCCGAACTGAAGGACGGCATCGCCGCCCTGCCCGATGCGCTGCGCGCCGCCCGCAGTTTCGGCCAGGATGGCGACTGGTCGGCCGCCATCGACGTGCTGGCGCCGGCGCGCAACATCATGGTGGTGGGCCGCGGCATCAGCTTCCCTCTCGCACTCGAATCAGCGCTCAAGTTCAAGGAAACTTCGGCGCTGCAGGCCGAAGCATTTTCGGGCGCCGAAATCAAGCACGGCCCGATGGCACTGATCGAAGACGGCTATCCGCTGCTGATCTTCGCAACGCGCGGCCCGACCCAGGCCAGTCTGGTGGCGCTGGCCGACGACATGCGTGCACGGGGCGCGCGCGTCCTGCTCGCCGCGCCGGCCGACATCGCCAGCCGCGACCTGACGCTGCCCACCGCCGCCATCCCCGACCTCGACCCGATCGTCGCGGCGCAGGCGTTTTATACAATGGCGGCCAAACTGTCGGCGGCGCGCGGCATGAATGCCGACCAGCCGCGCCACCTGAGCAAAGTCACCAAGACGAACTAACCGCCCGAATCTCGACCATGAACGACTACCTCGACCTGGCCGGCCAACTGGTGATGGTGCGCCTGTTCGGCACCGAACTCGATGCCGAGACCGACGCCTTCCTGCGTACCTACCGGATTCGCGGCGCCTGCCTGTTCCGCCAGAACATGCGCGACGCGCCGCAGTTGACGCGTTTCACGGGCGCGCTGCGTGACGCGATCGGGCCACAAGCCCTGATCGCCCTTGACCAGGAAGGCGGCGCTGTCGTGCGTTCGACCTGGGTGCCGGCCCCGCCCAGCGCGATGGCGCTCGGCGCGGCCAATGATCCGGACCTGGCACGCGACGTCGGCGCAGCCGTGGCGCGCGCGGTGCGCTCGCTGGGCTTCAACTGGAACTTCGCGCCGGTGCTGGACCTGAACAACAACCCGCGCAACCCGGTGATTGCCGAGCGCTCGTTCGGCGCCGATCCCGGGCAGGCAACGCGCATTGCGCTGGCCTGGATGGAAGGCAGCGAGCGCGAAGGCGTGGCCTGCTGCGTCAAGCACTTCCCCGGCCACGGCGACACGCATGTCGACTCGCACCGCGATCTGCCGTACGTCGACAAATCGCGCGCCGAACTCGAACAGTTCGAATTCGCCCCGTTCCGGATTGCTGCGCCACACGCACCGGCCATGATGACGGCGCACATCGTCTATCCGGCGCTGGACCCCGTCAATCCGGCCACCATGTCGCATGCGATTCTCACCGGCGTGCTGCGCGAGCAATTTGGCTATGACGGCGTGATCATCACGGACGGCATGGACATGCACGCGATCGCCCACCGCTACGGCGTCGGCCAGGCGGCTGTCAATGCGCTGGTGGCCGGCGCCGACATGGTCATGGCCATCGGCACGCGCGCTACGCAGATCGAGACCGTGCAAGCGATCGCCGCGGCGATCCGCGACGGCGTGCTACCGCTGGCCGCCGTGCAGGCGCGTCTGGCGCGCCTTGGCAAACTGGCTGACGCACATCCGGCCGGTGCGGTTGCGTACGTGGCCGAACAGGATGACCGCGCACTGATGGCGCGCGCCTGGCGCGCGGGCCTGACAGCATTGCGCTCGCCGCAGCGCCCTGAGCGCGGTGCGCGCGTGCGCGTGGTCGCACGCGCCGACGTGGTCAGCGACGGCGTGTCGGAAGCCGGCGTGCCGGCGGCCAGCATCGCGGCAGCGTTGTCGCAGCTGTACGACGTCGACCTGGTGACCTTCGCCGACAGCGAGACCTTCGACTGGCGCGCGCTGCCGGCCGATGGCCGCTTCACCATCCTGGCCTCGACATCGCGCCGTCGCTACGGGCCGCAAGCCTGCGCGACCTGGCGGCCCGATTTGCACCTGGCCTTGTGGAATCCGTACCAGGCGCTCGACTTCCCCGGTCCTGCGCTGCTCACCTATGGCTTTGCGCCGCCGGCGCTGGCTGCGGCCGTGGCCTGGCTGGCCGGCGAGATCGACGCACCGGGAGTCTGCCCGGTGCCGGGTTTTGACGGGCCGTGACAGCGGCAAAGTAACGCGATGTAACGACACGGGCATGGCGGCCCGTGCTGCGGCACAATTGCCAATCCAGAAAAAGCTGGATATATGGGACAATACTTTTTTGTCCGAGCTTGGCATTTTTGCTATATTGCAAAACGCACATTTCGTATATTTTTTTGTCTAGATAGAAGGATAACCAATGTCCCAATTCCGTCTCGCCCGCCTCTGCCTGATGCTGGCCGCCGTCGGCCTGAGCTCCGCTGCCGTGATTCCTGCCGTCAACGCGCAGGACAAGCCTGCCGCCGCCGCTGCAGCGCCGAAGGACACCGTCCGCCCAGAGCTGTTCAAGCTGCTCGACCCGGCGCAGATCAAGCCGCTGATGGATGCAAAGAATTACGCCGAAATCCAGAGCCGCGTGACGCAGGCCGAAGCCTTCCCGAACCGCACGCCGTACGAAGATTACGTTGTCAACCGCATGAAGCTGTCGCTGGGTTCGGCAACGAACGACAACGCCATCTCGATCCCGGCCCTCGAAGCCGTCATCGCATCGGGCCGTCTGGCGCCGAACGAGCAGGCCGACTTCATCCAGGCCCTGGCCAATATGCACTACAACGCCAAGGATTACCCGAAGGCGATCGAGTGGTTCAAGCGCTACCAGAAAGAAAGCCCGACGCCTGAAAAAGTCGCCGCGCCACTGACCCGCGCCTACTATCTGGGCGGCGATTACGCCAGCGCCAAGACGGCGCTGCTGCCAGCCATCGAAGCCACTGAAAAAGCCGGCCAGAAACCGAGCGAAGAAGACCTGCGCCTCCTGGCCTCGTCGGCCAACAAGGTCAAGGACGATGCCGGCTACCTGGTTGCACTGGAAAAGCTGGTCGCCCACTACCCGAGCGACGACTTCTGGACCGACCTGCTCAACCGCGGCGTGGCACGCAAGTCGGGCTTCGATGCACAGACCAACATGATCAACGTGTATCGCCTGGAAGCCGCTGCCGTCAAGCAGATGGCGGCCGAGGAATACGTCGATCTGGCAGAGCTGTCGCTGCGTGACGGTTTCCCGACCGAAGCGAAGAAAACCATGGATGCCGGTTACGCTGCCGGCGTGCTGGGCAAAGGCGCCAATGCCAAGACCCACAACGCACTGCGCGACAAGGCCAACAAGGGCGCAGCAGACGATGCCAAGAACATCGCTGCCGGTGAAGCAGGCGCGGCCAAGGCCAAGACCGGTGCCGGCCTCGTCAACCTGGGCTGGGCGTACGCGACCATGGACCAGGGCGACAAGGGTGTCGGCTTCATCCAGCAAGGTATCGCCAAGGGCGGCCTGAAGAACGCGGAAGAAGCCAAGCTGCGTCTCGGCATGGCACAAGTTCGCGCCGGCAAAAAAGCCGAAGCAATCTCGACCTTCCAGACCGTCAAGGGCGGCGGCGGTGCCGGCGACCTGGCCAAGTACTGGCTGGTGCTGCTGCAGCAGCAGAAGTAATACTGCTGCTGTCGATGGACCCGTGAAAGCGGGCCGGGCCCTGGGTCTGGCCCGCTTTATTATAAATGGGCCCTTGGCGCTCTATCACGGTAGATCTGGTGGGAACGAACAATAAAATCGCATACCCCACTATAAAAGTCGAACACAAAAGGCTGGACTGAATCTCCATTGCATAAGCCAGTAGCGAGATTACAGTAACCAAAGTCAGGTCCGACATTTGGACTTGGACTCTTCCTTAGTTTCGACTTTCATAAATATACGTTTCGTGGAGCTCGTGTCTAAATTTAGCTCCGGCTCGCCACATCCTGTCATTACGCAATGCATAAATAAAGGCTCATTACCAATTCCGCGGGACCAATTCTTTTCCACGCCACTCTTCGACGAGATGCAGGTTTGGTAATCCGCCCCATACTTCCTCATCAGCATGGTCAAGAACGATAATCTGTAATTCTGCCTTCTTTTTACTCACCACCTTACTAAAAAGTCTGAACACTTTACGGACTGCCTCTAAATCTTCGTCTTTAAACTTGTGATCCAGTTCGTTTACGTTGTTCGCCGAAGGGGCCCGTCTTGTAGGAAAATATACCTGGCTAGGTTGGTCGTAGATTAGTACTCCCGGGACAGGGTGATTAGGCTCGTTAAGGAACAGCCCTTGCAGGGCAAGAGTCACAGCCACATGATAGGCAAGCCAATTAGCTCCGCTGCCAATCTCCCACAAGAAATCATCGCGACCATCTCGATTCACTTTAATTGTCAAGTCTTTTACAATCAGCCTAATCGGTGCTTCCGGCCATTCGCCATCAAGCTGAGGAATAAGCTTGGCAGCAAAATGTTCTACTTTTTCCAACGCTTGCTCTTGTTTAGCAAGAACCCTGCCTTCTTGGACAAGATACTGAAGTTGTTCGACACGGTTTCTAATGCTCGCAATCTCATTGCTGAGATCGGACGATGGCTCTTGAGTCTCGAACAGCAGCACAGACTCCTCTAACCGCCCCAAAAACCTTGCATTACGCTCACGTCGCAATGCAATCTGCTTTCCGATTTGTGAACGCTGTTCGATGGCCTCGATTTCTTTTTGGACAGCCTTCAGCTTAAACAAAGTTTCTTTGATTGCCTCGCGTTGCCTTATGGTCTCACGACCAAGGCTCTCGACCGCTCGCGGGTACGATCTCAACCGCATCTCTGTCGCATCCAGAGCCATGCACAGGTTGTTGAGACGGCCACGTCCTTTCTCGCTCTGTTCAAAGATAATACTGTCTCGATCGACTACTTGATCGCGAATCCACTTTGAAAGGGAAAGCCGATCGCGTTGGATTTTTAGTGAATCGGCATATGCTTCGGTGCTGTCTTCTAACTGTTGTAGTTCAACTCTCCGTTCCTTACCAATATTATATTGAGCTGTAAGGTCCGTCTCTTGGAAACGTAACTCTTTCAGGCGCGCTAGGGTTATGTCCATCGCCTCAATTGTTTCATCACCCGCTGACGGCTCAGCTCGCACTACCTTTCGCAGTAGCTCCAGCGTAAGCGGCCACTCTTTTGGAATCTCAGTTTCCGCAGGCAGCAGCCCATACTCAATCGCCAGACGAAGCCATTCCTGCCCGTCACGTTGCCATCGAGCTCCGGCCGCTTGACGGGTGCGTAGCTCGCTCTCCTTACGCCTAACGCCTCGTTGCAAATGCTCAAGCTCATGCCGGGCCTGTAGCAGCTGCGGAGTGATTGCACCTAAAACGTAGGGAAAAATTGTTTTCAGCTTCTCACGATGTTCGCTAGTATCTGCTTTGAAAAACAGTACATCAGGATTGGCGACAATGTTTTGTGGTTGGAAGGTAAAGGCGACGAGATCTCGAAAACTAGGCCGGGATTTGAAGCTATCCGTTGCGGCCGGCTCAAACTCTAGATTGGACAGACCAGACAACCGATTTAATGTCGATTTCACATAATCAACATTACTATTTTTTTGAACTATCTCATCAGGGATAGCGACATGCGCCGCTTCCAAAACAAACATATCCCCAGTACTCTGTTGTTTACCAGGCTCACGCCGCGCCAAAAGCTTCTCGCCCTCAATTGTATCTACTACCACACCAAACCAGGCGCATTTCTCACGTATGACACCAACAGGTATCGCACATTTTTCAGCTGCCAAGCAGTAGTCAATAATTGGAATAACCGCAGATTTTCCAGTTTTAGAGCGACCGCTAATGACGTTGACTTTACCCGTCGCAAACGGGAGCACGCGCGGCTTCTCGCCATCTTTTTTGGGCCAAAGTATTACTTTTTTTATTTGAAAATACATCTAGAACTCCACGCAAAGGGTTCTGCAGACTTGCTCATCTGTAAGTGCCGAAAACCAGTCACCAAGTTTCTCGCTGACTGGCAAAATCCATTTAATCTTGACCGGCAACTTGGGAATGATTTCTTGTTCAAGTGAATTATTTGCGGTCATGGTAGCAGTGTTGGCGTCAATCGAAAACAATCCGGCTTGCTCACCAATTGCGATCGACTCCAAAGTAAGTGCCCGGCATTCCAACGCCCTATTATGAATTGCAAAGAGGTTTTCTCGGACCTCGCCCAACTTACCGGCGAACATAGCTAGTCCCGATGCCTTTTGAGTAGAACTGGCGATATCGCGGGTCGCCTTGTGCAACAAAATAGGAAGGATCAAGAATGCTAGAGCCAACGTCGGAGCAGTACCAGCTCGGTCTTGATAGGACTGAATAAAACGCCATATTGCATAAGCGCCAATCGTAGGATTCTGTACTATTTCAATCTCATTAGGATACGCCTGAAATTCTTCGCTCATACCTCTTCTTCTCTCATTGGGGTACTCCTGAAAATCTTCGCTCATACTTCTTCTTTCAAAAACATTTCAGTATATTGAGGATGCCATCCTAGCCGCCGGGAGTCGGCTAACGCGTTATAGCTACCGGAAGTGAAATGCTTAGGAACGGCTTTACCTTCAATGGGTGGAGTCAATGAGGTACAACGCACGTAAATCATTCTTCCGCATGTAGCTTCATCTTTGTCAGAGTGCTCATCACTAACTAACAATTTAATTGATTCGTGCTCTCTCAACAGATCATCATCCATCTCATCAAAGCTTCCTTTGAATACTAATCCGTCGTCAGCCCAATTTACCTTGTCAGATTTGGTACGTAAGAAGTCGCTAACTGCGCGTAGTTTCTGGGACTCTTGAGCACCGACGAAGTCAAGTTGGGCTATAAAATCAGGCCTACTGAGAAGAAGTGCTTTCACCTCTTTGGCGTCAGGAACTGGCGACACTGATTGAAGGTATCCAGGAGTGTTACATTTGCGCGCAAACGCCCTAAATTCCCGCTGAAAATCACCGCATCTGATCTTCGCAGGCTTCCGCTGTCTTATCAGCGAGTCAGCACGTTCCTTTGCGAGTCCGATGCCGGTGGCACAAAGCAGTTCGTGTAAGCTCTCGTCTGTCGTCGCTATTAATAGCCGACACAACGCCTCAACAGGATCGCGATCCGCTGATACAATTTGAATCCGCTTCACGAACTTCCACCTAATATCTTCGGCAAGGCTCAGGAATTTTTGTACGTACCTTAGACAGTCATCAGCAGGTGGATTAGCGGCAACGCTTGCGGAGACAGACGAAACAATCGCCGCAACTTCCTCGCGAGTGCACGCCTTAGAAATCGAGGAACTGAATTCACCCTCGTAAATCGGAGTGACATAAATCTGAAATGCCGTTGTCTCCACGTTCAGGCGCCCAGCATCGATGTCATCAATCCAGTTCGCCATTGTCTTCCAAAGGTCAATCGCCCAGTTCGACAATGGATTATGGGATAGAGCACTCTTTGTCTGCTCCGCCAGCATATCGCCATTTGCATAATGCACTGCAATGTCATCGACCAACTCTAGAGATACCCATGCTTCCTTTGGCGCGGTCAAAAGATGATAAAACATTCTGAGCGGCTGAAGTGCAAATCCTAAGTATTGACCCGGCGCGTTGTGCTTCGACTTAGCTACCTTCGGCTTGTTCAAGTTCACCCTCCCAAAAACTTCGACTCATTCGCAGAAGACCACTCATCAACGCTGCGTGTTATCAGCGAGTTACGGTTCAGACAGAAACTAGCTAGCAGCCTATTAGCTTATAGATACCGCTAGTCACTATAACTATCTATAAAAGTATATACGATAACATTCAAAGTTGACCAATGGAAAATAAGTAAGGTGATTTCGCACGCAGAGTCGCTCGCTGAACACAGCACATGTCTCGATCTCTATTTACTAATTTACAAATCCGGCTTACACCAAAGGAATTCCCGATTATGTGTGCGCGTCCGAACACAGCCTTTGACCCGTCGCCACGATAATGACCCCATTCACATTGGAGAACTTATGACGACGGTACGCAAGGGCCAGGCGCCCGCCAAACTGGGGCGCAACGAATTTCACCTGCAATTTCGCCGCACCTTCCAGGACCCCGGCTACGACGCACTGGAAAACGAGCTGGCCGCCATCGAGGCGGTGGCCTGGGATGCCTACCAGGACGGCCGCAAGGCGCCACGTACCGTCAAGGCCGGCCCCGGCTTTGCCGATCCCGACTACGACCTGTCGATCGACTGGAAAGCCGCACGTGACCGGCTGCTCGAAGCCGAACAACACCAGAAGAACCCGGACACCAAAAGCCGCATCCTGATCATCAATGCCTCCGCCCGCAACGACGGCACCTGCCCTGGCGAGATATCCAAAAGCTGGCGCATGTCCGAGATGGCGCGCGAGATCATCGAGGCTGAGGGCATCGAGGCCGACATCCTCGACCTCAGCCTGATCAACTCCGACTACGACCGCCACATCCACCCGTGCAAGGGTTGCGTGTCGACCGCGATGCCGCTGTGCCACTGGCCATGCAGCTGCTACCCGAACCACGCCGAGCGCCAGGTCAATGACTGGATGAACGAGATCTACGAGCGCTGGGTGCTGGCGCACGGCGTCATCATCATCACGCCGGTCTACTGGTACCAGACGCCGGGCGTGCTCAAGCAGATGATCGACCGCCTGGTTTGCGCCGACGGCGGCAATCCCGATCCCACCTCGACCCAGGGCAAGAAAGCCGAGATCGCCAAGCAGATCGAACGCGACGGCTGGGAATATCCAAAGCACCTGGCCGGTCGCGCATTCGGCCTCATCGTGCATGGCGACGTGGCCGGCATCGAGGGCGTGCGCCGTTCGCTGTCGGACTGGCTGGAATGGATGGGCTTGATCAGTTCAGGCAGCTTCGGCCAGCTCAACCGCTTCATCGGCTACTACGAATCGTATGCCGACAGCCACGAGACGTTCGACGCCGACCATGCGGTGCAGGAAGAAGCGCGCAACGTCGCGCGCGCCGTGGCGATTGCCGTGGGCGAAGTGCGTGCCGGCCGCGTCGCCGTGGCCAGCCAGGACCTCAAGCAGCCCCGGCCTAAGTAACCAAGTAAGACCTGGGCCGGCGAACCTAGACGGCCGTGTAACCGCCGTCGATGACCATCTCGTGGCCATTGACGTAGGAGGCCATGTCCGAGCACAGCCACAGAGCGGCTTGCGCGATTTCACCGGCCTCGGCGAAGCGGCCCATCGGATGGGCTGCCTTGAGCTTTTTCTCGATGCCGGGATCACGCTCGATCGCACGCGCCAGCATCGGTGTCTTCACCGCTGCCGGGCACAGCACGTTGATGCGCACGCCCTCGCGTGCGTACTCGGCGGCAGCGCTCTTGGTCAGGCCCACGACGGCATGCTTGCTGGCACCGTAGACCGCATGGTTCGGGCTGCCCACCAGGCCGGCCACGCCCGCCATGTTGACGATCGCCCCGCCGCCCTGCGCCAGCATCCGGCGCAGCTGGTATTTCATGCACAGCCAGACACCCTTGACGTTGACGTTCATGATGCGGTCGAACTGCTCGTCGTCGGTGTCGGCCAGCGGATGGTGCTCTTCGTCCACGGCGGCGTTATTCACCGCGATGTCCAGGCGACCGTAGTAATTGATCGTCTTGTCCACCAGCGCCTCGACCTCAGGCGCACGGGTGACGTTGCACTGCACGAACAGCGCCTTGCCGCCGTTTTCCACGATCATGCCCGCCGTCGCGTGGCCACCCTCGATCGAAATGTCGGCCACGACCACACAGGCGCCGGCGCGGCCAAAGGCCAGGGCAATGGCGCGACCGATGCCGCTGGCCGCGCCAGTGACCAGGACAACCTTGCCGGTGAACGACATGCCGCCTGCTACCGGCAATTTGCTGATGCCTTTCATGATACTCCCTGGGTGATACGATGATTCCGAAGGGAAACATTTTAACGCATGCTTCCCCCGGCGTCACAATCCAGGACATTTAAGTGGGGCAACTGTTGCAGTTAGGGCATAGCGACTATCGGTTTGACCGGCTCCCCGACTTTGGACTGATCGCCAGCCATCACGACGGACAGTTTTGCCGGATCGATCGCCTTGCGGAACGCTGCGTTCAACTCGGACAAGGTGACCGCATTCAGCTTGCGCTCCAGTTCCAGCGACCACAGGAAGTTCTTGTCGCGGTACAGGTACGACGTCCAGCCGCTGGCCAGCGCGGCGTCGTTCGTGCGTGTCTGCAGGCGTTGCTGCATCAGTCCAGAGCGGGCACCGGCCAGCTCTTCCGCCGTGAACCCCTCCTTGACCGCGCGCGTCAATTCGGCCCGTACTGCCGCATCGAGCTTGGCCAGGTTCTGCGGCGCCGCGATCGCGCCGATCGAGAACACGCCAAAGCGGTCGAGCGTGCCCGCCATCAGGTTCGAGCCACCGCCATACGACAAGCCATCCTTCTGGCGGATCCGGTCCATCAGGCGCGACTTCAGGCCGCCTTCGCCGAAGATGTAGTTGGCCAGCATCAGGGCCGGATAGTCCGGGTCCTCGACGTTCAGGTCGACGTTCAGGCGCGCCGTGTACGACCCATTTTCCTTGTCGGGCGTGTTGAGAGTGCGCGCGAGAGGCGCCACATCGGCATGCCCGGTCAGCACCGGTGCAAACGGCTGCGGCGCGCGCCAGGCACCGAACAGCGTATTCACCAGCGGCGTGATCTGGGCCGCGTCGAAGTCACCCACGATCGCCATCTCGGCCGGCTGGGCGCCGTGGAAGTCGGCATGGAACGCCTTCAGATCGGCCAGGCGCGCCGCCTTGACCTCGGCCACGTCTTCCTCGAGCGAGTTCGCATGGCGCACGTCGCCCTTCGGATAGCGGTTGAAGTGCAGCGCCATGGCGCGCGCAGCGGCGCTGTCGGGCTCATTGCGGCTCGCTTCCAGCCCCACCAGGATCTGCTGGCGCAGTTGCTCGAATTCCGATTCCGGGAATGCCGGCTCACGCAGCACGTGCGCCACCAGTTTCAATGCCTCGGGCAGGTGTTCGCGCGTGGTCTGGAAATGCGTCGGGCCACCCGTCATCTTGAGCTTGTCGAACGCGTCGGCCAGTTCAGCGCGTGTGTAGCGCGTGGTACCGCGCATCAGCATCGCCGACGTCAGGCCCTGGACCGTGCCCTTGCCGAACAGGCTTTGCTCGGTACCGAAGTGCTGGCGCAGGTCAACCGTGACGGTCTCGCCGCGGTTCTTCTTCGGCAGCAGCGCCAGCTTCACGCCACCCGCCGTCGTCAACGTGGTGCGCTGCATGATGTTCTGCTGGCTCGGGTCGAAGTTTTCCGCGACCAGGTTCGACACCGCCGGCTTGAAGTCCTTCAGCACGTCCGTCACGGCAGGCGCCGCTGGCAGCGCGGCGCGTTTCGATGATTCTTCGGGAATGAAGGTGCCGGTCACGCGGTTGGTGCGCAGGTAGTAGCGGCCGGCGCTGGCGGCGACCTGTTCGGCCGTCATCTTCTGCACGCGCTCGCGGCTGACGAAAAACATGCGCCAGTCGCCAAGGGACGCCGGCTCGGACAGCGCCACGCCCACCGCCTGCGGATCGTTCAGGCTGCGCTCGATCGTATTGAGCCACGAACGGCGCACGCGCTCCAGTTCTTCCGCCGTAGGCGGCTTGCTGGCGAATTCTTCGACGGCCTGGACCAGTGCCTCGCGCACCGGCTCGATGGGTTCGCCCAGTTTGACCACGGCGCCGAAGTACTGCAGGCCCGGCGCATAGCCGGTCTGGCCAAAGCTGAACACCTGGCTGGCCTTGCCGGTTTCAACCAGCAGCTTGTGCAGGCGGCCGTTGGGTGCGTCGCCCATGATCTGCGACGCAAACCCCAGCGCTTCGGCGTCCGCGTGCAGGTCGGACGGGATCTTGTAGCCGACCGCGACAAACTGCATGTCGCCCTGGCGCCGCACGGTAAAGCTGCGCTCGCCGTCCTGGGTCGGCTCTTCGGTCCAGAACACGGGCAAGGTGCGCTTCGGTTTCGGGATCGCCCCGAACAAGCGCTGGATCTTCGCCAGTGTGGCAGCCGGCTCGAACTGGCCCGCCACCAGCAGCACGGCGTTGTCCGGCTGGTAGTAGGTGCGATAAAAATCCTGCAGATTCTTGATCCGCACGTTCTCGATGTCGCTGCGGTTGCCGATCGTCGAGCGGCCATAGCTGTGCCAGTCGTAGGCGATGCTCTGCATGCGCTTGAACAGCACGTTGCCCGGCTGGTTTTCGCCGCTTTCAAACTCGTTGCGCACGACCGTCATCTCGGACGCCAGGTCCTTGGCGGAGACGAACGAGTTGACCATGCGGTCCGCTTCCATCTGCAACGCCCAGTCGAGATTGTCTTTCGACGCCTGGAACACTTCATAGTAATTGGTGCGGTCAAGCGACGTGGTGCCGTTGAACTGCATGCCCCGCTCCGAGAACTGCTTGGTGATGTCGCGGTTCTTTGTCGAACCCTTGAACAGCAGGTGTTCGAGCAGGTGGGCCATGCCCGTTTCGCCGTAGTTTTCGTGGCGCGAGCCGACCAGATAGGTCATGTTGACCGTCACGGTCGGGCGCGAAGCGTCCGGGAACAGCAGCACTTTCAGGCCGTTGGCCAGGCGATATTCAGTGATGCCTTCGACTGCCGGGCCGAGCGTCACGCCCTTGGGCAGCACTGCTTTGGCGGCGCTGGCCGCAGGGGCGCTGGCCGCAGGTGCGTTGACTGCAGGCTGCGCACCGGCGGGCGCAATGGTGATCAGCGCCAGGCACAGCGCCGCGACATGCGCGGACATACCGCGCAGCTTGTTCTTTGAATCCATGATGTCCGATCATTGGGGCAGGACGCCAACCGTCCTGCCTGCGGCCGAAATAGTAGCAGATGGACAAGCCCAGCATGCCCCTTCGGTTGATGGGTTGACAGGAAGCATCCAACGCGTGCTTAAGGCCACCCCAAACGAACACTGGCGCCTTGATGTGATCAAGGCGCCAGTGGCGTGGTGCTGAAGGTTCAGGCTTCGGGCTTCTTCTCGCCGGGCAGCGGCACGAAGCACGCCTCGACGATCTGCATGTCGTTATCGGTGGCAAAGCTGCGCACGAAGTGATACGCCAGTGGTTCGATCTTCTGCAGCTTGCGGTTGACGACGACGGCCTTGATCCCGTTGACGAGGGTCGGATAGACGTAGGGAGAAAACTTCAGGTGGGCATTCGGGCCGCCGGTGCCGGGACAATAGGCTGCCAGGACGCCGCACAGCCGCTCCGCCCAGTCGCTCGGGCGGAATTGCTTGCCGTTGTTCGTGATGCCCAGGACAAAAAATTCTCCGGAGAGATCCTCGTCCTTGGTCTGCGCTAAGTCGGTCATAGTCCTGAGGGGCTAAGTGAAGCCACTATTATATCTTATAGAAGACCTGAGGACGAGAAAGCGGGCGCTGCCCCCTCCCCTGCCCTAGCGCAGCCAGGCCACGCTCGAGGTCAGCAACAGCAGAATCATCCACAAAATCAGCGCACGCCACACGAGGCCAACGGTGCTTTGCAGCGCGCGGATCGTCGGTTCTTCGCCCGGCAGGATGTCCGTTTCGCTGTCGCTCAGGTCGACCATGGCGGCGTCCGCCGGCAACAATTGTGGGGCATTTTCGTTGGGCGTGCCAAGCCGCACACCCATCGCGCCGCCGCCGGCCGACAGGATGATGCCGCGCGCTTCGTCGACCCACCGGTTGGCGAAATTGCGCCACGCATACACGGCGTCTTCGAAATTGCCCACCACGGCGAATGCCACCGCCGTCAGGCGCACGGGCATCCAGTCGATCCAGTAGAACGCCTTGGCGGCAAACTCGCCGAACGCTTCGTTGCGCATGTGGTCGGGCTCGTTCCACGCACGCGACAGGTATTCCGAGACGCGGTACATCACGGCGCCGGCCGGGCCGAGCGGCATCAAAAACCAGAAGAACACGCCGAACACATTGCGGTGCGTCGTGATCAGCGCTTTCTCGACAGCGATGCGGGTGATTTCCGTGCTGTCCATGCCGACCGTGTCGAGCCGCGTCCATTCGGCCAGCAGCGCGCGCGCACGGGGCTCGTCGCCGGCGTTGAGCGCGAACTGGATCGAGGTAAAGAAATGGCTGTAGTGGCGAAACCCCATCGTCAGGTAAATGATCAGGACATTCCAGACGAAGGCCAGGAAGACCAGGTTGTAGTGCATGAACACCCAGTAGACGAGCCAGGTGGGCAGCATCAGCGCACCCATCATCAGCAACCATCCCATGCGGCCATTGGTCTGCTCGCCGGCGTTGAACCAGGTTTCGATGCGAATCGTCAGCGCCTTGATGGCGCCGTACACCTGGTTGTCCGCGCGCAGCGGTTTCAGTTGCTCGATGAGCAGCGCGCACAGGATGGAAAAGAATGTCATTCAGGAACCCTTTTTTGTTATGGCAACACGACTGCCCCGCTACGATAGCGGAGAAGCACGCCAGAATCAAATTTCGGGTAATAACATTCCCTTAAGCCCGCAAGAAGTGGAACAGGTTGCGCAGCATGGCGGCCGTTGCGCCCCAGACAAAATACTGCTCGTAGGGCATCGTGTAGAAGGCCCGGCTGCCGCCCTGCGGCAGGTCGATTTCGCGCCGCTGGTGATGCTGGCCGTCCATCAGCCAGGCCAGCGGCACCTCGAACGCTTCTGCTACTTCGCCCGGGTCCACCTGCAACGTGAACGGTGGCGCAACCAGAGCCACGACCGGCGTGACGCGGTACGCGCTGATAGTGGCGTAGTCGGGCAGCACGCCGATGATCTCGATGCGGTGGCGCGACAGGCCGATTTCTTCTTCGGTTTCGCGCAGCGCGGTTTCGATGGGCGACGAATCGTAATCTTCCGAGCGGCCACCGGGAAAGCTGACCTGGCCGGCGTGGCTCGTCAGGTGGTCGGTGCGGCGCGTGAGCAGGACCGTCACGCCCTCGGGCCGCTCGACCAGCGGGATCAGCACGGCAGCGCGGCGAAACGGTGCCGCCAGGCGGTCGTCGGTCTCGGTCGAAATTTCCGGGTCCCACGCCAGCGTTTGCGCAAAGCGTTGGCGCAGCGCTGTGGGATTTAGCCGCGCGGGCGCGACCGCGGCCTCGCCGGCCAGACTAATCACGGGCAACTGGGTGGGGTCGAACACGAGCTTGGCCAAAATAACGTTCTTTCAATAACGCTGCGGATAGTAAAAAAGGCATCCTTGCGGATGCCTTTTTATTAGCAAAGGTGCTTGCGCACGATGGCTATTACTCAGCTGCAGCTGCTGGCGCTGCTTTGACGCGACGCTGTGGCAGTTTTTCTTTGATACGCGCCGATTTGCCCGAACGCTCACGCAGGTAGTACAGCTTCGCACGACGCACATCGCCACGACGCTTGACTTCGATCGAAGCGATCAGCGGCGAGTAGAGTTGGAACGTACGCTCGACGCCTTCGCCGGACGAGATCTTGCGAACGATGAAGTTCGAGTTCAGGCCACGGTTACGACGGGAAATCACGACGCCTTCGTATGCCTGGGCGCGCTTGCGGGTGCCTTCGACGACGTTGACGCTGACGATAACGGTATCGCCAGGTGCGAAATCAGGGATCTTGCGGCCGAGGCGCGCAATTTCTTCTTGCTCGAGTTGTTGAATCAGATTCATTTTTATGACTCCATAAACCATCTTGCCGGCGCTACCTTCGCCCAGTAGAGGATGGGGTTGAACAACGGGCAACGTGCCCGCTTTTGCATGCGTCTTGCAACGCATATTCGTTACGCGTCTTGCGACGCCACATTCTTACTCGGCAGGTTTGACCAACCCTGCCAGAAACTGTTCGTCCTTCTTGGTCAGCTGGCCGGCGGCACGCGCCGCGTCCAGCAGATCCGGCCGCTTCGACGCAGTGGCTTCCAGCATGCGCTGGCGGCGCCACTTGACGATCTCGGCGTGGTTACCACCCATCAGGACAGGTGGCACCGGTATGTCTTCGTACACGTCAGGCCGCGTATAGTGCGGCGAGTCGAGCAGGCCGTTGACGAAACTGTCTTCGACGGCCGAGGCATCGTCGCCGAGCACGCCGGGAATCAGGCGTACCACGGCGTCCATCAGGGCCATTGCAGGCAATTCACCACCCGACAGCACGAAATCGCCGAGAGAAATTTCCTCATCGACGCAGCGGTCGAGCAGGCGCTGATCCACCGCTTCGTAGCGACCGCACAGGATGACGAGACCAGGCTCGTCCTTCAGTGCCATCGCGCGGGCATGGGTCAGTGGCTTGCCTTGCGGCGACATGAACACCACGCGCGGGCTGGGCAGACCGAGGTCTTGCTGGCGCGCCTTCGCGGCATCGATGGTCGCTTCGAGCGGCCGTGCCATCATCACCATGCCGGGACCACCGCCATACGGGCGGTCATCGACGGTGCGGTGACGGTCTTGCGTGAAATCGCGTGGATTCCAGAGATGCAAGCCCCAGCGTTGCTGCTCGAACGCACGGCGGGTCACCCCGGACTGCGTCAATGCGGCAAACATTTCCGGGAACAAGCTCACGACGTCAAATTGCATCGGATCTCAAGCCCACGTGGACGGGTTCAAAAATCGAGACCCCAGTCCAGAGTAATCAGTTTTTGGTCGAGGCTGACAGTCTTGACGAACTGGTCGACGAACGGCACGAGGCGCTCGGGGGCCTTTTCGTCTGACGACGGATCGGGCACCGGCACGATGCGCAAAATCGATTGCGCGCCATTGCTCATCATGTCGGCCACCTTGCCCAGGGCTTCGCCCTGCAGGTTGACCACGTCAAGCCCGATCAGATCGGACCAGTAATACTCATCTTCTTCGAGCGCGGGAAACGCGCTGCGTGCGATCTGTACCGTGGCGCCCTTGAGCGCTTCGGCAGCATCGCGGCCCTGCAGGCCGACCAGCGTGGCGACGACATCGCCGCCATGCAGTTTTGCACTGCGCACCGTAACGGCGTGCAGAGTCGGCTTGCTGACCCACCAGGTTTTCACGTTCAGCAGCGCATCGGCGTCAGCGGAGTGCGGCGTGACACGAATGCCACCGACGATGCCATAAGCACCGGACACGTACCCCACTTCGGCCAGATCGGCGGGAACCGAAGTTCCCGTACCTGCGTTGCTCGCTGCTGAATCGTTCAAACCTGCGTACCTTGCTTAATTAAAATTAAGCAGCTGGCTTTTGCTGGGCGACCAGGCGAGCGACGGTTGGCGACAGTTGTGCGCCAACGCCTTGCCAGTGCGACAGACGGTCAGCAGCGATACGCAGGCTGACTTCAGCGCCCGATGCCATCGGGTTGTAGAAACCGATACGCTCGATGAAACGACCATCGCGACGATTGCGCGAATCAGTTGCAACGATATTGAAGAACGGACGCTTTTTTGCGCCACCACGAGCCAAACGAATAACGACCATAATATTTCCGAAAAAGTTGTTCTGGACGGAGAAAGTCGACGATTATAGCGCGCGACACCGAACAGCAGCAAGCGTTAATGATACAGGGCGCGCAGTCCCAGGAGAATCAACCATTATCACCGATTTCGCGCCATACCGCTACCAGCCATCTGCCCGATTGGCCTGGAATACGCAGTCAGTCGCCCAAAGCGTGCCATTCGCGCCAATCTGGACGATACTTTGGCTTTCCTGAACGATTGACAACATCCATGGCTGCTGCGCACAAGAACAAGACTTTCGCCACCCTACTCGCCCTGCTGCTGGGTGGCTTCGGCATTCACCGCTTTTATCTCAAGCCTGGTGCGGACCGGATCGGCCTGCTGCACCTGTGCTGCCTGCCGGTCACGGGGATCCTGTACGGTGCGGTCAAGCCGCATCCGTTCTACATCGTGCTGCCGCTGCTGGTGTCGTACATCGTCGGCTTTGTCGAGGCGCTGGTGATCGGCCTGACGCCGGATGAGAAGTGGGATGCGCAATACAACGCGCATAGCGGGCGCCAGTCACGCTCGAACTGGGTGCTGGTGCTGCTGCTGGTGATTACGATGCTGGTGGCGACGACCGTGCTGATCGGGACGATCGCACGGTTGTCGGATGTGATGTACACGGGCGGCGCGTACGGGTGAAGAACGCGGGTTGCGTACGATCGTGGTGGGCAACGGTTTGTTGAACGCGTGGACGGCAGAGCCGTCCACCCTACATGCCCACGGTAGGGTGGACGGATTTTCCGTCCACGCGTTCAACGAGCCTTAAGACACCACGACGTGACCGGCACTGCCCAGGGCACGTGCCGGCCTGCATGCCTGCTTAGAACTGCTCGATCTCCAGCGCCAGCACGCCCGCCGCGCCATCGACGATCGACGTGCGCAGCCCCGGTGCCTGCGACAGGATGTGGTCGGCAAAGAAGCGCGCCGTGCCGATCTTGGCGCGGTAGAAAGCGGCATCGCCCTCGCCTGCATCAAGCCGCTTCTGCGCCGCCAGCGCTGCGCGCGCCATCTGCCAGCCGCCGAGCACAATGCCGGCCAGCTTCAGATAGGTGACGCTGCCGGCAAACACCGCCTTCACGTCCGTCCTGATATTGGCCACCACATACTCGACCACTTGCTCGAGCGCCGCGCTGCCCTCTTGCAGGCGCTGCGCAATGGCTGCGAAATCGGCGTTCTGCGCGTCGCCCAACTGGCGCTCGACATCGCGGATCTGCGCGATCAGCGCCCTGGCCACGGCGCCGCCATCGCGCACCGTCTTGCGGCCCACCAGGTCGTTGGCCTGGATCGCCGTCGTGCCTTCATAGATGGTCAGGATCTTCGCGTCGCGGTAGTGTTGCGCTGCGCCCGTTTCCTCAATGAAGCCCATGCCGCCATGCACCTGCACGCCATCGCGCGCGACCTGCTCGCTCATCTCGGTCGCCCAGCCCTTGATGACGGGGACCAGATATTCATAGATGGCCAGATTCGCCGTGCGCGTCGCTTGGTCCGGATGGTGATGGGCCAGGTCGGACAGCGCCGCGCCGACATACGCCAGCGCGCGCGCGGCTTCCGTCTGCGAACGCATCGACATCAGCATGCGGCGCACGTCCGGGTGGTGGATGATTGTCACCGGACCACTCGAGCCGGCCACGTCGCGCGACTGGACGCGGTCCTTGGCAAAGGCCACCGCGCCCTGGTACGCGTGCTCGGCCAGGCCAACGCCCTGGATGCCCACGCCGAAGCGCGCTGCATTCATCATGATGAACATGTATTCGAGGCCACGGTTTTCTTCGCCGACCAGCGTGCCGACGGCGCCGCCGTTGTCGCCGAACTGCAGCACGGCCGTCGGGCTCGCCTTGATGCCCAGCTTGTGTTCGATCGAGACGCAGGCAACGTCGTTGCGCGCGCCCAGCGAGCCATCGTCGTTGATCATGAACTTGGGCACGATAAACAGCGAGATCCCCTTCACGCCCGGCGGCGCGTCAGGCGTGCGCGCCAGCACCAAGTGCACGATGTTTTCGGTCATGTCGTGATCGCCATACGTGATGTAGATCTTGGTGCCGAACAGTTTATAGGTGCCGTCGCCCTGCGGCTCGGCGCGGGTGCGCACGGCGGCCAGGTCGGAGCCGGCCTGCGGCTCGGTCAGGTTCATGGTGCCGGTCCACCGGCCCGACACCAGCGGCTCGAGGAAGCGCGCCTTTTGCGCGTCCGAGCCGGCGGTGAGCAAGGCCTCGATGGCGCCGTCGGACAACAGCGCGACCAGCGCGAACGACAGGTTGGCGCCGTGCAGCATTTCCATGCACGGCGTGGCCACGAGCTTGGGCAAGCCCTGCCCGCCGAAATCCTGCGGGTGCTGCACGCCCTGCCAGCCAGCCTCGGCGTAGGCCTTGAACGCCTCGCGGAAACCTTTGGTCGTGGTGACGGCGCCGTCTTTCCAGTAGCTTGGGTCCTTGTCGCCCACGCGATTCAGCGGCGCGATCACGTCGCGGCAGAATTTCGCGTTTTCTTCCAGGACCGCTTCCACGGTGTCGGGCGTCGCATCTTCACAGCCGGGCAGCGCATTGATCTCGGCCAGATTGGCCAGTTCAGTCAGCACGAACTGCATGTCTTTCAGCGGGGCGTTGTAGCTCACCATTGTCTCCTGAATAAATTCTTATGCAAAAAAAAACGCCGTTCCTGCACGGGCGGGAACGGCGTCATTGGCGGCTGTCGGCGCGGCGTACAAGGACGCCGCGCCTGGCGATCAGCCCAGTTCCTTGACCAGTTCCGGCACGGCTTCGAACAGGTCGGCCACCAGGCCGTAGTCGGCCACCGAGAAGATCGGCGCTTCCGGGTCCTTGTTGATGGCGACGATGACTTTCGAGTCCTTCATGCCGGCCAGGTGCTGGATCGCGCCGGAAATACCGACGGCGATATACAGCGTTGGCGCGACGATCTTGCCCGTCTGGCCAACTTGCCAGTCGTTCGGCACGAAGCCGGCGTCGACGGCGGCGCGCGACGCACCCATCGCCGCGCCCAGCTTGTCGGCCAGCGGCTCGAGAATCTTGAAGTTGTCGGCCGAGCCGATGCCACGGCCACCCGAGACGATCACCTTGGCAGCGGTCAGTTCCGGACGATCCGACTTGGCCAGTTCACGGCCCACGAAGCTCGACGTGCCCGCGTCTGCGACGGCAGCGATGGCTTCGATGGCGGCCGAGCCGCCAGCGGCTGCGGAGTCGAACGCCGTGCCGCGCACGGTGATGACTTTCACGCTGTCGCCCGACTGCACGGTGGCAATCGCGTTACCGGCGTAGATCGGACGCTCGAACGTGTCGGGCGAATCGACCTTGGTGATCTCGGAGATCTGCGCGACATCGAGCTTGGCGGCCACGCGCGGCAGGATGTTCTTGCCGTAGGCGGTGGCAGGCGCGAGGATGTGCGAGTAGCTGCCGGCGATCGCCAGGATCTGCTCGGCCACGTTCTCGGCCAGGCCGTCGGCGAAGTGCGGCGCGTCAGCGACCAGCACTTTCGAAACGCCCGCGATCTGCGCGGCAGCTTCGGCAGCGGCGCCGCAACCCGAACCGGCGACCAGGATGTGCACATCGCCGCCGCACTGAACGGCTGCGGTAACGGTGTGGTGGGTAGCGCCCTTCAGGGAGCCGTTGTCGTGTTCAGCAATGACTAATGCGACCATGTTGATTCCTATCTTGTAAATGACGACAAACGGCTCAGATGACTTTGGCTTCAGTGCGCAGTTTCTGCACCAGCGTGCCCACGTCCGGGACCTTGACGCCCGCCGAGCGCTTGGCTGGCTCGACGACTTTCAGGGTCTTCAGGCGCGGCGCCACGTCCACGCCCAGGTCTTCCGGCTTGATCGTCTCGAGCGGCTTTTTCTTGGCCTTCATGATGTTCGGCAGCGTCACGTAACGCGGCTCGTTCAGGCGCAGGTCGGTGGTGATGACTGCAGGCAGCTTGAGCGCCACGGTTTCCAGGCCGCCGTCGACTTCGCGCGTCACGGTGACCTTGCCGTCCTCGAGCACCACTTTCGACGCGAACGTCGCTTGTGGCCAGCCCAGCAGTGCTGCGAGCATCTGGCCGGTCTGGTTCGAGTCGTCATCGATTGCCTGCTTGCCCAGGATGATCAGCTGTGGCTGCTCTTTGTCAGCCAGCGCCTTCATGATCTTGGCCACGCCCAGCGGCTCGGTGTCGCCTGCGGTCTCGACCAGGATGGCGCGGTCGGCGCCGATGGCCAGGCCGGTGCGCAGGGTTTCCTGGCACTGCGGCACGCCGATCGACACTGCCACCACTTCGGTAACCTTGCCGCCTTCTTTCAGGCGGGTCGCCTCTTCCAGCGCGATTTCGTCGAACGGGTTCATCGACATCTTGACGTTGGCGATATCCACACCGCTGTTGTCGGACTTGACGCGAACCTTGACGTTGTAGTCGACCACGCGTTTGACGGGTACCAGGACTTTCATAGGGTGCCTTTTAAAATGAGATGGAGACAGACTAAAGTGGCTCAGATTATATGAGAAATCGGGGCAACGGGCCAAATTAAAGCACGAGCGTGCGATTTTTTAGTAGAGGAAAACACCTAAAGTACTCGGTCTGTCATGAATTCGGGGAAAACAAACGGGGCTCAGACCCCGGCATGGCAAGTGTGTGCGCCGCGTCGACAGGCGCAACACGGCAGCCTGGACTACTTGCGGCGCATCAGAAACGTGAACTCGCCGTGTTCGAAGGTGTGGGCCAGCAGCGCATTGCCGGTCTGTTTGGCAAACGCCTGAAAGTCGCGCACGGAGCCGGTGTCGGTGGCCACGATACGCAACACCTGGCCACTCTCCATTTCGGCGAGCGCCTTCTTCGCTTTGAGGATGGGCAGTGGGCAATTGAGCCCCCGCGCATCCAGATCTCTCTGGAATTCCATGGTGTCGGTGTCAGTGTCGAAAATGATGTCGCTCATCGCATTCCTGATCAGTAAGGAGGGTGCTGGAACTCGAATACTACTCCAATTCCCACAGTATGACGCAGCGCACCAAAATAGTCATAGATTGTTGCGAGCCTGCAACCCAGTGTTAAAAGCTTGACGAGCTGCTACCGAGTCTGTACTGGATGCTCACGAAAAAGCACTATGGCGGTGCATGATGCAGACAAGATGCGACCCAAATCGGCGCGTGCAATAGACGGTCAGACAATCTCGCGCAATAAAACGGGTGCTGGTTCGATTGGAACGTTGATGGGCGGGTCAATCCATGTCCGACAACCGAATATGCGGCCGGATTGCGTCGATCAACCCAGCAAGGTGCGCCCTGCCGACGCCGACACGTAAATTTCACGGCGCACGATGCGCAGTGTAAATGCCTGCTCCAGCATCGCCAGAAAATCAGGACTGCCGAGGTGAACATCGAGCGCTTCTTGCGTGGCCCAGCCTTCGGCCAGGTGAAACACGTTGGCCTGCTTCAGGTCTTGCGAAGCGATGTAATACAGGCAGCCTGGCTTATTGACGGTCTGGTCAACCGACGCCGTCGCGATGCGTGCGAACGCCGCAGCGTCCAGCGGATCGATTTCATAGGTGCCGACCAGGCTGACGAAGCGTTCAGTGGAAGCAGTATTCATATGGGTTCCTGTCATGGTGAGATCCGGGGCACGAGCGTATGTGCATGGGGTCGATCCGTGCAGTCTGATTGCTGACTGCATGGATGAGAAGCCATGCTGCCGCCATATCATTTATGCTCTTGCTGCATAAAACCAATTCACGCGGGCAGGAATGGATAAATTGTTGTGGATGCGATGCTTCGTGCGCGCCGTCGAAACCGGTAGTTTTTCAGCCGTCGCGCGGGAGCTCGGGATCGGGCAACCGAACGTCAGCCGGCACGTGGCGGCACTGGAGAAGTCGCTGGGTACGCGGCTGTTGCATCGCTCAACGCGGCAGATGGTCGCCACGGCCGAGGGCCAGCGCTACTACGCGCAAGCGCGCCTGGCACTCGACATCATCGGAGAAGCCGAAGCAGAGGCGCACGGTGAACAAGATCCGCATGGACTGCTGCGCATTGCGTGTCCGGAGAGTATCGGCACGGAACTCTTGATACCCGCACTGCCGGATTTCCTGCAGCGCTATCCGCATGTCGATGTGGAATGTCGCCTGGGCGACGCGTACATCGACCTGGTGGCCGAAGGCATCGATATCGCTATCCGGGGTGGCAAGTTACGTGACAGCACCCTGCGTGCGCGGTGCGTCGGTCAATCTGCGCGCATCTGCGTGGCAAGCAGGACGTATCTGAAACAACGTGGTACACCGCTGGAACCCGGCGACCTGGCTGCGCACGACTGCCTTGTGTATACCTTGCTGGCGGCCGGCAATGACAGCTGGCCGTTCAGGGATGGCGATCGCAAGGTCAGCGGACGTGTGCGACTCAATAGTCTGGACGGCATCCGGCGCGCCGTCCTGAACGACCTGGGGATCGCTTACCTGCCGGCCTGGATGGTGACCAGGGAACTGCAGAGCGGCGAACTGGTAGCGGTGTTGACCGGGCATGGGGCGCCGCCTGTGCCCGTCAATGTGCTGTATTCCGCAGAACGGCGCCTGCCCCGGCGTGCAGCGGTCTTCATTGACTTTATTGCGCAGGTGCTTGCGAATGTTCCTGGACTCGTTCGAGACAGTCGATGACTTTTCCAGCCCGGCAACCTGCTAAGCTGCCGTCATCGTGTGTGCCAACCCGGGGATATCAGAACATGAAAATTATTGCCTTCTCGCTCCTCATCGCGATGCAGTTGCTTCCCGTCGCCTATTCCCAGGACAAGCTTCAAGACCAAGCCGGCCAGGGGAAGGCCGGACCGGATGCCGTGATCGACATTGAACGGACCACACCGGCGCCGATCGACTACGACTACGCATGGGACCAGTTTGCACACAGAAGCGCCGTGATGTGGGAATGCCGCGGCGTTCAGTCGGGCGAGTTCGTTGCGTCGGATTTTTGCGCGTTCAAGGAAAAAGTGGACAAGCAATGGCCGGACAAGAACATCCCCGGACATTGGAAGCGGCGTTAGCCTACGCAGTATTCATCGAACGCCACCAGCGGCGTGCCGAAATAAAAACGCCGCCCGAAGGCGGCGTTTTTCTTGCAGGCGGCGTGCTTACGCGCGCTCGCCCACCCAGCCCGCCACGCCGGCCAGCGCTGCCGGCAAGCCCGATGGGTCGGTACCGCCGGCTTGCGCCATGTCCGGACGCCCGCCACCCTTGCCGCCCACCTGCTGGGCCACAAAGTTGACCAGCTCGCCCGCCTTGACCTTGCCGGTGGCATCCTTGGTCACGCCTGCGATCAGGCTGACCTTGCCGTCGAGGACGCTTGCCAGCACGATGGCGGCCGTGCCCAGCTTGTCCTTGAGCTTGTCCATAGCTTCGCGCAGCGTCGCCACGTCGGCGCCTTCCATCGTCGCCGCCAGCACCTTGATGCCGTTGACATCGATGGCTTGTGCGATCAGCTCGTCGCCCTGCCCCGACGCCAGCTTCGACTTCAGTGCAGCGACTTCTTTTTCGAGCAGCTTCACCTGATCCTGCACCTGACCGATGCGGCTGGTCAGTTCCTCAGGATTGGTCTTCAGGGCGCCGGCCGCTTCGATCAGCTTGCGGTTGATCGATTGCACCAGAGCCAGTGCGCCTTCACCCGTGACGGCTTCGATGCGGCGGATGCCGGCAGCGACGCCGCCTTCGGACACGATCTTGAACAGGCCGATGTCGCCGGTACGGGTCACGTGGACGCCGCCGCACAGCTCTTTCGAGGTGCCGATATCGAGCACGCGCACGGTGTCGCCGTACTTCTCGCCGAACAGCGCCATGGCGCCGTGCTTGACCGCATCGTCAAACGACATATTGTGCGACTGCGTCGCGTGGTTTTCGAGAATCTCGCGGTTGACGATGGTCTCGACCTGCGTGATTTCGTCCAGCGTCAGCGCCTGCGGGTGGCTGAAGTCGAAGCGGGTCTTGTCAGGATCGACCAGCGAACCTTTTTGTGCCACGTGCGTGCCCAGCACTTCGCGCAGCGCCTTGTGCATCAGGTGCGTTGCCGAGTGGTTGCGAATGGTGCGTGCGCGCTTGGCCGTGTCGACCTGTGCGTCGACCGTTGCGCCGACCTTCAGCGTGCCTTCGCGCAGCACGCCGTGGTGACCGAAGACGTCGGCCTGGATCTTGAGCGTGTCTTCGACTTCGAAGCGGATGGCGCCGTCGCCAATCACACCCTGATCGCCCACCTGGCCGCCCGACTCGGCGTAGAACGGTGTCGTGTCGAGCACGACGATGCCCGCTTGGCCGGCGCTCAATTGCTCGACCTTGACGCCGTCGGCGTACAGCGCCAGCACGTGCGTGTTGTGGGCCAGCGAATCGTAGCCGACGAATTTCGTTTTTTCACCCGCGTACTCGACGTTTGCCGCCATCTTGAACTTGCCGGCGGCGCGCGCCGTTTTCTTTTGCTGTTCCATCGCGGCGGTAAAGCCCGCTTCGTCGAGCGTGATGCCACGTTCGCGGCAGATGTCGGCGGTGAGGTCCAGTGGGAAGCCGTAGGTGTCGTACAGCGTGAAGGCGGTGCCGCCATCGAGGTTCTTCGGATCCTTGGCCAGTTGGGCTTCGAGAATCTTCATGCCGTTTTCCAGCGTCTCGCCAAAGCGTTCTTCTTCGGCCTTGAGCACTTGCGCCACACGCTCTTTGGCCGTGCGCAGTTCGGGATAGGCTTCGCCCATCTCGATGTCGAGGTCAGCGACCAGCTTGTAGAAGAATGGCTTGGTCTGGCCCAGCTTGTGGCCATGACGCAGCGCGCGTCGCACGATGCGGCGCAGCACGTAGCCGTGGCCTTCGCTGCTCGGGATGATGCCGTCGACGATCATGAACGACGCAGCGCGGATGTGGTCGGCGATGACCTTCAGCGAATTGTTGTCGAGGTCGGGCGCGGCGGTTTCGCGGGCAGCGGCCTTGATCAGGTTCTGGAACAGGTCGATTTCGTAGTTGCTGTGCACGTTCTGCAGGACGGCAGCCAGGCGCTCCATGCCCATGCCGGTGTCGATCGACGGCTTCGGCAGCGGCGTGAGCGAGCCGGATTCGTCGCGGTAGAACTGCATGAACACGAGGTTCCAGATTTCGATAAAGCGGTCGCCGTCTTCTTCGGCCGAGCCCGGTGGGCCGCCCCAGATGTCGGCGCCGTGGTCGTAGAAGATCTCGGTGCACGGACCGCATGGACCCGTATCGGCCATCTGCCAGAAATTGTCGGATGCGTAGCGCGCGCCCTTGTTGTCGCCGATGCGGATGATGCGCTCTGTCGGCACGCCGATCTCGTTGGCCCAGATGTCGTACGCTTCGTCATCCTCGAAGTACACGGTGATGGTCAGCTTTTCGGCTGGCAGCAGGTAGACCTTGGTCAGGAGTTCCCAGGCCAGCTGGATCGCGTCGCGCTTAAAATAGTCGCCGAAGCTGAAGTTGCCCAGCATCTCGAAGAACGTGTGGTGACGCGCCGTGTAGCCGACGTTTTCCAGGTCGTTGTGCTTGCCGCCGGCGCGCACGCAGCGCTGCACGGACGTCGCGCGCGAGTACGGGCGCGAATCCAGGCCCAGGAAGACATCCTTGAACTGCACCATGCCGCTGTTGGTCAGCAGCATGGTCGGGTCGTTGCCCGGCACCAGCGGGCTGGAACGCACGATGGAATGGCCTTTGGATTCAAAGAACTTGAGGAACTTTTCGCGGATGTCGGAGGATTTCATGTCTGATCGTTGGGCGGAGTGAGGCAGCGTGCCTATAAAGGAACGATTATAGCCTAGCTCCCCGATCCATTCTCAGCGCAGCAGGCTCAGAACTGAGCGTGGTTGCCCGTTGGCCTGCGCCAGCATCGCCGACGCCGCCTGTTGCAGGATTTGCGTGCGGGTCAGCCGCGCCGTGTCGCTCGCGTAATCCGTGTCCTGGATGCGCGAGCGCGCCGCCTGCATGTTCTGCGAACTCGTCTCGAGGGCACCTGCGGCCAGATCCAGCCGGTTGCTCGAGGCGCCGGTGCGCACGCGCTGCTCATTGACGAACTCCAGCGCCCGGTCGATGGTCAGCAGCGCCACAGTGGAACGCGTCATGTCGAGATTGGCCAGGCCCAGGGCGCGCGCATTCATCGACGAGAATTGCAGGTCGATCAGGTCACCGACACTGTCGCCCGCCTGCACCTGCACACGCCGCACGCCGCTGGCGCCGCCTTCGTCCGGGTACACGACATTGAACCCGGCCAGGCCGTCTGCGGCATTGCTGGTCCCGCTGGCGGGCACGACGGCGCGGGCATCGCGCACGTTGCCGCCGTCGGCATCCAGGCCGCCGATGGCGCCCGTATCGGCATTGGTCAGGTTCATTTTTGTATTGATAAATTGCGCGCCGTTGGCGCCGAAGTCGGCCAGGAACGCGGCATTGCTGGTGTACACGCCTTTTGACACGGCATTGAGCGCCGCGTCGAGATCGGCCGACTGGTTGTTGTTCAGATATTGCATGATGCCCTTGATACCACCCTCCACGCCCAGGCCTTTCATGCGGTCGTGCAGGTAGCGGCTGGCGGCATACCCGCCTTCGTACGAAAAACCGCCGCCCGCGATGTTGGAGACCACGCCCGCGATGCTGCCGGCGCCGGCCAGCCGTTCGTCAGCGCCATTGATCAGTTCAGCCGTGCCTTCGACAAACCACTGGGGCAGCGCGCCCATGTTCATCGTGCGGCCCATGACGGCATGCACCATTTCATGGGCAACGATGCGGTCGCTGTAGAGCGGCGCGCTGCCACCGTCGGGCGTGACCGCGGTGCCGAAGTCGGCCATGTCGAGGTTCAGGTGCAGATTGTTCAGCTTACCGCCGGACGACGTGCCGGATACCGAGGCAAGCACGTTGTAGGCGCCATCTGTGGTGTCGAGATTGACGGTCAGTTTGGCGCCGTCGCCCATGAGTCCGTAATGCTGCTTGATCATGTCCTCAGCCGAGCTGAGCCAGCCTGACTGCAGGCCGTCGAGCACGGCGCGCCGCCGCTCGTCGCCACCGATACTGACGGTGTCCTGCGAAAACACCGCGTCCCCGTTGAAACTGGTGTCGGTGCCCACCTGCGTAATGTGTTGCAACAGTGCCTGCGTTTCTTTCTGCAGCGCGCCGCGATCCCCGTCCGTGTAGCTGCCGTTGCCGGCGGCCACTGCCATTTCGCGCAGGCGTTGCAGGGTCTCGGTCACGCTGGCCATGGCGCCATCGGCCACCTGCAGCATCGATGTCGCATCGCTCAGGCTGCGCATCGCCTGGCTGTTGCCGCGCAGGCTGGACGTCAGGCGCGAGGTGATCGCCTGGCCGGCCGCATCGTCGGATGCACGGTTGATGCGCATGCCGGAACTCAGGCGCTCGATGACCTTTGCTTGCTCGGTGTCATGCGTGCGCATGCTGCGCTGCGTACTGAGCGACAGGGTATTCGTCGAGATGGAAAGCGCCATGGTGGCAACACTGTCGGAATGATCGTCAGTTCTTAACGTCACCCCTCACCTGTTACTTTAGGTCACAATGTAAATATAGTACCAAGGTCTGACGTCAGGCGACATCGGGCGTGATCAGGTCGATGCGGTCGGTGCAGAAGGCGTCCACACCCCAGGCCAGCAGTTCGCGCGCCCGGCCGGCATCGTTGACGGTATAACAGAACAGGCCGTAGCCGGCGTCCTTGACGGCGCGTGCCTGCAGCTGGCTCAGGTGCAAGTGGTTGGTATGGATGGCGCGCGCGCCGAGCGCCTGCGCCCTGGCCTGCCAACCGGCGCCGAGTGCGCTGATGAGACAGGCGCGCGGCAGGGTCGGGGCCGCCGCCTGCGCCGCCGCCAGCGCGACGTCGCTGAATGACGACAACAGCGGCATCGCAGCTGTGTCGTCGGATGCGAGCGCGTCAGCGAACAGCGCGGCCGTCATCTGCGCCACGACGCGGCCCGTCTCGCGTTCGTAGCCGGGCGCCGGCTTGATCTCGATATTCATCCAGATGCCGTGGGCCATGCACAGGCGCGCGAAGGCGTCGAACAACGGCACCGGCTCGCCTGCGAACGCCGGGCCGAACCAGCTGCCAGCATCCATCGCGGCCAGGTCCAGTGCATCGTGCTCGAACACGCTGCCGCTGCCCCGGACCGTGCGGCCCAGGCCAGGGTCGTGCAGCACCACGGGGACACCGTCGCGCGCCAGCATGACGTCGAACTCGATCGCGCGAAAGCCCGCAGCGATGCCGCAGCGTAAGCCGGCCACCGTGTTTTCGGGCGCGAGCGTGCCGCCGCCACGGTGCGCGAGGATGCGGGGCCATGGCCACACGGGATCGTGCTGCATCATGATCATGCAAAGGCCGGTTGGCCGAAGCGGTAAGCGAGGAATGCGAAGACGCCCAGGTTCAGCGCCACCGTCGCCTGGAACTTCCACTGGAACGATTGCTTGCTGGTCTTGTGGCGCAGCCACTGTTGCGCCAGCACGGCACCGGGCCAGCCGCCGATCAGGCCCAGCAGCAGGAGCGTGGCTTCCGGCGTGCGCCAGGTGCTGGCGCGCGCCGCTGACTTGTCCATGGCGTAGGCCACAAAACAGGTCAGGCTGGTAACGAGGTAGGCGGCGCCAACCACTTGGGACATGTTCCAGGCCAGGCTGGCAAACAGGTACAGGAGGAGGAACACGGCGAGCGGGACATAGGGCATAGCGGCAGCTTACCGTTTGCGGTACTGGCGTGTCCACCTGGCAAATACATGCGGCGCTTCTCTTTCCCGCGCAACACCCACTTAACGTTCACAGAGCGCAGATCGTTGATGATCGATGCACCGTGGGTTCGTCATCGTACAGAGCGGTCGATATCAAAACGCCTACGCTGGTCATCCATCCCGGCATTCACCCAGCAGGAGAACACATGGCTTTTGATTTAGGTAATTTGTTGCAGCAATATCTTGGTGGCGCAGGCGCCGCCAGCACCAACGGCAATGCTGCCGCCGACTTCGACCAGGTAGCGCAGAACGCGCCCCGGGCCAGCGTCGCGCAAGGCATCGCGAGCGCACTGCGCTCCGACCAGACCCCACCGTTCCCGCAAATGGTCAGCCAGCTGTTTGGCCAGAGCGACCAGAACCAGCGTGCCGGCATGCTGACCAGCTTGCTGGGCGGCGCGGGCGGCGGCGTGCTGTCGTCGGTCGCCGGTGGCGCATTGAGCAAGATCTTTGGCAACAATGTGCCAACGCAGGTCACACCTGAACAGGCAGCGCAGGTTTCGCCTGAGCAGGTACAGGAACTGGCTGAAAAAGCACAACAGCAGAATCCCGGCATCGTCGATCGCATGAGCGACTTCTACGCCGAGCATCCAACGCTGATCAAGGCTGCCGGGGGCGCCGCCCTGGCCGTTGCACTGGGCTACATGGCAAACAATATCCGTAAACAATCACCAGAAAAGGAGGGTCCCGTGGGTATCCTGAGCAACATCTTCCATAAAATTTTCCCAGGCAAAAAAGACGCAGCACCGGCGGCAACGCCAACGGCTGCACCTGCTGCCCCGACCGCAGCACCGGCAGCACCAACGGCCGCCGCACCAGCCGCAGCGCCAGCACCAGCAGCGGCGCCAGCCCAGCCGGTCGACGTCGAGCAAGTTCTTAACGGCATGCTCGCCTCGTCGGGCCAGCAACTGAACTGGCGTTCGTCGATCGTCGACCTGCTCAAGCTGCTGGGTCTGGACAGCAGCCTGCAGTCGCGCAAGGAACTCGCCGCTGAGCTGAACTACACGGGCGACATGAACGATTCGGCCAAGATGAACATCTGGCTGCACCGCCAGGTCATGAACAAGCTGGCGGCCAATGGCGGCAAGGTGCCAGCTGACCTGCGTGACTGATATCGGGTAGTGCGTACTTCACATCGTCCTTGGTATGCGAACGTGTGTTGAACGCGTGGGCGGAAACCCGCCCACCCTACGTAGCGCGCACTTCATGAAACCGCAACCGGCCCCGCCGGCTGCGGTTTTTTTCATTCAGTCGGCCAGTGTCGTGTTGGCCGCCGCGCCGCACGCAAAGCAGAACCGTGCAAACGCACTCTTGCGCGTCGTGCAGGCAGTACAGCGGTTGAACAGGCCGATGCCGCAGTGTGGGCAGAAATCGTTCTTGCCATCCTTCAGGTCGACCGCACGCTCGCACCCGGGACACAGGCTTTTCGCCAGCCGGGTCTGGGCCACGTCATAGCGCATCCCCTGGCGCCGCTCGGCATCGGGCAAGGCTTCAGCCAGCTTCTGGCGTGCCAGATATCCCTGCAACCACCGGATCGCATAACGCCCCGCAACGACCGTCAGGATGATGCCGACGATGTAGCGCACGTACCCGCCATAGCTCGGCAGATACGGCACCAGCTCGAAAAAGAACGTGAACAACGCAAACAGAATGAAGCCCCAGGCGAACGGCCAGTCGGGCGTCTTGCGCTTGTGCTTGAACAGCCAGCCGGCCACCAGCAGGAGTGGCAGGGTCAGCGCGAGCCGATAGCCAAACACGCGAAGATCGCGCGCAGCCTGCGCTTCCGACAACGCCATCTCGGCAGGCTCTTCCAACCCACGCCAACGGCTGCCGGCACGCTCCCCGGCCTGGGTCGCGTCCAGCAGCGTCTGCTGTTCGGTCTCCACTGCTGCAAGGGCCGTGCGCTCGGCGCTTGCCAGCGCATCGAGTGCTTCGGTGCGCTTGATTAATTCCGGGTCCTGCTCGGGCCGCGCCGTTACCTGCCGCGTCGCCAGCCAGTTGCCGAACGTCTCGCGTGCCGAAGCAGTATTCGCGCTGGCCACCGTGTGTTTCTGGGTCGCCTGCTCCAGGCGCGTCTGGGCCTGTTCCTGCGCTTTGTGCGCTGCTTCGCGCTCGGCCTGCACACTGGCCAATTGGGCCGGGTCCATGAATTGCTCGAGCGTCAGTGGCTCTTCAACATCGCGCACGTTCTGCACGATCAGGCTGCCAAGCCCGATCAAAAAGCCGGCAAACACGAACGCAACGAGCCACAGGGCGCGCTGCATCCATTTTTCAGTCAGGCGCAAGCCTTTGCTCATGATCAACTCCAGGGTGATGGACAAGCAGGCAGCTTGCCATCCCCGAACGCTCTACGCTACCGATAGTCAACACGGCCTTGCGCTGCGCTACTGCCAGCATCGCCGTGCGATACCAATCAGAAGTACGACAGCCCCAGCGCCTTCTTGACTTCGTCGGTCGTCGCCGCCGCCACTTCACGCGCCTTCATCGTGCCTTCCTTCAGCATCTGCATGACGTACGCCGGGTCTTTCGCGAACTCTTCACGGCGCGTGCGGATCGGCGCCAGCATCTCTTGCAGGATGCCTTCGAGGCGCTTCTTGACGATGCTGTCGCCCAGGCCGCCGCGCTGGTAATGCGCCTTCATCTCGGCCAGGCCATCCTTGTCGGTATCGAATGCGTCAAGATACGTGAAGGCGACGTTGCCTTCGATGTGGCCCGGATCGGAGACCTTCAGGTGCAGCGGGTCGGTGTAGACGTTCCGGACGGCGGCGCGGATCTCGTCAGGGCTGGCGCCCAGGTTGATCGTGTTGCCCAGCGACTTGCTCATCTTGGCCTTGCCGTCGATGCCCGGCAGGCGCCCCACTTCGGGCACAAAGGCCTTGGCTTCCACCAGGATGTCGCGCCCGACGATGCGGTTGAACTTGCGCACGATCTCGTTGCACTGCTCGATCATCGGGATCTGGTCTTCGCCCACCGGTACCATGTTCGCCTTGAACGCGGTGATGTCGGCGGCCTGGCTGGCCGGGTAGGTCAGAAAGCCTGCCGGGATGTCGCGCTCGAAGCCGCGCAGGACGATTTCGGCCTTGACGGTCGGGTTGCGCTCGAGGCGCGCGACGGTCACGAGGTTCAGGTAATAGAACGTCAGCTCGGTCAGCTCGGGGATTTGCGACTGGATGAACACGGTCGTCTTGGCCGGATCGATCCCGACAGCAAGGTAATCGAGCGCCACTTCGACCACATTCCGGTGTACCTTACCCAAGTCATCCATATTGTCGGTCATGGCCTGCGAGTCGGCGAGCATGACGTACTGACGGTATTGATGCTGATACGCCACGCGATCGCGCAGGCTGCCGACGAAGTGGCCCAGGTGCAGCGGGCCCGTCGGCCGGTCACCGGTGAGGATGATCGAGTTGGCAGGTGGGGTTGCTGCGGCGGTCGTTGCAGCAGTCGTTGCAATATCGGTAGAAGTCGTAGTTGAAGTAGGCAGTGTCATCGAGGTTCCTGGTTCTATGCCCCGATCGCTGCGTATCAACAATGAACGCCGCCTGAATCGAGGCGGCTATGAAATGCACATCATTTCCCGTGGCCGCGCGCTGTCAGCGGCGCCACCAGGAAAGAAGAATAGGATGTGCTTTCGGAAAGATCATGGACCGCATGGTTGCAGGTTGCCGCCGCGCTGTCAACCGCCACCCGGTCCATGACTCGGCAGCAGGGCTCTCCCAACACAGCATAGATCAGTCAGAGCACTTCATGCCGACCAGCTAGTTGTAATAATATTAAGGAACAAAGCCATGAACAAGAGCACGAACAGCCAGAACCACCAGGACCACCCCCTCGAACTGTGGGGCGGCCTCGAATGCACCGTCAACCGCGTGCAGGACGCGTATTTCAGCCAGCTCGACCGCAACGGCCACACTGACCGGCCTTGCGACATCGAGCGTTTCGCCGGCCTCGGCATCCGCGCCATCCGCTATCCGATCCTGTGGGAACGCACGGCCCCGGATGGCCTCGAGCACGCCAACTGGCACTGGCCCGACGAACGCCTGAACGCCCTGCGCGCCGCCGGCGTCACGCCGATCGCCGGCTTGGTCCATCACGGCAGCGGTCCACGCCATACGAGCCTGGTCGACCCCGGCTTTGCGCAGGCCCTGGCCGACTACGCCGGCGCCGTCGCCGCGCGCTATCCCTGGCTCGAGTACTACACCCCCGTCAACGAGATCTGCACGACGGCGCGCTTTGCCGGCCTGTACGGCGTCTGGTATCCGCACGGGCGCGACGACCGCACCTTCATCCAGGCGCTGCTCAACCAGTGCCGCGCCACCGTGCTGTCGATGCGCGCGATCCGCGCGGTCAATCCGGATGCCAAGCTGATCCAGACCGACGATCTCGGCAAGACCTACAGCACGCCCGAACTGAGCGACGTCGCCGAGTTCTACAACGAGCGCCGCTGGCTCGGCTGGGACCTGCTGTGCGGGATGGTCGTGCCCGACCACCCGTTGTGGAACTACCTGCTGCGCAATGGCGCCGATGCCGCCGAACTCCTCTGGTTCCGTGACAACCCGTGCCCGCCCGACATCATCGGCTGCAATTACTACGTCACGAGCGAGCGCTGGCTCGACCATCGCCCGGAGCGCTATCCGGCGCACCACCGCGGCATGGCCGACGACCTCCCTTGCGCCGACGTTGAGGCGTCGCGCGTGCTGGCCACGCCCACGCCCGGCATCGCCCCGCTGCTGCAGGAAATCTGGGACCGCTACGGCATCCCGCTGGCCATCACCGAAGCGCACATCGACGCCAACCGCGAAGACCAGATGCGCTGGCTGCTTGAAATCTGGGAAGCAGCGCAGCAGTCGCGCGCCAACGGCGTCGACGTGCGCGCCGTCACCGTCTGGGCGCTGCTCGGGTCATTCGACTGGAACTGCCTCGTCACTGCCGAACATGGCTATTACGAGCCGGGCCCGCTCGACGTGCGCTCGCCGCTGCCCCGCCGCACTGCGCTGGCCACGATGATGAATGAACTGGCTTCCGGCGAGCCGCTGTCGCATCCGGTGCTGCGCGCGCAAGGCTGGTGGCGCCGCCCGGGCCGCTTCGTCTGCCAGCCGGTCGCGACGCCCGACTCGGTCACGTCCACCGCCGCCGACGGGCAGCGCGTGGTCGACACGAGCGCCCCGCCGATCCTGATCCTGGGCGCTACCGGCACGCTGGGCCGCGCATTTGCCCGTATCTGCGAAAAACGCAACCTGGCGCACCGCCTGCTGTCGCGCCAGGACATGGATATCGCCGATCAGGAATCGGTCGAGCGTGCACTGGCCCGCTACAAGCCGTGGGCCGTGATCAATACCTGCGGCTACGTGCGCGTGGACGACGCAGAGAACGAACTCGAACGCTGCATGCGCGAAAACACCGTGGGCGCGGCAACGCTGGCCGCCGCCTGCGCGCAGCATGGCATCCACCTGACCACGTTCTCGAGCGACCTCGTGTTCGATGGCAGCAACGAGCGGCCCTATGTCGAATCCGATCCGGTGGCGCCGCTGGGCGTGTACGGCCGCAGCAAGGCCGAGGCCGAGCGCGTCGTCCTGCTGAATCATCCGGGCGCGCTGGTCGTACGCACCAGCGCCTTCTTCGGGCCGTGGGACGAGCACAACTTCGTCACCCAGGCCCTCGCTGCGCTGGAGCGGGGCGACCCGTTCGTCGCAGCCGGTGACCTGACCGTGTCGCCGACCTTCGTGCCCGACCTGGTGCATGCGTGCCTCGACCTCGCGGTCGATGGCGAAGCGGGCATCTGGCACCTGGCCAACCAGGGCGAGCTGACCTGGGCCGGGCTGGCGCGCCGCGCGGCCGAACTGGCCGGCATCGATGCCAGCAGTCTGGAATCAAAAGCGGCCGAGGAATTCGGCTTCACGGCGCCGCGGCCACGCTACTGCGCGCTCGCCAGCGAACGGGGCGCGCTGCTGCCGACACTCGACGATGCGCTGCGCCGCTACATCGACCTGCGCAATGCCGATCGTGACGAAAGGCGCGAGCTCGAGGCGCAGGCCGAACGACGCCAGGACGTCGCAGGCGGCGAGCGCCAGGCCGAACTGGATGAGGCCATCCACTCGGGGACCTGACCCGTCGGTGTGGTAGGGTTGGCAATTGCGCCAACCCTCCATGAACAGGTACTTCCGTGAACGACCACCACGCTTTTCCCTTTCTGCGTGAAATCCTGCTGTTCCTGATCCTGGCCGGCATCCTCATCCCCACCCTGCAGCGCCTGCGCATCAACCAGGTGCTCGGCTTTCTCGCCGTCGGCGCCCTGCTCGGCCCCTTCGGCCTGGGCGCGCTGGCCCTGCACACGCCGTGGCTGTCGTTCCTCACATTCCCCGCCGGCCCCGGCATCTCGATGCTCGCTGAAATCGGCGTGCTGTTCCTGATGTTCATGATTGGACTGGAACTGTCAGCCGCGCGCCTGTGGTCGATGCGGCGCTGGGTGTTCGGTGCCGGCACCGCGCAGGTCGCGGCCAGCGCCACGCTGATCGGCGCCGCGTTGTACCTGTATGGCTTGCCGGGCCAGACCGCGGTGATCCTCGGCCTCGTGCTCTCGCTCTCGTCCACCGCCGTCGTCATGCAGCTGATGAACCAGCAGCACAGCACCGGCACGCGCCTGGGCCAGGCCGCGTTTGCCGTATTGATGCTGCAGGATCTGGCCGTGGTGCCGATCCTGATCCTGATCGGCGCATTGGCCAAGGGCGCCGGCGACGGCAACGGCGCGCTGCTGCTGGCCGCGATCACGCTGGCCAAGGCCGCCGGCGCGATTGCCCTCATCTACCTCGTGGGCGGGCGCGTCGTGCATCCGCTGTTTCGCGCCTTTGCCCGCCAGCGCCAGCCCGACGTGTTCATGGCGCTGGTCCTGCTCGCGACCTTCGGCATCGCGGCGCTGTCGGCCGCCGCCGGCCTGTCGATGGCGCTGGGCGCCTTGATTGCCGGCCTGCTGCTGGCCGAGACCGAATTCAAGCACGAGGTCGAGCTGATGGTCGAGCCGTTCAAGGGGCTGCTCATGGGGCTGTTCTTCATGACGGTCGGGATGACCATCGACACCGGCCAGATCCTCGACGCACCGCTGTGGCTGGCAAGCTTCGTCCTTGGGCTGGTGCTGATCAAGGGCGTTGTCGTGGCCCTGCTGTTCCGGATTGGCGGCCTGCCGTGGGGCCGCGCCGTCGAAGGTGGCCTGCTGCTGGGCCAGGGCGGCGAGTTCGCCTTTATCGTCATCGGCTATGCGGCCACCAGCGGCGTGCTCGACCCGGCGCTGGGCGCGCGCGTGATGCTGGCGGTCGGCCTGTCGCTGTTCATCACACCGCTGCTGGCGCGCCTGGGCCGGGCCATCGGCGACCAGCTGGAAACGCGCGGGGACCAGCTGGCCGCGCAGCACGATCACGAAGCGTTGAGCGTTGCGCGCGGCCAGGTCATCATTGCCGGCTTCGGCCGCGTCGGCCAGCAACTGGGCAAGCTGCTCACTGCGCAAAAGATTCCATTCGTGGCATTCGAAACCGATGCGCGGCTGGTGGCGCAACTGCGCGCCGATGGCTGGCCGGTCTGGTTCGGCAACGCGGCGCGCCCCGAGCTGCTGCGCCGCGTGCATGCCGACGAGGCGCCCGCGATCGTGCTGACGATGGACCAGCCGCTCGCGGCGCTGCAGGCCGTGCACGGCATCCGGCGCGAATTCCCGCACGTGGCCTTGTTTGCCCGCTCGCGCGACGAGAAGCACGCGCGCGACCTGCGCCTGGCCGGCGCCTCGGTCGTGGTGCCGGAAACGCTGGAAGCGAGCCTGCAATTGTCCAGCTTCGTGCTCGGGGCAATGGGGCTCGAAGAACGCACGATCGACGCCATCGTCGACCGTGAACGCGCACTGTCCGCGGCTGCCCAGCTGGCGCCGCAGCCCACGGCCGGCCCGTTATAATCGGCGCTTCATGATTGCCTACCCTGCCTCCACCATGACGCCATCTTCCGCTTCCACTTCCGCTTCCACATCGCTGCCCAAGGCGCTCGGCCACATCCGCGTGCTCGACCTGTCGCGCGTGCTGGCTGGCCCGTGGTGCGCGCAGAACCTGGCCGACCTGGGCGCCGATGTGATCAAGATCGAGCGCCCCGGCAGCGGCGACGACACGCGCGCCTGGGGCCCGCCGTATGCGAAGGACGCCGCTGGCCGCGATACGCAGGAAGCGGCCTACTATCTGACGGCCAACCGTGGCAAGCGCTCGATGACGGTCGACATCGCCAGCAGCGAAGGCCAGGCGTTACTGCGCGAACTGGTGCTGTCATGCGACGTGGTGCTCGAGAACTTCAAGGTCGGGCACCTGGCGCGCTATGGCCTCGACTACGCGAGCCTGAAGGCGCTCAAACCCGACCTGGTCTACTGCTCGATCACCGGTTTTGGCCAGGATGGGCCGTACGCGCACCGCGCCGGCTACGATTTTCTGATCCAGGGCATGGGCGGCCTGATGTCGGTGACGGGCGAGCGCGACGATGTGCCCGGCGGCGGGCCGCAAAAGGCCGGCGTCGCACTGACCGACCTGATGACGGGCATGTATGCGACAGTGGCCGTGCTGGCTGCGCTGACGCATCGCGACCGCACCGGTGAAGGCCAGCAGATCGACATGGCGCTGCTCGACACGCAGGTGGCGATGCTGGCCAATGTCGGCAGCAACTACCTCAACAGCGGCAAGGCCCCGAAGCGCTGGGGCAATGCGCACGCCAATATCGTGCCTTACCAGACCTTTGCCTGCCTGGATGGCCACATCATCGTCGCCGCCGGCAACGATGGCCAGTACCAGAAGTTCGTCGAAGCGGGCGGCCGGCCCGAGCTGGCGCTCGATGCGCGCTTTGCCACCAACCCGCTGCGGGTGCAGCATCGCGATGTGCTCGTGCCGCTGCTGGCCCAGATGGTTGGTGAAAAGACGCGCGCCGACTGGATCGCGCTGCTGGAAGAGCACGGCGTGCCGTGCGGGCCGATCAACGACGTCGGGGAGGTGTTCGCCAACGAGCAGGTGCAGGCGCGCGCGATGGCGATCGCGCTGCCGCATCCGAGCGCCGGCGAAGTGACGCTGGTGCGCAATCCGATCCGCATGTCGGCCACGCCGGCCACCAGCACCGTGGCGCCGCCCACGCTGGGCCAGCATACGCTGGACGTGCTGCGCGATGTGCTGGGCAAGAGTGACGCCGAGATCGCGGCCCTGCAGAACCGCGGCGTCGTCTAGCGCCATCTCCCTCCATTCTGGCGGCCGCCCGGCCGTCAGGGCTGCCTCAGCGCACGCGGGTCCAGGCCCGCACCGACGCGAACGCCAGCAAAAAAAACGAACAGATCAGCAGACTGAAGATCGCGCCGGCAATGTAGAAGCCCGGCGTGAATGGGGTACCCGACAAGACCGACCAGGCCTTGATGCACGAGACCGACCCGGCCAGCGAAAAGGCGGCCACGGACACGACCTCACCCAGGGAAACACGCATGACGACACCGTTGAAACAGGGGTTGCTGGTGCAGGACGGCTGCACCAGAATTTCCCTACAGTAACATGCGACATTGTCATCAAAATGCGTGCATTCTCACATGCACGCAGGCTGCATGCATCCGCCGGGCTACGCAGAAAAATTTATTTTCATCCGGCTGCATCCAATCCTGCATCTGGTGCGTAGTACCCGTGTCGACATGGCAGCCTGCCCGCGGGCCATGCGCCCTGATCCACTTTGACGACCCATTCTACTAATAAGGACACATCATGAAAAAACCACAATTCGCCAAGCTCGTCCTCGTTTCTTCGATCGCCCTTGCGCTGACCGCCTGCGGCAGCGACGACGACGACAACAACGCCGCGCCGGCGCCGATCACCCCGCCGCCGGCGTCCGCGACTGTTGGCGATGTGGTTGCCCTGACTGTCAGCAACCGTCTGATCTCGTTCGACCGCGCCGCCCCTGCGACCATCCGCACCAATGTGCTGGTCACCGGCCTGCAGAGCGGCGAAAACCTGGTCGGCATCGACATGCGCCCGGCCGACGGCATGCTGTACGGCGTCGGCTCGACCGGCCGTCTGTACACGCTCGACCCGACGACTGGCGCTGCCACCAACAAGTCGCGCCTGGCCGCTGATGCCGCCGACACCACCGACGCGTTCACCGCGCTGGCCGGCACCAACTTCGGCGTCGACTTCAACCCGATGGCCGACCGCCTGCGCATCGTCAGCAACACGGGCCAGAGCCTGCGCATCAACGTCGACACCGGCGCGACGACCACCGACGGCAGCATCAACGGCGGCGCAGCGAACACGGCGATTTCCGCCTCGGCCTACACCAACTCGTTCGCCGGCACCGGTTCGACGACGCTGTTCGGCATCGATGCCGTCAACAACACGCTGTACACCCAGAATCCGCCAAATAACGGCACGCTGGCCAATCCGGTCCCGCTGGGCATCGTCGCCGGCGCCGTCAACGGCTTCGACATCGATGCACGCACGAACATGGGCTATATGGTGGCCACCGTCGGCGGCGCACGCAATCTGTATGGCGTGAACCTGGCCGCCACCACCGCACCGACCACACTTGTGGGCGCGCTGGGCGTGACCGAAGACATCCGCGGCATCGCGCTCCGCGCGGCGCAGACGCCGGTCGTGCTGGGCCTGACCGACGATAACCGCCTGGTCGGCTTCAAGGTCGGTACGCCGAACACGCTCGACACCAACGTCGCCATCAGTGGCCTGGCCGCGGGCGAAGTCGTGCTGGGCATCGACGTGCGTCCGCGTGACAATATGCTGTACGGCCTGACCTCGACCGCGCGCCTGATCACGATCGATCCGGCCACCGGCGTCGCCACCGTGAAAGCCACGCTGGCAGCTGACAGCACCGACACCACGCTGCCGTATACCGCGATTGCCGGCACCGCGTTTGCCGTCGACTTCAATCCGGTGGCCGACCGCCTGCGCGTGATCAGCAACAACGGCCAGAACCTGCGCATCAACGTCGACACCGGCGCGACCACCACCGATGGCGTCATCAACCGCGCCGGCGTGGCCCCAGTTGTGGCAGCTGGCGCCTACACCAACAGCATCCTGAACGCGACCACGACGCAGCTGTTCGACGTCGACAGCGCCAGCTCGGTGCTGGCCCTGCAGAACCCGCCGAATGACGGCACGCTGGTCAATGTCGGCCCGCTGGGCGTGACGATCGCCGGCGACGGCGGCATGGACATCGCCGGCGGCGCGAACGGCCTGGTGCTGGCAGCGCTGCGCACCACCGACGGTGGCCCGACGTCGCTGTACCGCGTCGACATCACCACCGGCGCCGGCGCGCTGATCGGCGGCGCCGCCAACCCGGCCGCATCGCGCATCGGCAGCGGCATGCCGGGCGTGAAGGACATCGCGATCTGGCTGCGTTGATCTGGCTGCGTTAATCAGCCCGTAGATTGAACAAAGGGCGTTCCCGCTTGCGCGGGAACGCCCTTTTCCATTGGTGTGCGCGATACCTAGATGACGACGGCGCGGCCGATGAACAGGATCGGGCCAGTCGGCTTGCCGATCGGGGAGCCGGCTTCGGGCTCCAGCGTGATCTCGAACAGCTGGTTCGGCACGATCTTCGGCAGCTTGTCGAGCTTGACCTCGACGGTCTCGCCCGGCTTGACGAGGCCCAGCGACACGGGACCGGACCAGTCGTCGGCCTTGGTCCACAACTGCAGCGCGCGCTGCGCCGGCACGGCGGTCGCCACCAGCGGTTCGAGGCGCAGCGTCGTCGCCCCCGTCATCTTGAGCACCCAACCAGGCGCCGCGTTCTGCGGCGCGGCCAGCACGACCATATAGTGCGGCTGCTGCAGGTCGTTGACGCGCAGGCCGACCACCACCGCCATGACGGCAGCGGCGGCAAACCCACCCGCGGCCAGGCCGCGCCACAGGCCCAGGCGCTCCCACCAGCCGGCGCGCGCAGTCGGCGCTGGTTTGGTGACAGGCCCCAGACTGCGCTCGATGCGGGCCCACAGCGACGCCGGTGGCGTGCTCGGTTCGACCAGCGTCGTCAGGGGCAGCAGCCGCGTTTCCCAGAAGGCGACGGCGGCGCGCAGCGACGCATTGTCGACCAGTGCAGCGTCAACCTCGAGCCGCTGGGCGCGCGGCAGCGTGCCGAGCACGTATTGGCCGGCGAGTTCGTCGTAATCGTGTGTTGCGTTCATACCATGCACTCCCGCAGCGCGCTCATGCCGCGCTTGATCCAGGCCTTGACCGTGCCCAGCGGCGACTTGAGCCGCTCGGCGATTTCACTGTGCGAGAAGCCATCCACATAGGCATGCAGGATGCTGTTGCGCTTGGCCGGATCGAGCTGGGTCAGGCACTCGTGCAGCCGGCCCATGTCCTGGCGCAGCTCGAAAGCGTCCTGCATATTGGGATCGAAGGCGTCGGCGTCGAGCGCATCGAGCGTGTCTTCGTCGACGCCGACTTCGTGGGCGCCATCGCGCACGGCGTCGAGCGCTGCGTGGCGCACGATCGTGTACATCCAGCCGCGGCCCGAACCACGCGTGGCATCAAACGTGCCGGCGCGGGTCCAGATGCTCACGAAAGCGTCGTGCACGACGTCTTCGGCGCTCTGGCGGTCGCGCACGATGCGCAGTGCCACGCCCAGGAGGCGCGGGCTTTCCTGGTCATACAGCCGGCGCAGGGCATGCCGGTCGCCGCGGGCGCAGGCGCCGATGGCGGCTTCGTAGTCGAATGGGTCGGGTGCGGTTGTCACGGTGGTCCGTTGGCAAGTGGCGTCTGTCGGATTATATAGGCGCAATCAGACTTGAATCGCGCACTGCGTGCGCGTTACGCCAGGACCGCGCTCTCGCGCTGGCGCTGGCGATCCAGGGCCTGGCCGACGCTCACGGCCAGTTCGGCCAGCTGGAACGGCTTGCGCAGCACGATATCGTCGCCGATCACCTGCTCGATCGCCTTCATGTCGGCGTAGCCGGTGGCGATGATCATCGGCAGGCCCGGGAACATCGCGCGCGTGCGCACCATCAGGTCGGCGCCCGTCATGCCGGGCATCAGGTAATCGGTGATCAACAGCTCCGGGCGCGCCCGTTGCAGCGCCGCCAGGCCCGCTTCGCCGTCGGCTGCCTGCGTCACCTGGTGGCCCAGCGCTTCGAGCGACGACACCATCGAGGCGCGCACGAAGTCGTCGTCCTCGACGATCAGGATGCGCGCCGGGTGGCTTGCGACCGGCATCTGCGCCAATGGCGCCGGCTCGGCCTCGTCGATATTGGTGGCGGCGCGCAGCCAGATTTCCACTGTGGTGCCCACGCCCTGTTCGCTGAGGATGCGCGCCGCGCCGCCCGATTGCTGCGCCATGCCGTACACCTGGCTCAGGCCCAGTCCCGTGCCCTTGACACCCTTGGTCGTGAAGAACGGCTCGAACACCTTGGCCACCAGATCCGGCGCCATGCCTTCGCCGCTGTCGGTCACCGCAATGCGCACATAGTCGCCCTCGGCCAGCAAGCCGGCCGGCGGCGCCGACAGGCCCGCTGCAAACACCAGCTCGCCGCCGGCCGGCATCGCGTCGCGCGCATTGATGGCCAGGTTCAGCAAGGCCATCTCCATCTGGTTGCCATCGGCCAGCACCGCGGCGCAGTCGTCGTCGACGGCAAAGCGCAGCCGGATGGCCGAGCCCACCGAGCTGGCCACCAGTTCGCGCACGCCGTCGAACAGCAGGCCGATATGGGTTTCGCGCAGGTCGAGGCTCTGGTTGCGCGCGAACGCCAGCAACTGGCTCGTGAGCTTGCCGCCGCGCTGGCAGGCGCGGCGCGCGATCTCGGCGCGGCCCTTGGCCACATCGTCCTTCGACATCAACAGGATCAGATCCATGCTGCCCTGGATCACATTGAGCAGGTTGTTGAAGTCGTGCGCGATGCCGCCGGTCAGACGCCCGACCGCTTCCATCTTCTGGTACTGCGCCATCGCCTGCTGCACGCGCTCGCGCTCGATGATTTCGTTCATCAGGCGGTCGTTGGCCTGGGCCAGCGCTCGGGTGCGCTCGTCGATGCGCGATTCGAGCGTTTCGTTCAGGGCAACGAGTTCCTGCCGGCTGTCGTGCAGGCTCTGCGCCGTGCGCTCGCGGTCGGCCAGCACGTCGCGTGCCTGGTACTGGCGGCGGCGCGCGCGCAGGGCCGAGATGCTGGCGCTGCGCAGCGTCTGCGCATTGAGCGGGCGTTCGAGCAGGATCACATTGCCGTAGTCGCCCAGGCGCTCGCGCGCCGCGCCCTGCTGCAGGCCGACGGTCTTGGCCAGCAACACGATGAACGGAAAGTCGGACCACGGCGCCTGCGCCTCGAGCCAGGCATGCAAGGCCCTGGCATCGACGTTCTGCAGCGCTTCTTCGGCCAGGATGGCCGCGCCGGCGCCCTCTTCGATCGCCGCGGCGAGCTGGGCGAAGTCGGTGAAGGCCTTGCACTCGAGGCCATCGCGCTGCAGCACCGACGCCATGACGTCGGCGTCGCGCCCGCGCGGCGCGAAGATCAGGATGCGCTCTTCGTGCGCGCTGCGCGGCTGGCTATTGCCCGGCATCTGGAACCGGAACCATCATGGGCGTGGCGCCGCGGTAATTGGGGATGCCGGTCAGCACGCCCTCGAAACCCACGAGCGGCGCGCCGATACGCACGCCGCCGTGGCCAAGCTGCAGCTCGTGGATCGTCTGCGCGTGCTGCGTGGTGCGGCTCTTGATCACGCTGATGGCGCGCCGCACATTGCCGCTCGTCTCAAAGAAACGCATCAGCACCGTGCTGTCGCTCAGGTAGCTCAGGTCGACGTCGGTGCGGCCTTCGGCCATCAGGCCATGCTGGCCCAGGATCATCATGGTCGTCACGCCCTGCTGGTTCAGGTACGACAGCAGTTCGTGCATCTGCAATGTCAGGAACTGTTCGCCCGGCATTGCCTGCAGGTAGGCGTTCAGGCTGTCGATCACCATGAAGCGTGTACTCTGCTGTTCGACGGCGTCGCGCAGCAGCTGCGCGAATTCGCCAGGCGAGAGTTCGGCCGGATCGAAGTGGCACATCGCGAGCTGGCCGGTGGCCAGGTAGGGCCGCAGGTCCAGTCCCAGCTGCGTGCTGCGGGCAAAGAAGGTGCCCAGGCCTTCGTCGAACAGGTAATAGGCCGCCTTTTCGCCACGCTCGAGCGCGGCCAGCAGGCAGCGCGTGGACAGCGTGGTCTTGCCGATGCCGGACGGGCCGACGATCAGCGTGTTGGTGCCGCGAATCAGGCCGCCGCCCAGCAGCGCGTCGAAGCCGTCGGAGCCGCTCGAACCGACCAGCGGCACGAAGTCGCGCACGTGTTCGGCGGCGACCAGGCGCGGGTACATCGTGATGCCGCCTGTGTCGAGCGCATAGTCATGGTAGCCGCCACGGAAGCGAATCCCGCGCATCTTGAGGATATTGACGCGGCGCCGTTCCTTGCCGTAGTCGCGCGCAATCTGCTCCAGGCTGATGACGCCGTGGGCAATGCTGTGCAGCTGCTGGTCGGACTGGTTGGTCTTGTCATCGAGCAGCAGGACGGTACAGCCGCGCGCGGAGAAGAATTGCTTGAGCGCAAGAATCTGGCGCCGGTAGCGCAGCGGATTCTGAGCCAGCAACCGCATTTCGGACAGGCTGTCGAACACCACCCGCACCGGTTGCAGTTGGTCGACCCGGTCCATGACCTTGCGCGTCGTTTCGCCCAGCTCGATTTCGGATGGATGGAACACGGACTGCTGCGAGTCAAGATCAAGGTCGTCTTCACCTGCCAGCTCGTAAATCGACAGCGGGGTCAGGTCCCAACCATGGCTTTGACCCACCGCAATCAGTTCGTCGGTGGTTTCGGACAGGGTGACATACAGGCCGGCTTCGCCCCGCGCCATTCCGTCGAGCAGGAATTGCAGGCCGAGCGTGGTCTTGCCGGCGCCGGGCGAGCCTTCGACGAGATACACGCGCTGGGGCGTCAAGCCACCACCCAGGATGTCGTCGAGGCCGGCGATACCGGTGGAAATGCGGCCCGTTATATTGGCGGAAGTGCGGTCGTTCATGAGAGCAGCCCAGGAAAGTCGGCCGATCGACACGTGGGGCAATTGCTGCACGCGAAAGACCTGGTGAAAAGCGTTGCTTTTTGCAACGGAAGTTAAGCAGATTATATCGTCATTATGCGTGCGCATGAGCCGCAGAGCGGCAACCGTGCTACACTATCGCTTGTATGGCATCGATTACTCCTCCACGATTACAAAGTTTCAGGAATGACAACACGAGATTGCCACTGGAAAATTCTACTACCGTCCCCATATCGTGTTCCTGTGGACAAATGATTCGCGCAAAGCGCGACGCCACGGCACGAGATGGCACACGGGCCGCAACACCCAGCGAAGTCAATATTATTCCCATCCTGACACCGCCTGCTTCACGCAGGCCGCATCATCCGCCAGCCCGTGCGCCGCGCGCCAGGCTGGTGTGATTACCCAATATTAAAATTTACAGGAGCTCCATCATGGCAAAAGAAGAACTCATCGAAATGAATGGCGTCGTGGCTGAAGTGCTGCCGGACTCGCGTTATCGTATCGACTGCGAAAACGGCCACAAGCTGATCGCTTACACCTCGGGCAAAATGCGCAAGAACCACATCCGCATCATTGCCGGCGACCAGGTCAGCCTCGAACTGTCGCCGTACGACCTGAGCAAGGGCCGGATCACTTTCCGTCACCTTGGCAAAACCGGCGGCGCACCGCGCCCGCAAAACCGCGCAGCTCGCCGCTGATCGGACAACGCCACGCTTCGCAGCGTGGCGTTTTTACTTGTGCGACCGGTTTTCAGCCGGCGCACGGTAACGGTATTGCCCGCGACCCGGTATTGCCCCCTGCTTACTCCAGCTAGTAGTTCACCGGCAACGGCGCCAGGCGCCGCAGATGCAACGCAATCCCCAGGCCCACCCCCAGCAATCCCGCCAGCAAGGTCACGACACCGGTCCAGTCCCAGTGCTCGTAGACATACCCGCCCGACCAGCCCACCACGCTCGATCCCAGGTAATAGAAGAACAGGTAGATGCCTGAGGCCAGCGCCTGCGGCGCCCGTGCGCGGCGCCCTACCCAGCTGCTGGCCACCGAGTGCGACGCGAAGAAGCCAAAGGTCGCCAGGCCCACGCCCAGCACGGTGGCCACCAGCGAATCGGCCAGCGTAATCAGCAACCCGGCGATCATCAGCCCCATCAGGAGCCACAACACGTTGCGCCGCCCGAGCCGGTCGGCCAGCTTGCCAGCCCACATCGAACTGACGATGCCCAAGAGGTACAGCAGCGACAGCAACCCGACGGCGCTTGGCCGCAGGTTGAACGGCGCGCCCAGCAGGCGGTAGCCGATGTAGTTGTACAGCGTGATGAACGCGCCCATCAGCAGGAACGACAGCGCGAACAGCCACGGCAGCCCCGGATCGCGCAAGTGAATGCGCACACCGGCGAGAAAGCCGGGGCCGCGGGCCGGCAGCGTGGCGCCATGGCGCGAGGCTGGCAGGCTGCGTGAGAATTCCCACGCAGCGTACAGCCCGGCCGCACCCAGCACGCCGAGCGCGATGCGCCAGGAGGCGAAATCGCTGATGAAGGCCGACAGCACCCGCCCAGTCATGCCGCCAAAGGCGCTGCCGCTGATGTACATGCCCATCGACAGGCCAAGGGATGTGGGTTCGATCTCGTCGCCCAGGTAGGCCATCGCCACGGCCGGCAAGCCGCCCAGCATCAGACCCATGCAGGCGCGCAGCGCCACCAGGTGGATGTAGTCGGAGGCAAAGGCGCAGCCCAGCGTGAGGACGGCGCCGCTGAGCATCGAGCCGACCATGACCTTCTTGCGCCCGAAGCGCTCGGCGACGTTGCTGGAGCCCAGTAGCGCGAGAGCCAGCGTGGCGGTCGCCACCGACAGCACCAGACTGCTCTGCGCGGGTGACAACCCGAAGTCGCGGCCCAGCAGCGGCATCAAGGGCTGCACGCAATACAGCAGTGCAAAAGTGGAAAAACCGCCAAACGCCATGGCGCGGTTGATGCGCCGGAACGCCGCGCTGCCGGCGGCAATGCGGGCGCCCGGCGCGCTCACCTGGCAGCCTTCACGGATACTCGGGATCGAGCTCCGACCCGGCGTAGTTTTCCATTTCGGCGAACAGCTGCTTCATCGTCGCCGTCGTGCCAATCAGTTGCAGCACCGTGCAACTGGCGCGGTAGGTGGCGATGCGCGCGGCGATCACGGGCTGGTGCGCCGGCGGCACGCGCGCCATCAGCTCGGCCCAGCCGGCTTCGAAGTCGGGATTGTGCTTGCGCACCGCCTTGACGAAGCGTTCGAACTCGCGCTGGCCAGTGCGCGCCGTGATGCGCGCGCCGCCCTCGGCCGCGAAGATGACCGCCATCGCGATCACGCCTTCGGCATTCAGGTCCGGATCGACGACCGCGCCCTCGTAGTGGTGCTTGCGCAGCCACTCGGCCGCCTTGACGACTGCCTGGACTTCCTGGCGCTGGCGCACCTGGCCCAGGTAGCGCTCGTAGCCCGACCACGTTTCGCCCGGATCGGCCGTGCAGATGTCGACGAACAGTTCTTTCAGGCGCCGCTGCGCATAGATCGGGTCGAGATCGTACTCGCTCACCAGGCTGTCCTCGGGCAGCGCGGCCAGCTCGCGGATCAGGCGAAAGCCCGCCTGGAATGCGTGCTCGGCGCCCTCCCCGATCAGGATGTCGAGCGCATCGAGGTCGCCCTCTTCCTCGGTCTGGATCAGATGTTCGAGGCCCAGCGAGATGCCGCCGACCGTCAACAGCAGCGCGCGCCCGATGCCTTCGGCGGTGCGGTCGTTGGTGAACTTTTCGGCCACCATGGCGGTGATTCCGGACAGTTCGTCGGCCAGGATCGCCGCTTCATCGGGCGTGGCGTCGACCGGCAGCAGCCGGATCGCGCGGATCAGCCGGGGCGGCTTTTCAATGACAATGGCAGGCAACATGCTGGGGCCTGCCGTCACGAAAAGATGTCCGAGCCCAGGCTGCGGCGCGGGCTGCGGCGCGGCATGCTGCGCACCGACGGCACCTGCTTGCGCAGGCGGAGCAGCAGGTCGCGGGTCGAGCGCTGCATGAATTCGGACTCTTCATCCGGATCGTCCGGCAGTTCGATTTCGGCCATCTCGGCGCTGTGCCTGAATTCCGGGAACAGCTCCAGCAGCGAACGCTCCCAGCCATCTTCGCTGGCCTTGGCCAGGTCGACCGCCAGCGGCACGATGTCGCTGTCGGCACTCGTCTGGCCGCTCACGTAACGCCCCTTGGACAGGATTTCGCCTGCCACTTCGAGGATTTCGCGCGGGGCCAGCGACCACATGATCGCGAAGATCGTCGCGCCATGGTCGGTGGCCGATGCCGCTTCGAGCAGCTCGTTGCGGCGCTCTTCGTCGTCCTGCGCATACACCACGCCATGGACGTGGTTGAACAGGTTTTCGGCGATGCGCTCGGGATCGTCCTCGATCAGGTTGTCGGGCCAGGTCGCGGCGATGTAGGCCAGACTGTCGGCCCAGGCCTTGGGCGGGACCAGCATCGTGGCCAGCGACGTCTTGCCGCCGTCAAAGCCGGCCAGGTGCAGCGCCGTCACTTGCGGTGGCAGGTCGCTGAGCACCTGCGCCACGGCGTAGTCGCCATGCTCGTCGGCCGCTTTCGAGAACACCTCTTCGGCGTGGTCGAGCGAGCCGGCCAGCACCAGGTCGCCCACCTGCTGCGTCAGGGCCGGCAGGTGTTCGTTCTTGCTGCCGGTGTCATCGCTCATCGCGGTCTCCTTCGTCGAACAGGCCGCTGAAGTCGTCGGTTGCTTCGCCGTCTTCATCGACATCGTCGCCATCGTCATTGCGGCCCAGCTGCTCGAGCGACTGGTCTTCATCGTCCCAGCGATTCTGGTTCTTGAACAGGAATGCGGTGATGATCGCCTGGCGCGCCAGCTCGGGGAAGTTGGTCGTCATCGCTTCGTACATCTTCGCGCCATCGTCGCCCGTGCATTCGGCCATCGCAAACACCTTGGAAGGGTCGCCGTCGGCGTAGTCCAGTGCTTCGCCCATCAGGCCCTTGGCGTCCAGGAAGCGGATCTTGTCGACCAGTGCGAAGGCCATCATGTTGACGTCGTCGATGCCGCCGCCGTCGGCGTATTCCGACACCAGGGCGTTCACCATCATGTCGTAGTTCTTGCGGTTCGGCGGGTCGCCCAGGGTGCCTTCGATCTGGCCTTCCAGTTCACGCGACTGGAAAGAGAATTCGGGATGTACGTTTTTCATAGTGTGTCCTGTAGATGGGTATGGCGGGCCGCATGCGCGGCCGAGGCGTCAGTGCGCGGGCAGGTTGACGCCGTTCAGGGCGAACAGCGAACGCCACAGCTCGAAGGCTTCGGCTTCGGCGTCGAGCACGATGCGGTGATTCAGGCTCTGGTTGTATTCGTCGCGCCTGGCGCGGTCGGAGAGGATCTCGTAGGCCTTGCTCACGGCCTTGAAGCGCGCCTCGGCGCCCGGCGCCTGATTGCGGTCCGGGTGATAGCGCATGGCCAGCGAGCGGTAGACCTTCTTGATCTCGTCGTCGGTGGCATTCGGGGCCACGCCGAGGATCGCATATAAATTTTCCAACAGAAACTCTCCCGGCGTCAGCCGTCTGGCAATGAATCACGGTTTAAAGAGAGATTATCCTATAGAAAAGGTTCGACGGGGCGCGGGTGCCTGCTTTTGCGGGATGGCGGTGGCAGCAGGCAGGGTAACGACGAGGGCATGCTACAGGGTCGCTGTCTACGGTAAAATGCCCGACACCTTACCCTCCCAGAACTATCTCATGAGCAACGACAAGAATTCCCCGGCGCCGGGCAACGCACCGTCGTCGAACTTTGTGCGTGCCATCGTCGAATCCGACCTGGCCGCCGGCACGCATGCCCGTGAGGGCCTGCCGCCCGTGATCACGCGCTTCCCGCCCGAGCCGAATGGCTACCTGCACATCGGCCACGCCAAATCGATCTGCCTGAACTTCGGCCTGGCGCGCGACTACGGCGGCCTGTGCCACCTGCGTTTCGACGACACCAATCCCGAGAAGGAAGACCAGGAATACGTCGACACGATCATCGACAGCGTCAAGTGGCTTGGTTTCTCGTGGCAGCAAGACGGCCAGGAACACCTGTACTACGCCAGCGACTACTTCGACCAGCTATACGCGATGGCCGAGTACCTGATCCAGAACGGGAAAGCCTACGTCGACAGCCAGAGCGCCGAAGAGATGGCGAAGAACCGCGGCAATTTCGGCACGCTGGGCACCAATTCGCGCTTCCGCGACCGCCCGACCGAAGAATCGCTGCAGCTGTTCCGCGACATGAAAGCCGGCAAGTACAAGGATGGCGAACACATCCTGCGCGCCAAGATGAGCGAAGACGCGATGTCGTCGCCGATCATGACGAACCGCGATCCGGCCCTGTACCGCATCCGCCATGCGCACCACCACCGCACGGGCGACGCCTGGTGCATCTACCCGATGTACGACTACACGCACCCGATCTCGGATGCGATCGAAAACATCACACACTCGCTGTGCACGCTGGAATTCCAGGATCACCGCCCGTTCTACGACTGGCTGGTCGAGACGCTGGCCGAGGGCGGCTTCTTCAACAAGCCGGTGCCGCGCCAGTACGAATTCGCGCGCCTGAACCTGACCTATGTCGTGACCTCCAAGCGCAAGCTGCGCGCGCTGGTCGACGATGGCACCGTCACCGGCTGGGACGACCCGCGCATGCCGACCATCGTTGGCCTGCGCCGCCGCGGCTACACGCCCGAATCGCTGCAGCTGTTCTGCGAGCGCATCGGCGTGTCGAAAGCTGACGGCTGGATCGACATGAGCACGCTCGAAGGCGCGCTGCGTGATGATCTCGACCCGAAAGCGCCGCGCGCGATTGCCGTGCTGCGTCCTTTGAAACTCATCGTCGACAACTTCCCTGAAGGCGAGTCGCACGAGTGCAGCTCGCCCGTGCACCCGCACCATCCCGAGATGGGCAAGCGCACCTTCCCGTTCACGCGCGAACTGTGGATCGAGCAGGAAGACTTCATGGAAACGCCGGTCAAGGGCTACTTCCGCTTCACGCCGCCGCAGGGCGACCTGCCGGGCAGCCGCGTGCGCCTGAAGTATGGCTACGTGGTCGAGTGCACGGGCTTTGACAAGGATGCCGACGGCAACGTCACCGCCGTGCACGTGAAGTACTTCGAGGATTCGAAGTCGGGCACGCCGGGCGCGGACAACTACAAGGTGAAGGGCAACATCACGTGGGTCAGCGCCGCCAGCGCGCTGGAAGCCGAAGTGCGCCTGTACGATCGCCTGTTCCTGGACCCGCAGCCGGACGCCGGCGGCAAGGACTTCAAGACGGTGCTCAATCCGAATGCGCTCGAGACCATCACCGCGTATCTGGAACCGGGCCTGAAGGACGCCGTGGGCGACCAGCGCTTCCAGTTCGAGCGTCATGGCTACTTCGTGGCCGACCGCGTCGATTCGACGCCGGGCAAGCCGGTCTTCAACCGGGTGACGACGCTCAAGGACAGCTGGGGCAAGTAAGCAGCGGGTTCTACAGCCGGTCATGTAACCATCCGGTCATGTAACGATGTCATCCTCCGGGCATCTTGATGACCGGAGTAATTGCATGACCCGTCCAATGCATCACCGCGCCGCCACCTGCGCGGCGCTTTCCCTGCTGGCCCTGCTGGCAGGCTGCAGTCCCGGCGACAGCGACGCCCCTGTCGTCACGCAGCCGGTGCAAACACCGGCACCGGCACCAGTGCCGGTGAGCACCGCCGTCGCCTTCATGAGCGACGTCCACTTCCAGAATGTCTACGGCGACTTCAAGAGCAGCCAGTTCGCCGGGATCCCGACGAAAGACGGCAGGAACGCGACCATCCGCACGATGTATGCGCAGCTGACGTCCACGCGCCTGTTCAACGAAAACTACTTCGCCTTCTACGCCGCACTCGACGACGCCTATGCCAAGGGCATCCGCGTCGTTGCGCTCCCGGGCGACTATACCGACGACGCCCAGCCGATGAACGTCGACGGCATCGCCGAGATCATGAAGCAGTACCAGGCCAAGGGCATGCGTTTTTTCATCGCACCCGGCAACCACGACCCGGTCGAGCCGTTTGACGACAACGAAGCGGGCAAGAACGACTTTCTGACCAAGGACGGCAAGGAACAGAAGATCTACGCCACCGGCAATCCAGCGTGCCTGGCCAAGGACCCGACGGTAATCTGCACCGACCAGGTCATGGAACAAGGCACCGAACGCCTGATGGTCAAGATGGGCGAATTTGGCTTCATGCCGAACAAGGCCGACCTGCTGTGGGAAACCCCGTTCAGCAAGTACGACGCCGGCAAATACACGTATGACGCAGCCCTGGCGCAGTCTGGCGGCAAGAGCCGCGAATTCGAGATCTGCGCCGAAGGCTCGGGCGGCTCTTATAAAGCTGCTGGCGAGGCCAAGCTCGGCAAAGCCTTCACCAAGTGCACGAAGCTGATCGACACGACGTACCTGGTCGAGCCGGTCAAGGGCCTGTGGCTGCTGTCGATCGACGCCAATGTGTTCGTGCCGAACGCGAAGTTCGATCCGGCCAACCCGACCAGCTTCAAGGGCTTCGACGGCGCTGGCAACGCCGGCTGGAACAAGGTGATCACCCACAAGATGTTCCTGATGGACTACATCAAGTCGGTGGCCGCGCGCGCCAAGGCCGAGGGCAAGCAGCTGATGGCCTTCTCGCACTATCCGACGATGGACTTCTACGCCAACCAGACGCAGGCCATGAAGGACGTGTTCAAGTCGGGCGCGTTCCAGACGGCGCGCGTGCCGGACGCGAGCGTCGCCAATGCCGTGGCGGCCACGGGCCTGCGCCTGCACGTGGGCGGCCACATGCACTTCAACGGCACCAACGACCACACCGACGGCAGTGGCAACTACCTCGTCAACGTGCAGTCGCCGTCGCTGGCCGTGTATGGCGCCGCCTACAAGGTCGTGACCTACAAGGACGCCGAGACGATCGACGTCCAGACCATGCCGCTGTCGACAGTGCCGCGCTTTGCCGAACTGTTCCCGCACTACGTGGTCGAAAACGATTACCTCAAGGGCAGCTCGGTTAACGCCGATGTCGCCAAGCGCTGGGACCGCAGCATCCTCGACACCCGCTCGTACGGCGAATTCACGCACCAGTACTTCGGCGAACTGTCGCGCCTGCGCTTCATGGACGAATACTGGCCATGCGAGATGAAAGAAGCCGCGATGGCCCTGAACGGCAAGCAGATGCTGATCCTGTCGCAACTGCAGACCAAGGTCACGCTGGCGCAACTGAAGGACGCGCCCGGCATCCTGCCCTTGAGCGCCGCATGCGCCGCCGCCGGCACGCCCCCGACCACCACGGTTGCCGCCTCGACGCTGGCCACCGACTGGCAGGACGCCACGGTGCGCGCCGAACGCCTGGCCACGGCCGCCGGTCTGCGCCTGGACGACTTTGCGAACCTCACCCCGTACGCGTTCTACGGCGACTTCCACCGCACCGTGTATGCGGGCGAACTGGCCCTGCGCGACATGGGCCAGGCACGCGTGAACCAGTACAAGGTGCTGATGGCGGCGTTCCCTGCCTCGCCAGCGCCGATCGTGCGCATCGGCGACAAGCCGTCCGACCAGAACCCGGTGCACGTGCCGTTCCAGCAGCAGTTCAAGGGCGTCTTCGCGATCCTCAAGGGTCTTGGCTCGGCCAAGCCGAGCGACCATTTCACGGTCGACCTGAAGGGCAAGAAAGTCAGTAACGCCAGCAACAACGGGCTGAGCTTCAACTAGGCCGGCCCACGCCAACTGTGTCACGGCGCCCCGCTCGCAACGAGCCGGGCGCCGTGTTCTCATCAAAGAGCCGGCAGATTGCAGAACCTAGTAAACCTGCTAGCTACGGTAGAGGCCGACAATGCTTAGCGTGGAAACATGCGACACGCGCACGTCCACAACCAGCCTCACGTTCGTGAGATCCGCCATGCATCCAGACCGCCAAGCCGGGACGTTCGTACCCGCCGCCATGATCGTCGGCGTGGTGCTGTCGCTGGCGTTCGGGGCCGGCGCCTACTGTGCGACGTCCGGTGCGATCGAAAGCGATGCGCAGACACGCTTTCGCGCCATGGCGCGCGCCGCCCAGAACAATATCGATGCCCGGATCAAGAGCTACAGCGACGTGCTGCGCGGGGTCGCCGGGCTGTTTCGCGCCGAACCAGATACCAGCGCCGCCCAGTTCCACCAGTATGTCGGTGAACTCGACATCAAGCGCCACTTCCCCGGCATCGTCAACATCAACTACGCGCGCGCGGTGCGCGCCGACGGCCTGCCGGCACTGAACGACGAGTTGCAAAAGCGCCTGGCGCGGCGCGGCGTCGTGCATACCCCGTTGCTGACGGCGCCCGATCGCGATACCTACACGGTGCTGGTGTACATGGAACCATTGCCACTGAATCTGCTCGACCGGCTGGGGCTGGACCTGGAAGCGCGCGGCACGACCCGGCGCTCGCTGGCCGTGGCGCGCGATACCGGCAGCTCGAGCGCCTCGGGCACCCGCATCGCCTTGCGGCCCGGCCCCAACCAGAGCGCGCTGGCGCTGCGCCTGCCGGTCTACCGCAGTGACCTGCCCAACGACAGCGTACAGGCACGGCGCCTGGCGTATATCGGTTCGGCCGGTCTCGGCTTCGGCCTTGCGCCGCTGGTCGCCGGTGTGCTCGATGAATTTCCCGTCAAGGGCGTGCGCCTGGTGCTGACCGAGCTGACCGCACTGGCGCCCGAACCGGGCGAAGCGCCGCCGCGCGCCGTGCTGTACGACAGCCTGGCCACGAGCGCCCGACCCAATCCGGCCACCCCGCAGACCGACGACGGGATCTTTGCGGCCAGCCTGCCCATTGAATTCAACCAGCGCGTCTGGCGCGCCGACTTCAGCATTCTCAGGTCCGACATGTACACCCGCTTCGACATGTATTACCCATGGCTGGCAGCGCTTGCGGCCGGCATGAGTACCGCCCTGCTCTACGCGCTGTTCCAGACGCTGGCTTCGTCGCGCCGCAACGCGCTGCGCATGGCCGAGGAAATGACGCGCGAACTGCGCGCCTCGCAGACCAAGCTTCAGGCCAGCCATGAAAAACTGCGCCTGCTTGCCGCCCACGCGGAGCAGATCAAGGAAGGCGAGCGCAAGCGCATTGCGCGCGAAATCCACGACGACCTGGCGCAGAACCTGCTGGCACTGAAAATCGAGGCCGAACTGCTGGCCAACCGTACCCGCGGGGCGCAGCAGCGCCTGCACGCGCGCGCCGCCGCCACGGTGCGCCAGATCGACGTCACCATCCGCAGCGTGCGCCAGATCATCAACGACCTGCGGCCGAACGTACTCGATCTGGGCCTGTCGGCCGCCGTCGACTGGCAGGTGGCCGACTTCGCGCGCCGCACCGGCATCACCTGCGAGCTGGTGGATGACAATGGCGAGCACCGCATCGATGACAACAGTGCGACCGCGTTCTTCCGCATCCTGCAGGAGTCGCTCAACAACGTGGCGCGCCACGCGCGTGCCAGCGAGGTCGGCATCACGCTGCACCAGCATGCCGGCATGCTCACCATGACGATCTGCGACAACGGCGTCGGCCTGCAGCCGGGCAGCCGCAACCGCCACGGCTCCTTCGGCCTGGTGGGCATCGAGGAACGCATCGCCATCCTGGGCGGCTCGTTCTCGATCAACAGCAGCGGCATGGGCAGCGGCACCACGATCGTGGTCAGTATTCCGGTGGATGGTGCTCCAGGGGCCGGTACCCCGGCGGCAGCTGGCCCTGGCCTGCGCACTGACAGCACCCCAATCTCGCCCGTCGCCGCCTGAGGCGTCCCCTTTCCCAGCAACGGTGACGACGTCGCCCGTCACCGCGCTCGTCCATGCTCCCAAGTTTGATCTAGCGCAACTGCTGAGCTGAGCCAGCGCATGACAATGGCTGTGTCTGTCACAGGTCAATACCACCGGAATTTCCCGATAATGCGCTACGGAAATACCGCCTCAGACACCGTGACAGCCGCCAGCATTGTCCGATTCATCCACAAACATACACGAGGTGATCATGATGTCGACCCATACCGAATACGCCGCTTTCGAGGCGCTTGACCTGAATCCGATCAAGATGAAGCTGATGCACGAAGCGTCCGGCGAAGGCTGGTCCGAAATGCGCACCAACGCCGTGGAAACCGAATACCGGCGCTTCCTGTTCCTCATGAAAAAGTACCCGGATGCCGGCGCCTCGCCAACGGTCGATGTCGACACCTTCTGGCACTACCACATCCTCGACACCATGAAGTACGCACGCGACTGCGAGGCCGCCTTCGGCTTCTTCCTGCACCACTATCCGTACGTCGGCATCGCCGCCGGCACCGAAGGCGAGCATGTCCAGGCGGGCGAGCGCATGCGCGCGCTGTACGAGGCCGAGTTCGGTGTCGTGGTCAGGGGCGACGCTGCGTTCTGCGCGTCGCCAGGCAAGCCGGCCGGCGCCACCGCGTTCTGTGCGTCCCCGGGCAAACCGGCAGCCGCAGCGAATGCCACCGCCTTCTGCGCCTCGCCTGGCAAGCAGGTCGCCAGGGGCACAGACAGCACCTTCTGCGCCTCACCGGGCATGCCGGCCCTCATGACGAGCAAGATCGCATTCTGCGCGTCGCCCGGCAAGCGGGCATAGGCGACGGCGTGGATTAGCGCCGCAGGCGCGCCAGCGCCGTGGCGACGTCCGGGTACTGCAGACGCACGCGCAGCTCGCGCCGCAGGCGCGTGTTGTCGAGCTGGCGCGACTCGGACATGTACGACAGCAGCACCGGCGAGACCAGCTGCGCCAGTTCGGCGCGCGGCAGGCGCGGTGAGCGCGGCATGCCGAAGGTGTCGGCCACGGCGTCGAAGTAGTCGGCCATCTTCATGCGCGTGTCGTCGACCGCGTGATAGACCCGCCCGGACCGGCCGCGCATCAAGGCCAGCAGCACGATGCGGGCCAGGTCGTCGGCGTGGATATGGTTGGTGTACACATCGTCCTCAAACCGCAGCGCGGGCGTGCCCTGCTCCAGCCGGCGCAGCGGCAGCCGGTCGGCGGCGTAGATGCCCGGCACGCGCAGGATCGACAGCGTCGCACCGGCCACCAGGGCCCACGCGCGCAGGATGCGCTCGGCGTCGACACGGCGCCGGGCACGCCCGTTCTTCGGTGCCACCGGCCGGTACTCCTTCACCAGCGCCCCGCCGCAATCGCCATACACCCCGCTGGTGCTCACATACACGATGCGGCGCACGTCGCCCAGCGCCGCCACCAGATGGCGCGTGCGGCGGTCGGTATCGCCGTCGGGCTGGGGCGGGGCCAGGTGCAGCACCCACGGCGCCAGATTGCGCAGGCGCGCCAGCGTTGCAGGCTGGTCGAGGTCGGCGACAACCGGCACCGCACCGGCCGCGCGGAGTTCGGCGCAGCGCTCCGGCTGGCTGGTCAGTGCAAACACGCGGAAGCGCCCGGCCAGCAGTGGCAGCAGGCGCATGCCGACGTCGCCGCAGCCGATGATCAACAGGCGCGGACGGGCAAAAGCGGGGCGGGATGGCATGGTCATGGAAGAATCGCGGGGTCGTGGAGGCGGCAACTGTAGCACAGGGCGCGCCCGGCAAAACAAGGGCGGGTGTAGAATGGCGGCCTCTCGCCGCACGCCGGCGCACCCCACCAACCACCCGCGTTCGCGCCCCAACTTCTTCATTCGCATGACCTTCCAGATCACCGTCCAGCCCAGCGGCAGCCAGTTCGGCTGCGAAGCCGATGAAACCGTCCTGGCCGCCGCCATCCGCGCCGGCGTCGGCCTGCCGTATGGCTGCAAGAATGGCGCCTGCGGCTCGTGCAAGGGCAAGGTGCTCGATGGCGCCATCGAGCACAAGCCCTACCAGCAGCGCGCCCTCTCCGACATCGAAAAGACTGCCGGCATGGCGCTGTTCTGCTGCGCGATGCCGTCGGCCGACCTGGTGATCGAAGCGCGCGAAGTGGGCGGCAGCTCGGATTACCCGCTGCGCAAGATGCCTACCCGCGTTGCCGGCATCCGCAAGGCCGCGCCGGACGTCGCCATCGTCAACCTGCAATTGCCGGCCAATGAATTGCTGGCCTACCGCGCCGGCCAGTACATCGAATTCCTGCTCAAGGACGGCAAGCGCCGCGCCTACTCGATCGCGAATGCGCCGTCGTTCGAAGGCCCGCTCGAACTGCATATCCGCCACCTGCCCGGCGGCCTGTTCACCGATCACGTGTTCGGCGCCATGAAAGAGCGCGACATCCTGCGCTTTGAAGGCCCGCTCGGCACGTTCTTCCTGCGCGAAGATTCCGACAAGCCGATCGTGCTGCTGGCATCCGGCACCGGCTTCGCACCGGTCAAGGCCCTCGTCGAGCACCTGATGCACTTGAAGTCCACGCGCAAGGTCACGCTGTACTGGGGTGGCCGCCGCCCGCAAGACCTGTACATGGACGAATTGTGCCGCGCCTGGGAAACCACGCTGCCCGACTTCACCTACGTGCCGGTGATTTCGGATGCGCTGCCCGAGGATAACTGGGCAGGCCGCACCGGCTACGTGCACGCCGCTGTCGTGCAGGACATCATCGACCTCTCCGGCCACCAGGTGTATGCCTGCGGCGCACCGCTCATGGTCGATGCGGCGCGCCGCGACTACGTGGCGCTGTGCGGCCTGCCCGAAGACGAATTCTTCGCCGACGCGTTCACGACCGCCGCCGATCTCGCCAGCCAGTAAGGGTCCATGCCGCTGATCTCACCGACCGGGCGCCTGGGTGTCCTGCGCAACCGCAACCTGGCGTTCTACCTGTCGGCGCGCTTTCTCGCCACCTTCGCCGTGCAGATGCAGAGCGTGGCGATCGGCTGGCAGGTGTACCAGATCACCGGCAGCCTGTTCGACCTGGGGCTGATCGGCCTGGCGCAGTTTGCGCCGTTCCTGGTGCTGATCCTGTGGGCCGGCCATGTGGCCGATCGCTACAACCGGCGCCTGATCGTGCTGTGCTGCATGGCCGTGCAGCTGCTGTGCAGCGCGATGCTGATTGCGTTCACGGCCAGCGGCAGCACGACCGTGTGGCCCGTGTTCGCAATCCTGGTGCTGTTTGGCAGCGCGCGCGCCTTCATGATGCCGGCCTCGCAGGCGGTGCTCAAGAACCTGGTGCCGGACCGTGACTTCAGCCAGGCCGTGGCGCTGGGTTCCTCGACGATGCACGTGGCGATGATCCTCGGCCCGATCGTGGGCGGCCTGCTCTACGTGCTGGGACCGCAGACGGTGCACATGACGGCCGCCTCGCTGCTGGCGCTGGCGGTGCTGCTCATGACGAACACGCGCACCATCGCGCAGGTGATCAACAAGGCGCCCGTCAGCTGGCACACGCTGCTCGAAGGCTTGCGCTTCGTGCGCTCGCGCCCGATCGTGCTGGGCGCGATTTCGCTCGACCTGTTCGCGGTGCTGTTCGGCGGGGCGACCGCCCTGCTGCCGGCCTACGCACATGACATCCTGGGCGCCGGGCCGTCCGGCCTGGGCTTCCTGCGCACCGCGCCGGGCATGGGCGCGGCGCTGTGCTCGGTCGCGCTGGTGATGTTCCCGATCACGCGCCGCGTCGGCGCCTGGATGTTCGGCGGCGTTGCCCTGTTTGGCGTGTGCGTGATCGTGCTGGGCCTGACCGACCACTTCGCGATTGCCTTCGGCGCGCTGTTCCTGCTGGGCGTGGGCGACATGGTCAGCGTGTATATCCGCCATCTGCTGGTGCAGTACGAAACGCCCGACGATATCCGCGGACGCGTGAGCGCCGTGAACTCGGTGTTCATCGGCGCCTCGAACGAGCTCGGTGAATTCGAGTCCGGCGTCACGGCTGGCTGGCTGGGATTGACCCGCGCGATCCTGCTCGGCGGCGTGGCGACGCTGGTCGTGACGGGCGTGTGGGCGATGCTGTTCCCGGTGCTGTCGCGGATGGACCGTTTTCCGCACCATGAGGCAGCGCGCGAAAAAGACGTGGTCTGATGGTCGTATGCCGGGTCGAGCACGGTTGGCGGAGCGGACGCGGTAAAAATCGCGGGGCGTGTAAGATAAAGCCATAACGATTACAGGAGCCATCCATGCAGATCAATGTCAATACCGATAACACCATCACCAAGCACCAGGGCCTGGACGAGCACGTGGATACCGTCGTGCGCGCTTCCATTGGTCGTTTCAGCGAGCAAGTGACCCGCGTCGACGTTCACCTGAGCGACGAGAACAAGGAAAAGAAAGCGGACGGCGGCAACCACTGCATGCTCGAAGCGCGTCTGGCCGGCGTGGCGCCGATCGTCGTGCACGATCACGCGAACGACCTGCACCAGGCCATCAACAACGCCAGCGGCAAACTGGCCCGCGCACTCGACAGCACCATCGGCCGCCTGCACGACAAGCATCGCCATACTGCCGTTCCGGTGGTCGGCGCTGACGGTGTCGACGGCGACATCGACCCGACTGCCGACAAGCACCTGACCGATAACTGATCAGTGCCCGTAGTACCCTGCGCCCGCCATGGGCGCAGGGGCAACAAGCATGCCGTGTTTCTAGTTACTCACCGCGTCGCACCTCGCCGGCCGCACCTTCCAACATTTCCCGCAACGTCTCCAGATAATTCACCCCGGCCAGCGCGCGGCTGCCATACCACGACAGCATTTCGCCATCGACCAGCAGCACGGGAATGCCGATCTGTTTTTCCAGTGCGTCCACATGCGCCTGCGTAAAGCGATAGGGTTCGGTCGACAGCAGCACGGCGTCAAGCCCGTCGACCAGGCTGTCCGACCACGTGAAGCGCGGGTAGCGGTCTTCGCCAAGGTGCGGCACGCGCCAACCGAGCTCGGCCAGCATCGCAGCGATATAGGTATCGGCCGAGATGCTCATCCACGGATCCTGCCAGATGCAGTACAGCACCGTGCGTGATGGACCGGCAGGCCGGGCACGCAGCGCGGCCAATGCCTGTGTGAATGCGGTGCACCAGGATTCGGCGGCATCCTGCACGCCGAAGATACCGCCCAGCAGGCGGGCCAGCGCCAGATTGTCCTGCGGCGCGACCGGATGCGTGACGATCACGTGTGGCACGAACTCCACCAGCGCGTCGTAGGTCGGTCGCGTGTTTTCATCGAGATTGACGACAACATGGGTCGGCGCCAGGGCACGAATCTTGTCGAGATTGACGTCCTTGGTGCCGCCGACCTTGGGAATGGCGGCAACGAGCGCCTGCGGATGAATGCAAAACCCTGTGCGGCCGGCAAGCTGCGGTGCCAGGCCCAGGTCGCACAGCAATTCGGTGATCGACGGCACGAGGGAAACGATGCGCGCGCCGGGCGCCGGCCGGTGCACCTGGCCCAGCGCGTCGGTCAGTTCAGTGGTGCTGGATGTCATGTGAAGATGTCGTCATGATGGTTTAAGTTTCGCCAAACGCGCAAGGGTGGCACAATCGGCTATGATCCCGCTGATGTAATAACACATGCAATCACGCATGCCAACGCGGCATACCGCTCGAGGACTCACTTGGAACAGATCGGCACCTTCGGCACCAGCCGTACCAATATCAACGACCTGCAACTGTTTCGCGACGAAACCGACCCTGACGTCGCCGCGATGCTGGCCGACTGCGCCATCGTGCGCGTGCCGCAGGGAGAGCGCATCGACGACAGTGGCCAGGCGCACCTGTATATCGTGCTCTCGGGCCAGCTCGAAATCGAATCGGATGCGCACGCAGGCGACGAAACCGGCACCACCCGCGTCTTGCCAGGCGAGAGCGTCGGCGACCAGGCCGTGCTGGACGATGCCGCCAACCTGGCGGCCATGACGGCGCTGGAAGACAGCGAGCTCCTGGTGATCGAATCGAGCGTCGTCTGGACGCTGATCGACCACTCGAGCGTGCTGGCGCGCAATCTGCTGCGCCTGCTGTCGTTCCGTATCCGCACCACCAATGCGCTGTTGCGCCGCCGCCAGAAGCTTGGCGAATTCTACCGCCAGCTGTCGCTCAACGACCCGCTCACGGGCCTGTACAACCGCGCCTGGCTCAATGACATGCTGCCGAAGCTGGCGGCGCGTGCAGCGCGCACTGGCAGCGGCCTGTCGATCGTCATGATCGACCTCGACCATTTCAAGCAATTCAACGATACCCACGGCCACATCATTGGCGACGTGGCGCTGTCGGCCGCAGCGAGCCTGATCCGCGATGCGCTGCGCCCATCCGACTTCGCCGTGCGCTTCGGCGGCGAGGAAATGCTGGCCGTGCTGCCCGACACCGGCATCGAACTGGCCACGATGGTGGCCGAGCGCCTGTGCCAGCGCCTGCGCGACACCGTCGTGTTTACCGACATGCGCGTGGAACTGCCGCACCTGACCGCGTCGTTCGGCGTGGCCAGCCTGGGCGAGAACGGCGACGAGTACGCACTGATGGCGGCGGCCGACGCCGCCCTGTACCGGGCCAAGGAAGCCGGACGCAACCGCGTCTGCAACTAGCGTCCAACGCCGTCCCGCACGGACCGTGACACCGGGCCGTGACGGGACGGCGCATCTGTGCCACCATGTCGCCGACGCTGTGATTGCAGCCAAGACAACAACAAGACATGAGCCCGCATACCTTCCTTTGGCACGACTACGAAACCTTTGGCGCGACCCCGCGCCGCGACCGCCCCGCCCAGTTCGCCGCGATCCGCACCGACGCTGAACTCAACGAGATCGGCGAGCCGATCATGCTGTACTGCCAGCCGGCCAATGATTTTTTGCCCGATCCGGAATCGTGCCTGATCACCGGCATCCTGCCGCAGCACTGTCTCGAACACGGCGTGCCCGAGCACGAGTTCGCGCGCCAGATCGAGGCCGCGTTCAGCCAGCCCGACACGATCGGCGTCGGCTACAACACGATCCGCTTTGACGACGAAGTCACGCGCTACCTGTTCTGGCGCAACCTGATCGATCCGTACGCGCGCGAGTGGCAGCACAACTGCGGCCGCTGGGACTTGCTCGACGTCGTGCGCATGGTGCATGCGCTGCGCCCGGACGGGATCGTGTGGCCGACCCGCGACGATGGCAAGCCGAGCTTCAAACTGGAACACCTGAGCGCAGCCAACGGCCTGGTGCACGAGGCCGCGCACGATGCGCTATCGGACGTGCGCGCGACCATTGCGCTGGCGCGCCTGATCCGCAGCAAGCAGCCGCGCCTGTTCGATTTTTGCCTGGAGCTGCGCCGCAAGGATCGCGTTGCCGCCGAGATCGGCCTGCACCAGGCCCCTGCCGAGCGCCAGCCCTTCCTGCATGTGTCCGGCATGTTCCCGGTCGAGCATGGCTGCCTGGCCCTCGTCTATCCGCTGGCGCAGCACCCGACCAACAAGAACGAAATCCTGGTCTGGGATTGCCGCTACGATCCGTCCGAACTGTTCGCGCTGGACGCCGAGACGATCCGCACGCGCATGTTCACGCGCACCGACGACTTGCCGGAAGGCGTCACGCGCCTGCCGATCAAGAGCGTGCACTTGAACAAGTCGCCGATGCTGGTGGCCAATCTCAAGACGCTGCAGCCTGAACTGGCCACGCGCTGGGATATCGATCTCGAACAGGGCCGCGCACACGCCGCACTGGCCGCTGCCGGCCCCGACCTGCGCGCCGTCTGGGCGCAGGTGCTGCAAAAGCCGGCATCCGGCACGCCCGTGGACGTGGATGAAGATCTGTATGGCGGCTTCGTCAGCAAGGACGACCGGCGCCAGCTGGAATCGATCCGCATGCAAAAACCCGCGGCCCTGACCGGCAAGCGCGTCAGCTTCGAGGACGAGCGCCTCAACGAACTGCTGCTGCGCTACCGGGCGCGCAACTTCCCCGAGACGTTGTCGGAAGAAGAAATGCAGACCTGGGAGGCGCACCGCGCAGCGCGCCTGTTCGAGGGCGCCGGCGGGGCCAGAACAATCGATCAATTGTTCCAGGAGATCGATGCTTTGTCGGAGACGGCCGACGAGCGGGCCGAGGCGATTCTGGGCGCGTTGTACGACTATGCAGAAATGATCGCGCCCGAACTGCACTGAAAGTCGACGAAACGTAGGGTGGACGGCTTGGCCGTCCACCCTACCGCCATTACGTCATTACGCCGTTACGCCGTTACACCAAACAGCGCGATGGTTTCATCAGGCCGCGTTACGCGCCGCATTGATCGCGTCACGCGTTTCCGTCGCCACGCGCCGCGCTGCCTGCGCGAAGTCTTCACCCGCCTGCGGCGTCGCATACAAAATCGCACGCGATGAATTGATCATCATGCCGGCGCCGCCCGCCGTGCGGCCGGCCTTGACCGTCGCCTCGACGTCGCCGCCCTGTGCGCCCACGCCCGGAATCAACAGCGGCATGTCGCCCACCAGTGCGCGCACCTGCGCGATCTCTTCCGGGAACGTCGCGCCCACCACCAGCGCGCACTGGCCGTTGCGGTTCCATTTGTCGGCCACCAGTTGCGCCACGTGCTGGTACAGCGGGCGCCCTCCCACGTCCAAAAATTGCAGGTCGGAGCCGCCCGCGTTCGATGTGCGGCACAGCACGATCACGCCGCGGTCCGGCCAGGCCATGTACGGCTCGACCGAATCGAAGCCCATGTACGGATTGACGGTCACCGCATCGGCGCCGTAACGGTCGAATGCTTCGCGCGCATACTGGTGTGCGGTCGCGCCGATGTCGCCGCGCTTGGCGTCGAGCACTAGCGGGATGTGTGGATACGTCTCGCGCAGATAGGTGCAGATTTCCTCGAGCTGGTCTTCGGCGCCCAGCGCGGCGAAATAGGCGATCTGCGGCTTGAAGGCGCAGGCCAGGTCGGCGGTGGCGTCGATGATCGCCTTGCAGAACTGCACGATCGCATCCGGCTGGCCGGTCAGGTGCGCCGGGAAGCGCGCCAGGTCCGGGTCGAGGCCGACGCACAGCAGCGAATCGTTGCGGGTCCATGCAGCCGCCAGTTTTTGAATGAAAGTCACTTCGAGCCCCTTGTATCCGAATAATTGCAAACCCATTATTGTACCCGCCGCCATGCCGTCCCCTGCCCCTCGGGGTTGCAGGAACACCAATTGCGGCGCGTTTCAGGTATATTTTGATTATTCGACAACTTGCACGGACCTTTACTGCCATGAATACGACCTTTATCTCCCGCTGGACCCGCCTGCTCGGCAGCGCCATTCTCGCCGGCGTCCTGCTCTCGGGCTGCGGCTACAACGATTTCCAGACCAAGGATGAAGCGACCAAGGCCGCCTGGAGCGAAGTGGTCAACCAGTACCAGCGCCGCGCCGACCTGATCCCGAACCTGGTCAACACGGTCAAGGGCTATGCCTCGCACGAACGTGAAACGCTCGAAGCCGTCACGCGCGCCCGCGCCTCGGCCACCAGCTTCCAGATCACCCCGGAAGTGCTGAACAACCCGGAAGCGTTCCAGAAGTTCCAGCAGGTGCAGGGTGAACTGTCGAGCGCGCTGTCGCGCCTGATGGTGGTGTCCGAAAAATACCCGGACCTGAAAGCCGACACCAGCTTCCGTGACCTGGCCTCGCAGCTCGAAGGCACCGAGAACCGCATCACGGTGGCCCGCCAGCGCTACATCGCCTCGGTCCAGGATTACAACGTGACCGTGCGCCAGTTCCCGAAGAACCTGACGGCCATGGTGTTCGGCTACGAGACCAAGCCATCGTTCACGGTGGAGAATGAAAAAGCGATCTCGACCGCACCAGCAGTCGACTTCGGCAAGTAAGGCTGGCGATGACGGCCTTCCTGCGCTTGTTTTCCACGCTCCTGTTCGCAATGGCGACGCTGCTCGCCGGTGCGGGGACGGCCCATGCCCAGCTCAAGGAGGTGCCGAAGCTCACCACGCGCGTGACTGACCAGGCCGGCATGCTCGACGCCACCCAGCGCCAGCGCCTGGAAGCCGTGCTGGCCGACTATGAGGCCAAGACGGGCAGCCAGATCGCCGTGCTGCTCGTCAAATCGACCGAACCCGAAGCCATCGAGGCCTACAGCATCCGCGTTACCGATGCCTGGAAACTGGGCCGCAAGGGCGTCGACGACGGCGTGCTGCTGGTTGTTGCACCTGGCAACCCATCGGCGCTGCGCCGCCTGCGGATCGAGGCTGGCCGTGGCGTACAGGGTGTGCTGACCGACGCCCAATCCAAGCGCATCCTGCAAGACGTGATCGCGCCGCACTTCCGGGAACAACATTATTACGAAGGCCTGGTGGCCGGCGTGGGCGCCATCGCCACGCTGCTGAACCAGGAAGCCTTCCCGGCACCTGCGCAGCAAGCACCACAACGACAGGAAGCTGCGGGCGGTGGCGGAATTCCGTTGATCGCCATCTTCGCGATCCTGATCGGTGCCTTCCTGCTGCGCTCGGTCTTCGGCGGCAAGCGCGGCCGTACTGTTACGAGCAGCCGTGGCCGTTCGAACTGGGGTGGCGCGACGACTGGCTTCATTCTCGGTAATATCATCGGCAATATGAGCAACGGTGGTGGCGGCGGCTTTGGCGGCGGTGGCGGCGGCGGTGGCTTCGGCGGCGGTGGTTTTTCTGGTGGTGGTGGCGGCTTTGACGGCGGCGGCGCCTCGGGAGACTGGTAATGGGATCGATCGCACAAAAAATGACACGCGCGTGGCGCCACGCTACCAGCAGCGCGGGCGAAGCGCGGCGCGCGTTTCCTGAAGCGACGCTGACGGCCATTGCCGAGGCCATCGATGCCGGTGAGCGCACTCACCGCGGCGAAGTGCGCCTGATCGTCGAGAAGGCCCTGCCCTTCGACGCGGCCTGGGACGGCATCACCAACCGCCAGCGCGCCCTCGCGCTGTTCGCCGACTATGGCGTGTGGGACACCGAAGACAATTGCGGCGTCCTGATCTACGTGAATCTGGCCGAGCACAAGATCGACATCGTGGCCGACCGGGGCATCGACCGCAAGATCGACGCCGCCACCTGGCAGGCGGTGTGCCGCACGATGACCGCAGGCTTCAAGGGCGGGCACTTCCATGACGCCACGCTGGCGGCAGTGGCGCAGGTCAATGACCTGCTGCACCAGCACTTCCCGGCCAGCGGCGAGCGCACCAACGAGTTGCCTGACCGGCCCATCATGCTCTAGCAGCAGTAGAATGGCGGCTTTTGCCACAGCGTCGAAAGCCCGCCATGAAACTACATCAGAAAATCGCCATCGTCACCGGCGCCAGCCAGGGCATCGGCCTGGCCTGCGCCGAGCGCCTCGTGCGCGAAGGTGCGCGCGTCATGCTCGTCGATATCCGGCCCGAAGTCGAGCAAGCCGCTGCCAGCCTGGGCGACGCAGCCCGCGCCTACCGTGCCGACGTCGGCATCAAGGTCGAGGTCGATGCGATGATCGCGGCCACGCTGGCCGCGTTTGGCCGCATCGATATCCTGATCAACAATGCCGGTGTGACCCACGCGGCCGAGTTCCTCGACCTGCACGAGGACGATTTCGACCGCGTGTTGCGCATCAACCTGAAATCGATGTTTTTGTGCAGCCAGGCGGCGGCGCGCGACATGGTGGCGCGCGGCGAAGGTGGCTGCATCATCAACATGTCGAGTGTGAATGCCGAACTGACGATCCCGAACCAGGTGCCGTACGTGATCTCGAAAGGCGGCGTCAACCAGTTCACGCGCGTGGCCGCCATCGCCCTGGCCCAGTACGACATTCGCGTGAATGCCATCGGTCCCGGCACGATCCTGACCGAACTGGCGAAAAAAGCGGTGCTCGGCAGCCCGGAAGCACGGCACACGATCCTGTCGCGCACACCGCTGGGCCGGTGCGGTGAACCGGAAGAAGTCGCGTCGATCGCTGCCTTCCTGGCCAGCGACGATGCCTCGTACATGACGGGCCAGACCCTGTACGCCGACGGTGGCCGCATGGCACTGAACTACACGGTGCCGGTGCGTGATTGATACGTCGCCGGCCACGTTCGAGAGATATTGACAGATCACATGTCTGGTATCCGAAAACGCAATTGGACGCTCGGTCACCAAATCCCTATAGTTACACCTGTCTCCACTATTCTCCTCCAAGAAAATAGTTTCAAGCCCGCACAGCGGGCTTTTTTTTTGCCTGGACGGTTTGTGCGGTTCGCCTTGTTTGTGGCCGTATTGTCATGAGTCCAATGTCCTCACTACATTTTCCACTGTCCCATCGGAACCTTGACGACGGTCACGGACCCGTCACAATCGCTGCCTATACTCGAACGCACCTGACACACACGTAACCGATATGCGTGGTGCCAGCAGGTGTGGAGCGCTCCGTGCGCTGCACACCAACCCGGTTTCCGCACTCTTGGCCCGATCCCGGGTTATGCCCGCCCTGAGCGGGCATTTTTTTTCGGCATTGTGGCAACTCGGGCCAGAAAATATTGTCTATGTGCTTGAAGCCGTCTTCAATAGGGCTATCATGAAGCTGCGACGTCCCACCTTGTCCAGCGGGTGGAGACCGCGTACAACGAAACGACCACGGGAGATTGTCCGATGAGTTTACGTGTACCAGAAACATCGCTTTCGCCAGACAGTTGCCGTCGCCATCAGGATTCAAGCGACCTCATTCTTAGCGAACTCAATCCGCGCGCCGTGGTCGACGATATCGACCGCGACAGCGTCCCCCTCAATCTGCTCACGTTCGGCAGCGTCCGCGAAGTGTGTCCCAAGTGCCGGCGGGCACACCTGAAACTCGTGTTACGACAGGCGAGCGTGCGCGTGGCGCACCTGTTCTGCGCCGACTGCGCCAGCTGTTTCGACGCCCATTACGCCGACGGCGCCCCGGCACTGACCATTTGACGCACGCCGTGGTGGGCGGCTGGCGCACGGGCCGGCGGCAACGGGCACACAAGGTGCGCCCGGCATGGTAACGTTGACGTTTGTCCCGTCACCGTTTCTGTACTGTCACCACGTCGCCATGCCAGCCCTGTCTCCCCTGTTGTACGCTGAACCCCGCCACCGCCGTGCCATGCACGCTGCGGCACTGCTCATGTTTACCTGCATCGTGATTGCCGGCTCCGTGCCCGGTGCGCGCGCTGAGGTGGGCGAATACGCGTCGGGCATCGTGCTGCACAGCCTGGCCTATGCCGGCCTCGCGACGCTCTGGTTCCTGGGCAGCACCGGCAGCACGCTGCAACGCGCACTCAAGGCAGTGCTGGCCATTGCGCTGATGGGCGCTTTTGACGAGGGTGTGCAACACTTCCTGCCCTACCGCTCGGGCACGGTGCACGACTGGCTGGTCGATGTCAGCGCCGCGACCGTCGCAGCGACGGCACTGGGCGCACTGCTTGCGCGCATCCCGATGCCGCAGGCGTCTGGCCGCAATCCCGCGCGTTCGCGCTGACAGCACTGTAATTTTCCGACATCGAAACGACGTTTGGACAGTACTGCGACTACCGGGCGTCAAGTAGCGCAATCGATCGCTTCTTGCCGAGTTACACTGACCGGGACGAACTTTCGCTTCCCGCCCAGAAGCGGACAGCAGAACCAGCGATAGGTGCGCCAAGATCACCACGTCCCAGCTGAGCCACCATCGTCTGTCCACGTCCCAGGGAGCGATTTGATGTTCGGTAAAGTTCTTTTAGCGCTTGTCGCGTTAACCACGGCTTCGGCACAATCCGCGCCGCTGGGTTTTCACGATGTCGCTCGCCTTGTCTACCCGAATAGCAAATCTGTATTCGCAGACATGCATATTGACGCCTACATCCCAAACGCGTCGTTAGTCCGGACGATTGATGAGTTTATCGGTATCCCTGGAGATGAAGAACCCGTCCAGTTCGCCTCCTACGCCATGATCGACGGGTGTCGCCGCCAGAGCTGCATGGAGAAGGCGGCAGTGATCGTCGACATGCGCTCACGCAATGTGGCTGCTGTTGCGTTACGAAATTACGAGTGCCGGCATGTTGTCCTCGACGATGGTGATATTGCAGCCATGGCGCGTGACTCTCGCACACGCCCACCGGTGCGTTGCAACGAAGAGCCCATACTGGACATCTATGTCGTGCGACGCTCTCTCAATCCCCTTAGTCTCCAGGACGAGCGCGAACAGCTTGCCCAGTTACGTAAGTGGGGCAGCAAAGTTGGGCACCAAGGTGAGCGAGTGAAGATCCTGGCACGCTACAAATCGCAATGATGCAAGGTGTCGTCAGGTCCCCTAGGGGTCTTGCATTCAACCGGTCGACAGCCGCACCTTGCGTCGCGTCAGATAAAACCGTCTGCACAGCTGTAAAAAGGCCACATGCGCTGATGCGACATGTGGCCTTTTGCTTGCAGCATTCCCTGACTGCCTCAGCGGGCAGGCCCTGGCGACCCTGCCCTGCCTGCGACGTTACGGCGTGCCGGGGTCCTTGCCCTCTTCCACCTCGCGGTGAAACAGCGGAATATTGCGCGTGGCAGCGCTGATGACCTCGAGCGGCAGTTTCGGCGAGCGGTCGGCGTTCAGCAAGCCATTGGCTTCCTGGAACGTGTCCGTGAACTGCGTGTAGCAGAAACCACTGAACATGAACGTCTCGTTGACCACCTGCAGCAGGCGCCGGTACTGCTTCAGATAGCTTTCGGCCGTGTGCGCACGGCTGTAGCCCCACGTGGTTTCGTCGGGATTGGGCGTCTGCTTCGGATCGTAGGCGATGCCGCCGAATTCCGTCAGCACGATCGGCTGGCCCCGATGCGGGAAGCCGTCGAGCGTCAGGATACGGCCACCGGGCCGGCGCTGGTCGAACAGCGTGCGCACCGGATCGGTGACGGCGTAGCGCGCCAGCACCTTCTCGGGATCGCTGTCGTAGTCGTGAATGCCCAGGATGTCCGTGGCCGACGCCTCCCAGCCATCGTTGCCGATCACGGGGCGGGTCGAGTCAAGCGTGCGCGTCAGGTGGTACAGCGCCTCGACGGCATTGCGATGCGCCTGCGTGAGCGTCAGGTTCGGCACACCCCACGACTCGTTGAAGGCCACCCACACGATGATGCACGGGTGACTGTAGTCGCGTTCGATTGCCTCGGTCCACTCCTTGACCATACGGGTGATCGCGCGCGGGCTGAAGCGGTAAGCCGATGGCATTTCTTCCCACACCATCAGGCCCAGCTTGTCGGCCCAGTACAAAAAGCGCGGGTCCTCGATCTTCTGGTGCTTGCGCACGCCATTGAAGCCCATCTGCTTGGCCAGCTCGACGTCGCGCTTCAGGTGGTTGTCGGACGGGGCCGTCATGAACGATTCCGGCCAGTAGCCCTGGTCCAGCACCAGACGCAGCTGGTACGGGCGGCCATTGAGCATGAAGCGGTCACGGTTGATCGACACCGAGCGCAGCGCCGTGTACGAGCGGATACGGTCGAGTACCACGTCGCCACAGCGCAGCGTCACTTCGGCATCGAGCAGGGTCGGGCGTTCCGGACTCCACAGGATCACATTGCGCGAATCGTCGATGCCCGGGTCGGACAGCGCGATCTTGCGGTTCGCTTCACCGCCCAGCAGCTTGTAGTAATCGTCGGCCAGCAGCTGGTCGCCGTGCCAGATCTTGACTTCGACAAACAGCTCATCCTGGATATCGCCGGTGGCGAACACTTCGCAGCCGATTTCGTAGGTCTCGAACACGGGCGTCCAGCGCAGTTTCTGGATATACGTCTGCGAGACCTGCTCGAGCCATACCGTCTGCCAGATGCCCGTCGTGCGCGGGTACCAGATCGAGTGCGCATCGAGCAGCCAGTCCTGCTTGCCACGCGGCTTGGCCAGATCGGCCGGATCGTCCTCGACCCAGACGGTAACGACCTGCTTGCCATCCGCGTTCAAGGTGCCGGAAATATCGGCCGAGAACGGCGTGTGACCACCCTCGTGCTCGACGACCAGCTGGCCATTGACCCAGACGCGCGCGCTGTAGTCGACTGCGCCGAAGTGCAGGATCGTGCGCCCATCCATGGGCATGACCTCGAATTCGCGCTGGTACCAGACGAAGCGGTGAAAGCCCGTGTCCTCGATACCGCTCATCGCGGTTTCCGGGGCAAACGGCACGGTGATCTCGTGCGTCCATTCCTTCACGTCCGACGGCAGCGTGTAATGCCCTTCGTCATCGAAGCAGAACTGCCATGTGCCGTTCAGGTTCTGCCACTGGTCGCGCACCAGTTGTGGACGCGGATATTCAAACTGATTCATTCTTGTCCTTTCTGTCAGTTGGCACCGGAATCAGGATGCGTCCCTGGACGTCATTGCCTGGTCCATGATGGTCGTGATACGCCGCCAGCGCGGTGGCGGCTGCTTCTTGCGCCTGACCCTTGCGGCACAGGGCGACGCAGGCGCCGCCAAAGCCGGCGCCGGTCAGGCGGGCGCCCAGCACGCCTGGGGCAGCGCGCAGCGCGTCGCACAGGACGTCGAGCGCGCGGATCGAGACTTCGTAATCGTCACGCAGGCTCGCATGCGATGCGTTCATCAGTTCGCCGAAGCGCTCGGCGTCGACGCCCTTGGCCGCTTCGAGCACGCGCAGGTTTTCCTGCACCACGTGGCGGGCCCGCTCGCGCAGTGGCGACGGCAGCGTCTCGACCGAGGCCGGGTCGACCACGTCGCGCAGCGCCGTCACGCCCAAAATGCGCGAGGCTTCTTCGCATTCGGCGCGGCGTTCGTTGTACTTGCTGGCCGCCAGCGTGCGCGCCACGCCCGAATCGATCACGATCAGTTCGGTATCCGGCGGCAGCGCGGCAAGGTGATGTTCGAGCGTGCGCGCATCGATGAACAGCATATTGGTTTCATCGGCCAGGCTCGAGGCCATCTGGTCCATGATTCCGCAGTTGACGTGCGCGTATTCGATTTCGGCGCGCTGGGCGATGCGCGCCAGCTTGACGTCGTCGAGCTCGAACCCCAGCAACGCGCGCATGGCGCGCAGCATGGCCACTTCGAGCGCGGCCGACGACGACAGGCCCGACCCCACCGGCAGATCGGTCTCGACATACACGCGCAGCGGCGGCACCTCGATGCCTTCGGCCTGCACGAGGCGGATGCAGCCCTCGATATAGCTGCCGAAGCCCTGCGGCGCGCTGCTGTCCTTCGCGAACGTCACGGTCGCGTCGAAGTTGGGCGAATAGAAGTGAAAGTGGTCGTCGCCGCTGCGGCTCATGGCCACCAGCGTACGCTGGGGCGTGGCCACCGGCAGCATGTACCCGTCGTTGTAGTCGGTGTGCTCGCCCAGCAGATTCACGCGTCCCGGGGCCGAGGCGTTTACCTCGGGGGCGCCGCCAAAGAAGGTATCGGTCGTGATGGTCATGCGTCCACCTCCAGCCAGAGCGGCCGCTGACGGCCCTGGATATCCACCGACGGCCAGGCCGGGTCGAAGGTCAGGTTTTCGAGTCCGTCGGGGCCGAGCAGGAATGTATCTTCGATCTTCATACCGTTATAACTTGGATTGAACGCAAATGCCATGCCCTGTTCGAGCTGCGTGGCCGTGCTGGGGGTGGCCACGATCTCGCGCGCCAGGTAGCCGGTGATGCCGCCCTGGTGGTGCTCGCGGATCGCGTCTTCGACATCGGCGTGGTGATAGGCCTGGGCCAGCGCGTGATACACGGACGACAGCGATTTGCCCGGCGCCACGGCCGCCAGGCCGGTGGCCTCGAGCGCCATCAGTGCGCGCTGCGCTGCCGGCGCGGCAGCGGCGCCGCCGAAGCCCACGAAGCGCGTCAGGTTGGCATACAGGCCATGGCGGCGCGCGCAGAACACGAGCATGGCACGCTCACCGATCGGCTCGTGCGACGGCGTCGCGTGGCGAAACAGCGGCAAGCGCCGCGCACCGGCCACCAGCACCAGCGCCGGATGGATGCCGCGGCGCCACAGCGCCTCGGCGCCGGCACCGGCCAGCTGCTGCTCGGTCCAGTCAGGCCGGGCGCGGTGCAGCACGTCGGTCATCGCTTCGGCCGCTTCGCGTCCCAGCAGCCGGTAGCGCGCCTGTTCGGCGTCGCCCAGCACCAGCTTGCGTTGACGGAGCGGCAGTGGCAGCGGCAGTTCGTCGGCCTGCGGACGGTCCGACAGGACCGGCCGGCCCTCGGCCGCAGCGAGCACGAAATGCTCGCGCAGCTCGGGTTCGGCCCATGGTTCGATATGAAAGCTGAACCCGGCCGGCACTTCTTCGAGGCGCAGGCGCTCGCCTTCGATCTGGTCGGTCAGCACGCAAGCGTCGCCCGGCGTGACCAGCACTTCGGCAATGCCCGTGTCGGTGGTGTGCAGCACGGCGCTCGAGCCGCCCGCCGTGACCCACGCGAACCAGTCGGTACCGCGCAGGCGCACGGCGCCGGCGCCGCTGGCGGCAAGGGTGGCGCGCAGCAGCGCGAGTTTGTCGGCGACCTCCTGGGCGCGCATATCGATGTCCGTCATGCGCCCTCCTCCAGGTCGATCTCGACCTGCTGCAATTCGTACGCCGTGGTCTCGGGCAGCACGTCCATCGCGAACATGCCGGCGGCCAGCTCGGTGCCGGCCAGGTATTTCAGACGGTCGCGCGTACGGTACGGCGGATAGAACTGGACGTGCAACTGCGTCTCGGGATGCTCGGCGCCGTCGGTCGGCGCCTGGTACCACGCCATCAGGTACGGGAACGGGCGGTTCCACAGCGTCTCGTACTTGAGCAGCACAGTCTTGAGCGCACGCGCCAGCGAGTCGCGCTGCGGCGGCGTGAGCGCCGCGAAATCCTTGCACGGCGTGGTCGGCATCACCCAGACCTCGTACGGATAACGGGCGCAGGCCGGCACGAAGGCGATGGCGAAATCGTCCTGGTACAGCACGCGCTTGCCATCGGCCGCTTCGTCGCGCGCCATGTCGCACAGCATGCTCGTGCCGTGCTGCTGGTAGTAGTCGCGCTCTTGCGCGAGCATGCGCGCCGGGACCGACGGCACGAACGGGTACGAATAGATCTGGCCGTGTGGATGGTGCAGCGTCACGCCCACTTCGGCGCCGCGGTTCTCGAACGGCAGCACGTACTGGATGTGCGGGTGGCTGCCCACGCGCGTGGTGCGATCGCCCCACACCTGCAGCAAGAGCGCAATGCGCGACAGCGGCAGGTGGGCCAGCGCCGTGTTCGGATCCTGCGTGAACACGACCACTTCGCACTGGCCATTGGCCGGCGCGGTCTGCACCGTCACCGATGGGGGATCGTGCGACTCGAGCGCAAGCGACGGAAAGCGGTTGTCGAACACGGCGATCTCGTAGTCGCCGGCCGGCATCTCGGTGGGATTGGCAGGATCGATCGTCGGCGCCAGCGGGTTGTACTGCGGTGGCGGCTGATAGGTGCGGTTCTGCCGGAACGCGGCGTAGGTCACCCACTCGCCGCGCAGCGGATGCCAGCGCAGGTGCGGGTTGGCGTGCTGTGGATCCGGAAACGGGCTGGGGGCAACAAGGCCATCGGGGATGGGCCGGTTGCTGTAGAGGGTAAGGTTGCGTCCGTCCGGTTTTTTGAGTTCTTTACTGTGCATGGCAATCAATAAGGTTCGGTCACATCCGGCGCGAACGCGCACGCCAACATCGACGCATTGGCGCGCTCGCGGCTGCAGGAGCTTGGCTCCAAGCCGATCCTATCATGCTGTATTTGCCACATTTTCTGCCCGGAACTTCGTACTTTTCCAGGCGACAATACTGTGGCTGTATCAAGACGATACCGCCCTTGGCATACAACGATGATTCACAAGGGAGAGCACCCTTGCGGGCACTCCACGGCAGGGATATTGTAGTCCGGCGCCTACGTAAAAATTAGAAGTTTTTACACTACCTGGCAAGAAGCAGCCCTACAGGTCAGCCGTGGCAAGTTTCGGCATTCCTGCAGGGCTGCAGAGCGCGCTTGCTCAGCGCGCCAGCTCGACCAGCACGGACGTGTACATCTGCAGGTTCAGCAGCAACTGCTTGGTCGTGATGAATTCGTGCTCCGAATGCCCGGAATATTTCTGGCCCGGCATCGATGGCCCGAAGCTGACGGCATTCGGGAAGAGGCGCGAGTTGGTCCCGCCGCCGATGGCGACCGGCTTCGCATCCTTCATGCCGGTGAAATAGGCAAAGGTCGCCAGCAGCGTCGGTACCTGCGGCGCGTCGTTCAGCACCCACGGGTCGCGCACGCCGACCTTGATGTTGGTGAGCGGGACCTGGCGCGCCTGCCACTGGCTCAGTGCGGCGTTGATTTCATCAGTCAGCTGCGCGCCCGTCTTGCCTTGCGGGCGGCGCACATTGATCGCCACTTCGATGCCGTCGTCCAGCTGGCGAATCACGGTCGGCTTGAACGTGAGCGGGCCCATGAACTTGTCGCGGTAGGCGATGTTGCCGGCGCCGCTGCCAAATTTCTCGCCGTAGTAGCCCGTCCCCACCATCTCGTTGAGGTAGTTGACGACGCCGCCGGCGGTCGTATTGGCCCACGGCCGCACGGCCAGTGCATCGGCCAGCATGCTCACCGCGTTCACGCCTTCCTGCGGCTTGGACGAGTGGGCCGACAATCCCTTGGCGCGCACCGCCAGATCCTTGCCCTGCCACGTGTAGGTATAGGTCATGCCCTCGTGCTGCGCGCCGCGCGCGCGGATCTGGCCTTCGATCTGTGGCGTCGCATTGGCCACCAGCGCTTCGGCGTCTTCGGGAATCTGCGTGTTGAACGAACCGCCCCCGAACGCGGCGATGTAGGCATCGCCCTCCACGGGCGCCTGCGCGCCGGCCTTCGGCACCGTCACGGCCACGAGGCCGCCGCCCTTCTCCGCCGTCACCACCGGATACTCGGCGTCGAGCGTGATGCTCATCTGCGGCGGCACGTGCGTCTTGAGAAATTCGGTCAGCGGGCCCCAGTCGGATTCCTCGCCCATGTACACGTACAGTTCAATGCGCTTGGTGAGCGGAATCTGGCGGTCGCGGATCGTCTTCATCGCATACAGCGCGGTGGCGATCGGGCCCTTGTCGTCCTCGGCGCCGCGCGCGATCAGTCTGCCCGGCTCGCTCGTGCGGTCCAGCACGAACGGCGACTTCTTCCACTTGGTCGGGTCCACCGGCTGCACATCGCCATGCGTGACGATGCCGACGCGCTCTGTTCCCTTGCCCAGGCCGATGACGACCGTCCAGCCGTAATCGGTGTAGTCGAGCCCCATGCGTTCGGCTTCTGCCTTGAGCGTGGCCTTGAACGCAGCATGCACCGGGTTCTGGTCCGACGGGTAGCGCGGATCGGCCACCGTATTGAAGCTCACCAGTTTGGCCAGCGTGTCGATGACGTCGTTGCGGTAGGTGGCCACCGCATACTTGGCGGCGCTGACGGCGGCCTCGCTGGGCGCTGCAGCCGAGGTTGCAGTAGATGCGGCAGTAGATGCGGCAGCAGGTGCGGCAGCCAGGACAGTGGATGAAGCCAGCAACAGGCTGGCAATACAGGCGTTCTTGTACATACGGGGCCGATCTCCAAGGGTTGCAGACACGCAAACGCCCAGCATAGCGTCTTCTGCCACCGCTGTGAACGCGACAGCCACTTTCAGCGTATCGTTACGCATCCTGACTAAACGGCATCCACACCATGACTGACAAGACCTTCCTGCGCACCCACGCCGCGCTGCGCGACGACATCGGCGACCTGCTCACGCAGCGCCCCGTGCCCTCGCCCCAGCTCGACCAGATCGATCCGTTCCTGTTCCTGAATCATCATGGTCCGCAGACCTACGGTCCGCACAACCGCGGCCTGCCATTTGGTCCGCATCCGCACCGGGGTTTTGAGACCGTCACCTTCATCGTCGAAGGCATGCTGGCCCACCGCGACAGCGCAGGCCATGAAAGCGTGATCCATGCCGGCGGCATCCAGTGGATGACGGCCGGCAGCGGCATCGTGCATGCCGAAGTCTCGCCGCACGCGTTCCTCGAAACAGGCGGCCCGCTCGAGATCCTGCAGTTGTGGGTCAACCTGCCGGCGCGCCTGAAGATGACGGCGCCTGCCTATACCGGCGTGCAGCAGGACCGGATTCCGGCACTATCGCTCGACGATGGCAAGGTCACGCTGAACCTGATCGCGGGCGCGTGGGACGGCAGCACGGGCCCGGTGCAATCGCTGACCGGCGTGTTCATGAGCACGGTCGCGATGCAGGCCGGCGGGCGACTGCGCATCACCGGCCTGCAAGGTCGCAACGTGCTGCTGTATGTGGTGCGTGGACGCATCGGCGTGGGTCACCACGGCGATCTCGCCAACGCTTACCAACTGGTGGAGCTGAGCACGGAGGGCGACGCGCTCGAGATCGTCGCCGAGTCCGGCTCGCTGCTGCTGTTCGGGCATGCCGATCCGATCGGCGAACCGGTCGTCTCGCACGGGCCGTTCGTCATGAACACCCGCGATGAAATCGCGCAGGCGATCACCGACTACCAGGCCGGGCGCTTCGGCTCAACGCTGGCTTGACGCCAGCACCCGGCCGGCATCGTCCTTCAGGTGCACCGTGTGCGGGAACGGTCCGCCGTCAAAGCGCACGCTCATGTCCTTGCCGACCGCCTCGAAGCGGTCGCGGCCCACGTGGACGATTTCCTGCGGCCCGTCACCCAGGTCGGCGTACAGCTTGCGGCTCTTGCCCGTCACGTGCAGCGTGCGCCCGTCCTCGAGTTTATAGGCGCCCTGCATGCGCTTGTACATCAGCGGATCGATATAGACTTTCTTTGGCTGCGCAGCGTGCACGTTGACGACGTCGGGATTGGCTGCAGTCACTGGCTGGGCGGCGCTGGTCAGTGAAACGGCAGCGGCGGCGGCGAAGAAGGCGAGGAAGGAGAGGCGCATGATGGAAATTCCTTTCAGGTCGGTGGCGAAGAAGTCCGTGTCGCCAGCGCTGCGTTGCCTGACGATGAAGCCAGTCTAGCGAGCCGCAAAACCTGTTCAAGCACCAGGGGCATCAAGCGCCGGAAATGCGCGACGAAGTGCGCAATCGGCGGGGTGAACGGGAGGTGCATATATGAAAGCGCGCCTTATTTCAACTGTGTGTCTGCATTGCGTAGGTATGTCGTACAGTAGGGTTCCTCCAACGCCAATGTACCCTCTCCCATGCCAGTCATTCCCCTCGCCGCGACCACGCGCGGCTACCCCGACAGCGGTAACGTGATCGAGAACGTGCACCTTGGATCGGTCGCCGTCGTCGACACGCACGGCCGCCTGTTGTGGTCCGCCGGCGACCCGGATTACCCGACCTTCACGCGCTCGGCGCTCAAGCCGTTCCAGGCCCTGCCCTTCATCCTGGCCGACGGCCCGGCGCGCTTTGGCCTCTCCGGCGACGAAGTCGCGCTGCTGTGCGCGAGCCATTCGGGTGAAGACAAGCATCTCGACGGCGTCAGCTCGATCCTGAACAAGATCGGACTCGACCCCGGCCACCTCGAATGCGGCTGCGCGGTGCCGCTGCACTACGAGTTCACCGGCCAGAAGCCTCCGCAGGACGCGCACTGGACGCCGCTGCACCACAACTGTTCTGGCAAGCACAGCGGCTTTCTGGCCTGGTGCCGCCTGCACGATGCACCCACGGCGAACTACGTCGATCGCGCACACCCGCTGCAGCAGGCCGTGCGCAGCACGCTGGCCGACGCCATCGGCATGGCGCCCGAAGCCATGCCGGTTGGCCTGGACGGCTGTTCGGCCCCCAACTACGCGATGCCGCTCAGTCGCCTGGCGCACCTGTACGCGCGCCTCGCGCATGGCCCACAAGACCCGCAGTTGGGCGGCGCAATGGGCACGCTGCGCGACGCAATGATCGCCCGCCCCGATCTGGTCTCGGGCGAGGAGCGCACCGATCTGCACTGGATGACGGCAGGCGGCGGCGACTGGGTCACGAAGATCGGCGCCGACGCCGTGCAGGCGATCGGCATCCGCTCGGCCGGGATCGGCATCGCGATCAAGATCACCGATGGCAATGTGCGCGCGCTGCACCCGACCGTGTACGCGGTGCTCGACCAGTTGGGCCTGCTGAACGCAGCGCGGCGCGAGCTGCTCGAACGCTATCGCCAGCCTGTCATCAAGAATGCGCGCGGCGCCGTGGCCGGTGACATCCGTACGCTGTTCAAGCTGGCGCGTCAGGCATAAGCCAGATAACGCCGCATCCGGCTTGTGCGGCGTCATTACAACATCCTGTCTTCTTGCTATTTCATTTGAAGTTTAAAGGGTTGATACTTGCCGCAAGGCATTTCCTCGGCGCTCAATCCTTTCTTCAAAGTGATGACATCGTGTTAAAAAATCTCCGTATCGGCTCCCGCCTCACCCTTGGCTTTGCCACGATGCTCGTCCTGTCGCTGGCCGGCACCTCGTTCGCCCTCTACACCACGCGTTCCAGCGCCGAGGCGACCCAGCAGATGATGCAAAAGCCGCTGACCAAGGAACGCCTGGTCTCGGACTGGTATGTGCTGACCTATTCGGCCATCGCGCGCACCTCGCTGATCGCGCGCAGCACCGACAGCACCCTGTCGGCCGTGTTCGCCAAGCCGATCAAGGATAGCGTTGCCGATACCACGGTCATCCTCAAGAAAGTCGAAGCCCTGCTCGACTCGCCCGAAGAGAAAGCCACGCTGCAGGACATCCTGGGCCTGCGCAAGACCTACCAGAAGGCCAAGGAAACCGTGATGAACGCGCGCACGTCGGGTGACTCGGCCGCGGCAGAACAGGCCTATGAACAGGTATTCGCGCCAGCTGCTGCCGCCTATGGCGCCCGGGTCCAGAGCCTGCTGCAGATCCAGCGCAAGAGCATCGACCAGACGGCGCTGGCCATCGAGGCGGCAAACGAACGCAGCACGCAACTGGTGCTGCTGCTGGCCCTGCTGTCGACGGCGATCGGCGCCGTGGCGGCCGTGCTCGTCACGCGCAGCATCACCCGACCGCTGGACGCCGCGCTCGACGTGGCCGAAACGGTCGCCTCGGGCGACCTTGGCCACACATTCGCCAGCTATCCGAAAGACCAGGTCGGCGACCTGATGCGCGCGCTGGAAACGATGAACGGCTCGCTGGTGCGGGTGGTCTCGCAGGTCCAGCAAGGCACCAATGCCATCTCGACGGCGTCGAGCGAGATCGCCGCCGGCAACCTCGACCTGTCGGCGCGCACCGAGCAGCAGGCCAGCTCGCTCGAAGAGACGGCTGCTTCGATGGAAGAACTGACCGCCACCGTGCGCCAGAATGCCGACAATGCGGTGCAGGCCAACGGCCTGGCAAAAACGGCCTCGGATGTTGCGGCGCGTGGCGGCGCCATCGTCGGCCAGGTGGTCGACACGATGGGCTCGATCGACGCCTCGGCGCGCAAGATCGTCGACATCATCGGCGTGATCGACGGCATCGCCTTCCAGACCAATATCCTGGCCCTGAATGCCGCAGTGGAAGCGGCGCGCGCCGGCGAACAGGGGCGCGGCTTTGCGGTCGTGGCATCCGAAGTGCGCAACCTGGCGCAGCGCTCGGCCGGCGCGGCGCGCGAAATCAAGGGCCTGATCGGCGACTCGATGACGCAGGTGAATGCCGGCACGGCGCTCGTGCAACAGGCCGGCACCACGATGGACGACGTGGTGGCCAGCGTGGCACGGGTGACCGACATGATGTCCGAGATCACCACCGCCACGCAGGAGCAGCGCGTGGGCATCAACCAGGTCAACGAGGCGATCACGCAGATGGACCACGTGACGCAGCAGAACGCGGCGCTGGTCGAGCAGGCTGCCGCGGCGGCAGCGAGCATGCAGGAGCAGGCAGCGCAACTGGCGCAGGTGGCCGCCGCGTTCAAACTGGGCAAGAGCGGCGGGCAGATGCGCCCGCAACTGGCAGCGCGCGCGGTGCCGGCGCTGGCGGCCTAGGCGCCGGGAAGCCCTCTACGCCGCCAGCCGGCGCAGCATCGCGGCGATGGCGTCCAGCACCGCGTCATCGTCCCAGTAGGTGTTGTGCGCCAGCGGATTCCAGCTGCGCAGCAACAAGTCCCCCACCCCGCCGCCGGCATTGATCGCGCGGTCCTCGACCAGCGTGCGGTAGCCGGTTGACAGCGGCTGCAGCGGCCAGCCCAGCACGTCGTCGGGATCATAGAAGTTGATCCACTTGAACAGCGACGTCGGCGGCGCAATCGGGATGATGTGCATTTCCTGGTGCGCAGCCACAAAAATCGGGATATTGCAGCCGGTGGTGACCAGCCCGACGCAGGTGCCGCCGCCGATGAACGCCAGTTCGCTTGCTGTCAGCAGCCGGCCGAGCGTTGCACCGGCCCAGGCACCGATATCACGCCAAATACCCGCGCCGACCGGCTTGCCGGCGGCCGCCTTCTGCGCATCGTACAGATAGCTCGACAGCACCTGGCAGCCCAGCGAATGCGCGACGAACACGACCGGCATGCCGGGCCGCGCGGCGTGGGCCGACAGCAGCGCGCTGGCGATCTCGCCCTGGGCCTGCTCATAGACGGAGCCCGGATCTTCCTTGCGGTTTTCCAGCCCGGCGGCGTCGCCCAGGCCGTACAGGACGAATTTGCGCAGCGCGGCGTAGCGCACCTGGCCGGTGGCTGCGGTGCGATCCCAGACCAGGCGCTGGTTATCGTGCAGGATGCCCTGGTAGTAGACCGAGCGCATGACGACCTGGCTGGCGAGCGCATCGAGGCGGGTGCGCAGCCCCGCCATCAGGCCGTCGGCATAGTCGGGCAAGGTCTCGCCCATGCCATGCACGGCTATCAATGCAACTTGTGTCATTGCCACCTCCCCACGCGCGCCGATATCCCTAGCGTATCAAATTCCGCACGTGTTGAGGCAGAACAAAGATTCTGGAGAAGCTGACCCTCAGCGTGGCGCGATGGTCAGCTCGAACGTGTCGACGCCGTCGACGCCGCCGCGCACCTGGTCACCCGGCTGCAGGGCGCCGACACCGGACGGCGTGCCCGAATAAATCAGGTCGCCGGGCGCCAGCGTCACAAGGCGCGACAGCGACGCGATCACGTCCGCGATGGGCCAGATCATTTCATCGAGGTTGCCTTCCTGGCGCAGCGTGCCGTTCACTTCCAGCCAGATGCGCGCCTGGGCCGGATGCCCCACATCGCTGACCGGATGCAGTGGGCTGCACGGGGCCGACGCATCGAAGCCCTTGGCCATGTCCCATGGCCGGCCCGCGTCCTTCGCCACGGCCTGCAGGTCGCGCCGGGTCAGGTCCAGGCCCACGCCATAGCCCCACACCAGATCGAGCGCCTGCGCCGCGTCGATGTCCTTGCCGCCGGCTTTCAGCGCCACGACCAGTTCGATCTCGTGGTGCAGGTCATTCGTCGATGGCGGATACGGCACCGCGCCGCTGGCCGGTACGATGGCATCGGCCGGCTTGGTGAAGAAGAACGGTGGTTCGCGATTTGGGTCGCTGCCCATTTCGCGCGCGTGCGCTGCGTAGTTGCGGCCCACGCAGAACACGCGGCGCACCGGGAAGCGGGCGCTGGAACCGGCGACGGCCACGGACGCCGTGTCGGGTGCGGTGATGACGAATTCGGTCATGCTCATCCTTTCATTGACAGGAGCATCATCATACTCCCGCCATGAAAGGCGGCAAGACTACGGCGCAGACTCAGACCGATGCGGCCGTTGCCTCGGCCTGCGCCGCCTGCGCCGCGCTCGCATCCAGGATGCGCACGAGCGCCGTCATGTCGACCGGCTTGACCAGATGATGGACGAAGCCGGCCTCGAGCGCCCGTTCGCGGTCCTTCGCCTGGCCATAGCCGGTCACTGCCACCGGCACGGTGGCCGCCATGTCAGGCAGCGCGCGCAGGCTCGATGCCAGCTGGTAGCCGTCGATGTCGGGCAGGCCGATATCGATCAGCATCACGTCGGGATGCTCGACGCGCGCGCGGCGCAGGGCCGAGGCGGCGTCGTACTCGACGGCAGTGGCGTGGCCCTGCACCTGCAGCAGCGTGGCCAGGCTGTCGGCAGCGTCGGTGTTGTCGTCGACGATCAGCACGCGCAGCTGGCGGCCGAGCGCAGCGCGTACCGGGTCGGGCTCGGACGGCGGCGCAGCGTCGTCGTTACTGCCGGCGCCCGCGCTCACGCAGGGCAGGCAGAGCGTGAACGTGCTGCCGCAGCCGACGCCATCGCTGTGCGCGGTGACCTCGCCATCGTGCAGGTCGACCAGGCGCTTGACGAGCGTGAGGCCCAGTCCCAGCCCGCCCTGCGAGCGGGCCAGCGTGCGTGCGCCCTGCGTGAACAGGTCGAACACATTGGGCACCAGGTCGGGCGGCATGCCGGAACCGTTGTCGCGCACTTCGAGCATCATGCGTCCGTCGCCGGCCACCAGGCGCAGCGCCAGCGTGCCGGCCCTGGGTGTGTACTTGGCGGCATTGCCGACGATGTTGGCCACGCTCTGCACGAGGCGCGTCTGGTCGCCCCGCACATACACGGGCGTCTCGGGCAGCTGCACCGTCACGTGGTGCGCTTTTTCGAGCACCAGCGGGCGGGTCTGGTCGAGTGCCCCGTTCACGACATCGCGAAAATCGACCGTCGCCAGCTTGAGCTTGACCAGCCCGCGCGTAACGCGCGACACGTCGAGCAGGTCGTCGATCAGGCGGCTCATGTGCTTGACCTGGCGACTGATGATGGAGCTGGTCTGGCAGATGCGCGGTTCGTTCGCGAACTGCATGCTGAGCAAGCTGGCCGAGCTGCTGATCGGCGCGAGCGGATTGCGCAGCTCGTGCGCCAGCATGGCCAGGAACTCGTCCTTGGTATGGCTCAGGCGCTCGGCCTGCACGCGCGCCAGGCGTTCGCTCTGCAGCAGCGCATCGCGTTCGAGCGCCGACGTTTGCGCGATCTCGTACAGGTGCGCATTGTCCATCGCGACGGCAGCTTGCGCGGCGAGATTGGCAACCATGCGCTCGGTGCGTTCGGTGAACATGGCCGGCGCCGGGTGGCCGAGGAACAGGCCACCGAGCACCTTGCCCGATTGCGACACGACCGGCACCGCAAGATAGCTGCGTACGCGCAGCTGCGCCAGCGGCGTGCCGTCGGCCACCAGCGCAGCGTGCTGCGGATCGCAGGTGATGTCGTCGCTGCGCACCGGCGCCCCGCCTTCGATCAGCGGGCGGAAGATGGCCGCCGTCGGAGGCGCGAGCCGGTCGAACTGCTCGCGCGACGCGCCCGACAGCGCGTACAGACGCATCTGCTCATGCGCCGTGGTGGAGATCGGCGCGTTCACCGGATCGTGCAGCGGGTCGCCCCGGCCCGCCGGATTGCAGAAGAACGCGCCGAAGCGCGCGCCACTCAGTTCGGCGCCGGCATCGGTGATCGATTGGGCCAGCGTATCGAGGTCGAGCGTCGAGGCCAGCGCGCGCCCGGCGCGGTTGACCGTTTCGAGGATGCGGCTCTCGTCGCGCAGGCTTTCTTCGACGCGCGAGCGGCGCGCCACTTCACGCGTGTGGCGCGCCACGTCTTCGGCCAGGGCCACTTCTTGTTCGGTCCAGTGGCGCGCCATCGGTTCGTGCAGGTAGAACACGGCGCACAGGCGCCCTTCCTCGATAATCGGCACCATCACGAGCGCGCGCGCGCCAATGGCGTCGTAGGCTGCGGCATGCGGCGCACTGCGTTCATCGGCATCGACGTCGTCGATGCGCACGCTGCGCCCCTGGCGCAGCTTGGCATTGACCACCGGACCGAACGCGTCAAGGGGATACGACCTGCCGGCCAGGCTGGCCATCCGGCCATCGGTCCAGTCACGGTCGATGCTGACGGTGCGGCCAAGGACGTCGACTTCGCCGTAGCCCACGCGCGCCACGCCCAGCGTCTGCCCGGTCATGGCGCTCGTCGCGCGCATGATGTGGGCGGCGTCATCGAGGCCGTCGAGCGCTTCGCCGAGCTTCTGATGGAAGGCATGACGGTAATCGGACAGCACGTCGGATGTCGTTTCGGTGAGTACGCAATAGACACCGGCCACCTGCCCTGCATGGCGCACGGGCGACAGGGACACGCAGAAAAAGCGCCGTTCGCGCTTGCCGTTGCGCTCGAATTCCATCAGCGCGTGCTGGAGCTGGGCCGATTCGCCAGCCAGGACTTCGTCGAAATACGGCCTCATGCGCTCCCACAACTCGGGACGCACACTGGCATACGGCGCGCCGCGCGCCCCCGGGTGCTTGTCGCCCAGCAGGTCGGAATAAGCGTCGTTGTAGAACAGGCGCAGCTCGCGCCCGATTGCCAGAAACATGGGAAAACGCGACGCCTGGATGAGGTCGGCGATGGCGCGCAGGCCTTCGGGCCAGGCATCCGGATGCAAGTATGCGAGCCCGGCCAGCGCACGCTCGGTGGATGCGGGTGGAGGGGCAAATGCTGCAGGAGAAGACGCAAACAGCGCCGACGGCGCAGCCAGAACTGGTGCAGGCGCATCCAGTACGGTGGGGTCGCCGGACAGCGTGGAACTGCCGCCGACCATCGGCATGAAGCCGCTCAGATTACTCATCAGGAATACCCAGTGTGGTTCTTGCAAGGCTGGCGAGCTCGATACCCTGAAACATCTGATCCTGCCCTGCTGCAGCGCCGCCAATATATTCTTGTTGGAGCGATTATAGCGAGCAAGCAAACGGGACCGCGCCCGTTACACCGGAGGTGTCGAGCGAGCGTGGCGGGGATGCCACAAGCCTAGTAAATCTCTGCAGCAGCCGCCCGCACGGCGCCCAGCAGCAACTCGGCGCCCGGAGACAGCAGGTGATCCTGCTGCCGGATGATGCCAAACGCATCCATCTTGCAGGGCAAATCGATCGGCAAGATCCGCATCACGTTCAGCGACGCATAATATTGCGCGACTTCCTGCGGCATCACGTGCAATGCGTCGGTTTGCTGCAACAGCGCGGTGACCAGCAACAGCGCTGTCGTATCGACGACGTTCACCGGCGGCTGCAGACCGGCGCGCAGGAACATCATGTCGAAGCGATGGCGCAGGATGCTGCCCGGTGGCGGCAGAATCCAGGGCCGACCGACCAGTTCCTCGAGCGTCAGGTTCTTACTCTCCAACAAAGGATGATCGGGTCGCACGACCGCGCAGGCCGGCTCTTCGGTCAGTTCTTCGTAGATCAGCCCGGTGGAATCTTCTTTCTCGAGGATGCGCCCGATCATGAAGTCGAGCGTGCCATGCTTGAGCTTATCGAGCAGCACATTGCTCGACTCGAGCTGCACACCGATGCGCAGCAGCGGCGCCTGCTCCTTGATGCGGGCAATGGCGCGCGGCAGCAGCGCCATTGCCGGCGTCATGATCACGCCCACCTCGACCTGCCCCGCCAGGCCGGCCTTGAGCGCGACGATGTCATCGTGCGCCAGCGCCAGGCTGGTCAGGGCCATGCGGGCGTGGCGGATCATCGTTTCGCCGTAGATCGTCGGCTCCATCCCGCGCGGCAGCCGTTCGAACAGGCGCACGTCGAGCATCTCTTCCAGATCCTTGACCTGTTTCGATGCCGCCGGCTGCGTCATGTGCAGTTCTTCGGCCGCCCGGTGAATGTTGCGGTAATCATCCAGCGCAATCAGCAGCAGCAACTGGCGCGTTTTCAGGCGCGCCTTCAAAAACCAGTTGGGGTTGGTCGTCTCCATCAGATCACGTGCAGCCCGGCGATGGATTGGCGGCAGGGCCGGCGGTCGTTTGCGCGACCGGCAGGATCTTGCCGTCCGGCGCGTAGTGCAACTCCTCGACCGCGACCGAGCGGCGGAATTCGCCCCCCGTGGGCAGCTTGCCGTTATGGTAAAAAATGTACGACTTGCCGTTGAAGTCGACGATCGCCTGGTGGATGGTCTTCACATTCGTGTTCTTTTCCATGATGACGCCATCCATCGACCACGGCCCATGCACGCCCGGGCCGCGCATGGCCACGGTTTCTTCAGGAAAGTGGCGCGAGTAAGTCAGATAATACGTGCCCTTGTACTTGTGGACATAGGCCGCCTCGACGAAATTGTCCAGGCCGGTGGTCTGGATCGGGCCGTCAAACTCGATCATGTTCGGCTTGAGCTTCACGTACTTCATGACCGTATTGCCCCAGTACAGGTAAGCCTGGCCATCGTCGTCGATGAACACGGCCGGGTCAATATCATCCCACAGGATCTGCGTCTGCTTCGTCATGTCGTTCGTCACGAGGGCCCGGCCCAGTGCATCGACGAACGGGCCGGTCGGGCTGTCCGACACCGCCACGCCGATCGCCTTGCCGGGAATCGTCGCATGGTCGACCGTCGAATAGAAATAATACTTGTCGCCGCGCCGGACGATGTCCGAGGCCCAGGCATCGCGCCCGGCCCATTTGAAGGTGGAATAACGCAGCGGCGAGCCGTGGTCCGTCCAGCGCTGCATGTCGCAGCTCGAGTAGACGCGCCATTCGTTCATGACGTAATCCTTGCCGCCCGCCGGTGCGTCATCCTTGCCGACGTACAGGTACACGCGGCCCTTGTCGACCAGCGCGGCCGGGTCGGCCGTGAAGATGTCCCGGACGATCGGGTTGGCGGCTTGCGCGCAGGCGCTCGCGCACAGCAGCGCGGCGAACATGGTGTGCTTCATGGTGTCTCCTTCTTTTATTTTCTTCCAAATGCCATCACGCGCTGGACGACGCAGAACACGAACAGCAGGCCGCCGATCACGATCCTCGTCCACCACGAACTGAGCGTACCGTCGAAGGCGATCAGCGTCTGGATCGTGCCCAGCACCAGCACGCCCGACAGCGCGCCGGCCACGTAGCCGTAGCCGCCCGTGAGCAGCGTGCCGCCGATGACGACGGCGGCGATGGCATCGAGTTCGGTACCCTGCGCATGCAGTCCGTAGCCGGACAGCATGTAGAACGCGAACAGCACGCCGGCCAGTGCGGCGCAGAAGCTGCTCAGCGCATACACGAGCACCTTGGTGCGTCCGACCGCCAGTCCCATCATCGCGGCCGAGGTTTCATTGCCGCCGATCGCATACACGGCGCGGCCAAAGCCGCTGTAGTGCGCGAGCCAGATGGCCAGGCCCAGCATGCCCAGCGCAATCAGCGCGCCGGGCGACAGGAAGCCGCCGAAAAACGGCAGCTGGGTTTGCGACATCGCCACGAACAGCGGATCGTCGATCGTGATCGACTCGATGCTGATCAGGTAGCACAGGCCGCGCGCGAGGAACATGCCGGCCAGCGTGACGATGAACGGCTGCAGCCGGAAGTAATGGATGATCGCCCCCATGCCCGCGCCAAAGCCGGCGCCGAGCAGCAGCACAAACGCGATCACCGCCAGCGGTGGCCAGTGCGCCACCTGCAGCAGCCAGGCCGCGATCATCGTCGCCAGCGCCAGCACGGCGCCTACCGACAGGTCGATCCCGCCGGACAGGATCACGAAGCCCATGCCGATCGCGATCACGAGCAAAAACGCATTGTCGATCAGGAGATTAAGCAGCACTTGCAGCGACAGGAAGCCGTCGTACAGCGCGCCGCCGACCAGCAGCATCGCCACCAGCAGCGCCACCGTGACCAGGGAGGTGAAGGACGGGGCCTTCGCAAGCAGGCGGACATTCATGCGCGCCCCCGCTGCCACAACTGCCTGAACTGGTCGGACTGCGAGATACAGACCAGGAACACGACAACCGACTTGACGACCATATTGACCTCGGGCGGCACGCCCAGCGAATAGATGGTGTAGGTGAGCGTCTGGATGATCAACGCCCCGACGAGCGAACCGGCCAGGCTGAACTTGCCGCCCGCGAGCGACGTGCCGCCCAGCGTGACGGCCAGGATGGCATCGAGTTCGAGCATCAGGCCGGCGTTGTTGGCGTCCGCGCTCTTCACGTTGGAACTGATCAAGAGGCCCGCCATGCCGGCGCAGGTGGCCGCGAACACGTAGACGAACACGATCAGCGCCGCCGTGCGGATGCCGGCCAGGCGCGCCGCCACCGGGTTGATGCCCACCGCCTGGATGAACAGCCCCAGCGCCGTGTGGCGCAGCAGCAGCGCCGTGACGCCGAACACCACGGCCACGACAAACAGCGCGAACGGCAAGCCGAACAGATATCCGCTGCCCAGGAAAAAGTACGGCTGGTAATAGACCGTGACGATCTGGCCATCGGTGAGCAACTGGGCCAGGCCGCGCCCCGCCACCATCAGGATCAGCGTGGCGACGATCGGCTGCAGGCCCAGGCCGGCGACGAGCGCGCCGTTCCACAGGCCGCACAGCAGCGCCGCGCCGAGGGCGGCGGCAATCGCCACCAGCATCGGCGTGTCGGCCAGGTACACGGGCACGCCATCCTGCATCACCATCGTGCCGCCAATCAGCATCGAGGCGACGGTGCCGGACAGCGCGACCACGGCGCCGACCGAGATGTCGATGCCGCGCGTGGCAATCACCAGCGTCATGCCGATCGCCGCCAGCATCAGGGGCGCCGCGCGGTTGACGATGTCGACCAGCGCGCCATACAGGTGGCCGTCGCGGACCTCCAGGTGAAAGAAGCCGGGAATCAGCAGGAAGTCGATCAGCAGCAGCACGGCCAGCGCGGCCAGGGGCCGGAACAGGCGGTGCGCCAGCATGCGCGGCACCAGGGGTGTTCGCGCGGGCGGCTGCAGCGCCGGGATGTCGTTGACGGCCATCAGGCGCCCTCCCCGGCAATCACGTGCAGCACCGTGCTGTCGTCGAGTTCACCGCGCCCGTACTCGCCGCAGGCCTTGCGGTCGCGCATGACGACAATGCGGTCACTCACGCGCAGCACTTCCGGCAGTTCGGACGAGATAAACAGGATCGACATGCCCTTGCGGCACAGGCTCGTGACGTAATCCATGATCTCCTGCTTGGCGCGCACGTCGATGCCGCGCGTCGGTTCGTCGAGGATCATCAGGCTTGGCTCGGTGGCCAGCCAGCGCGCCAGCAGCACCTTTTGCTGGTTGCCGCCCGAGAGCGTGCCGATGGGCGTCTCGATGCTGGCCGTCTTGATCCCCAGTTGCTGCACATAGTGATCGGCCAGCGCCTGCTGGCGGCGCAGCGGAATCGCGCGCAGCAGGCCCTGGCGCGCCTGCAGGGCCAGGATCAGGTTTTCGCGCACCGACAGGTCGAGGATCGCGCCTTCGTGCTTGCGGTCTTCGGAGCAGAACCCGATGCCGTGCGCAATGGCGTCGCGTGGCGTGGCAAGGGCGCGCGCGCGGCCCTTGATCTCGATCGCGCCGCTGTCGATCCGGTCGGCGCCGAACAGCATGCGCGCGGTTTCAGTGCGGCCGGACCCCAGCAGGCCGGCAAGGCCCAGCATTTCGCCTTTGCGCAGCACCAGGTCCAGCGGCGCGAGCACGCCGCGCCGGGCGGCGCCGCGCGTGCGCAGGACAATCTCGCCCGCCGCAGCGCTGGCCGCCTGCGCCGCTTGCTGACCGGTGGCAGGCAGCTCCTGGGCATCGGGCGCCGCACCGATCATCTTGTTGACCAGCGCCAGGCGCGACAAGTCGCTGCACAGGTATTCGCCTTCCCGCTCGCCGTTGCGCATCACGGTGATGCGGTCCGAGATCGCGTAGGTCTGCTCCAGGAAGTGCGTCACGAACAGGATCGCCATGCCCTGCTCGCGCAGCGCGCGCAGGTTGGAAAACAGCAGCTGGACTTCGGCTTCGTCGAGACTCGATGTGGGTTCGTCCAGGATCAGCACCCGCGCTGAAATGCTCAGCGCGCGCGCAATGGCCACCATCTGCTGGACCGCCAGCGGAAAGCTGGCCAACGGCTGGCGCACGTCGATGTGCACCTGCAGGCGCGTCAACAGTGCCTGCGCCTGCTGCCGCATCCGGCGCCAGTCGATCATGCCCCAGCGCCGCGGATAGCGGCCAATGAAGATGTTCTCGGCGACCGACAGATTCGGGCACAGGTTCACTTCCTGGTACACGGTGCTGATGCCCAGGCCCTGCGCGTCCTGCGTCGAGCGCGGCGCGATCGCCTCGCCAGCGAACACGATGCTGCCGCGATCGGGCTGGTAGACCCCCGTGAGCACCTTGATCAGCGTGGACTTGCCCGCGCCGTTCTGGCCCATCAGCGTGTGGACTTCGCCCGGATACAGGCGCAGGCCCGCATCCGACAGCGCGCGCACGCCGGGAAACTGCTTGTGGATGCCGGTCACTTCCAGGACCGGCACCTGCGTTGTCGTGGGAAGCATGGCCGCCTCAATAGCGACGGTTCGGGAATTCCTTCGCGGCCACTTCAGCCGGGAACACGCCCTCGTTCACCACGATGCGTTTGGGGACTGGTTTGCCCGCCTTGACCGCCAGCGCGGCCTGCATCAGCTGGGGACCGAGCAGCGGGTTGCATTCGACCGTCACGTTCAGCTTGCCCTGCAACATGGCCTCGAATGCGCCGCGCACGCCGTCGATCGAGATCACGAGGATGTCCTTGCCGGGCTTGATGCCAGCTTCCTCGATCGCCTGGATGGCACCGATGGCCATGTCGTCGTTGTGCGCGTACAGGACGGTGATGTTCTTGCCCTCGGACTTGAGGAACGCTTCCATCACTTCCTTGCCCTTGGTGCGGGTAAAGTCACCCGTCTGCGAACGCAGCATCTTCAGGCGCGGCTCGCCCTTGATCACTTCAGCGAAGCCGGCCTTGCGGTCGATGGCCGGCGCCGAGCCGACGGTCCCCTGCAGCTCGACGATGTTGTAGGCGCGACCCGGGTTCTTCTTCGCGTGCTCGACCAGCCAGCGGGCGGCGCGGCGGCCCTCTTCCACGAAGTCGGAACCGAGTAGCGTGACGTACAGCGACGGGTCGGCAACTTTCACACCTCGGTCGGTGAGGATGACGGGGATCTTGGCCGCTTTGGCTTCCCGCAGCACGGTGTCCCAGCCCGATTCGACGACGGGCGAGAACGCGATGATGTCGACGCGCTGGGCGATGAACGAGCGGATGGCCTTGACCTGGTTTTCCTGACGCTGCTGGGCGTCGGCGAATTTCATGATGACGCCGGCCTTTTTGGCAGCGTCCTTGATCGAGGCGGTGTTGGCGGTGCGCCATTCGCTTTCGGCGCCGACCTGCGAAAAGCCAATGGTGAGGGGCTTGGCGGCGAGTGCCGGGTGGGTTGCTGCAAAAGTGGCGGCCGTGGCTACGCCCAGGAACTTCCTGCGGGTGAATCGCATCACTTGTCTCCGATATTGTTGTTCTGCAATCGTAGGACAAAGTGTGATACTGATCCAATCAATTTTTTGCGCCGAGTGATACTTTTTCTGGTATCCAGCGTGATGCGGCATAGGGCTACCGCATCACGCTGGTCTTACTGGCTATCAGACGTAGGCGGAACTCATGTTGAGCAGTCCGTTCACACCACGCGGGAAGAAGCCGCCCATCGTGACCGATTCCTTGGTCAGATACACGATATTGAGCACGTCGCCCGGCGTGCGGCTGAACGCAATGCCATCCTTGTCGAGCGGCACGATGTTCGACACGGTGCTGTCGGTGGCATTCACGATGCCCTGATCGACATCGGTCGAACCGTCGAGACTGTCGCGCGCATTCGAGATCGCCGTGGCTGCGGTGCGCAGCGTCGGCGCCGTCAAGCCTTTCGTGTACAACACGGTGCGCACGATACCGGCGTGGTACGCCTCGGCCGCCAGGATGCCGGCTGCTGCCTCCAGGAAGGTTTTGTTCGTGATCAGCGGCGATGCGCCTTTGTACGCGGTCACGCCGACGTCCTCGAAGATGAATGCGCCGAGCAGGAAGTTTTCATCGCTGGCATACGGGTCGAAGGCGACGCCCGGGCCCACCAGGCCGGCCGCGCGGGCCGCGTTCGAGAACGCGCCGTTCGGATCGGTGCCGCCGATGTCGATGGCTGGCTGGGCAACCGCCGCCGAACCGAGCGCTGCGCGCAGGAAGCCCACGTGGGCGATTTCATCCTGCGCGATTTCCTTGGCGTATTGCGCGACCAGCGGATCCTTGAATGCGACTGCGCGGCCACCCGTCACGGCGCCCTGCGTGCCCGTGCCACCTGTCAGGCTCGCAGCCAGGCCGGTGCCGAACACCGCGTACGAATAGAACTGCGCTTCGAGGTACTCGAGGTTCAGCGCGAAATTGAGGATGTCGATGTCGGTCGGCTGCGCGGCCTGCGCAATCGCGTCCTTGACCGAGCCGCCGCAGGCGGACAGGAAGGTGCCGCCTACCATACCGACGCTGATCCCTCCCACGTTCTTGAAGAACGAGCGGCGCTTTTCCAGCTTTTCCTTGCGTGATTCGAGCAGTGCCAATGTCACATTCGTGTCTGTCATGGTGTGTCTCCGGTTGATGCGATCAAGTAAATGGGCTGGCGTCTGCTCAGGTATTTCAGTCAGGAAACCTGACTGCCACCGCTGATGCAGCGCGTATAGCTTGTACTGACGCACGATTGAATCGGTTTCAACTATTTCAAAAAAACTATTCAACCAGGGTGTCGGCCATCCGTGCGGGCGCTGGCGGGACGATATGATATTGTCAATATCACCGGATTTTTCACTCACACAACGTCTAAGGATGGCAGTGCCAGATACCCTTCATCCCGATCCCGAACAGCTGGCAACATGGCTGCACGGCACAGCACAAGGTGACGCGGCAGCCTTTCGCGCGTTGTATGACACGATTTCCCCGAAACTGTTTGGCTACGCACTACGTATATTAGGCAAGCGCGAACTGGCTGAAGAAGCACTGCAAGATGGATTCGTGGCAATCTGGAACGGCGCCGCCGGTTACCAGCGCCACCTGGCCGCGCCCATGACCTGGATGACGACGATCGTGCGCAACAAATCGCTCGACCTGCTGCGCCGCTGTGCCCACGATCTCGACATCGACGGCCCTGTCTTCGATGCCGAGATCATGGCGGCCCTGCAGGACCCGCGCGCCACGCCGATCGACGCGCTGCTCATCAGCCATGATGCGAAGGCGCTGGCCTACTGCATGTCGTTGCTCGAAGGCGCGCACCGGCAAGTCGTTGGCCTGGCCTTCTTCCACGACCTGTCGCACAGCGAAGTGGCGCAGCAGATGGCGATACCGATTGGTACCGTCAAGACCTGGATCCGCCGCAGCCTGGAGCGGCTCAAGACGTGCCTGGTTAAAGGCGAACGAGCATGAATATCAGCAACAACCCGCAACTGTGCGACAAGCTGGCGGCCGAATATGTCCTCGGCACGCTCAGGGGCGGCGCGCGCCGGCGCTTTGAACGCTATCTGCGTGACGACGCGGTCCTGCGGCGCCTGACCGCCGAATGGCAGGAGCGCCTGATGCCGATGGCCGAATTCTCGGGTGCGCAGACACCGCGTGCCCAGGTATGGCGCGCGATCGAGCGCCGTCTGGGCCTGGGTCAGGTTCAGAAAAGTGCGCACACGGCCTGGCAGTTCTGGCGCACCGAATCGCTGACGTTCTGGCGCTCGCTCAGCCTGGCGTCGCTGGCGGCGACCTTGCTGATGGTGGGCGTGCTGCGCTCGACGCTGGTCGAGGCGCCGCAAGTGGATCTGGTCGCCACGTTGATCGATGACAAGGCCCGCACGGCGCTGCTGCTGACCGCCGACAGCGAGCGCCGCGTGTTCACGGCGCGCCTGGTCGAGAACGCACCGGTTGCCGCCGACAAGTCGCTGCAGTTGTGGGCCGTTCCCAAGGAGGGCGCACCCCGCTCGCTCGGCGTGATTCCGCCGGAAGGCGCGATCGAGCTGCCGCTGACCGGCAGCGCCATCGGCGACGACATCGCCACGCTGGCCGTCTCGCTCGAACCGCGCGGCGGCTCGCCCGGCGCCGGTGGACCGACCGGACCGATTCTGTACAAGGGCAACTGGGTGCGGATGCTGTAAGGGCGACTCTTAGCGCAGCAGCCGCAATCCATACAGGCCGCCGGCCAGTGAACCGGGCTGCGCGACAAAGCGCACGTTCAGCAGACCTTGCGCGGCATCGCGCAGTGCGGCCGGAATCGGATAGTCGACGGTGTAGAAATCCCCGGCCGTGTCGCCCGTCAACGTCACCTCGACCAGCAACTGCCCATTGACGACGATATCGAAGCGCCGCCCTGCGTCGGCTTTCGCATACGTCAGCCGCAGCACGGCGGCTTCCTGTTTCGGATCCTTCAATTCATAGCTGAACCACTTCGACGCATGGCGCCAGTGGCGCCCGTCATTGACGCCCGCGTCGATCCCCTCGCCCTTGAAGAAATGGTCGGACTCCGGTTGCTGCTCGCCCGGCGCGACCTGGTCGACCGTGCGCGCATCGAGCGCCAGGCGCTCTGCCTCGCCCGCAGCATTGGCCGCCTGCTGCGCCTTCAGCCCGACCGGTGTCGCGTGCTGCCAGTACATCGTATAGCGCGACTCGTGCAGGCGGAAGAACGGCACGAACTCGGTGGCCGGTCCGTCCGCACCATGCACCAGCCCCGGCGCGGTGAACGTCAACGGCTTGCCGGCCACGGGCTTGAACCTGCGGATGAAGTCCACCGAATCGCTGACGAACATCGGCGCGGATTCCATCGGGCAGACCGGGCCGGATGCGATGTGCCCCATGCGCGCGTCGTCGGCCAGATACTGCAGCCGCTCGTCGCCCGGCATCCGTGTCCTGGCCGCCAGCACCACCGGTCCGTGCAGCACCGCGTAATAGTTCGACTTGTCCGGCAGCTGCTCCAGGTGCGTGGTCATCGGCAGGCGCACGTCGATCCGGTCGCCGCTGCGCCAGCTGCGCGTGAGCGCCACGTAGCCGCCCGGCCGCGTGGCGAAACGCACCAACTGGCCATTGACCTGCACCGTCATGCGCCCAGGGGCCACCCATCCCGGATAACGAATCTTGACCGTGAACGTGTTCGAACCGGGTGTCGCGCGGTCGATCGTCAGGCGCGTCGTCTCGACATCCGGGAAGCGGGTCGCCTGCGTCAGCCGGACACCCTGCGCTTTCCAGTCGAGGGTCGAGGCCATGAACAGGTTGACGAACAAGGTGTCCTTCTCGTGCGCGTAGATGAATTCACCGTACTTGGCGTGGCTTTCGATGCCCGAGCCCACGCAGCACCACATGCCCTGGTCGGGCTGCGAATACACGCGGTAGTGATTCGGCCGCAGCGGCGTGAAATACACGAACCCGCCCTGCGGGCGCTGCGACGACAGGATATGGTTGTACAGCGCGCGCTCGTAATAGTCGCCGTACGCGCCCTTCTGCTCGGCCGCGAACAGCATCTGCGTCAGCTTGAGCATATTGTAGGTATTGCAGGTCTCCGGTCCTTCGACGTCATGCACCATTGGCGCGAAGTCGTCCCGGCTGTGGAAATGCTCCTTGACGCTGTTGCCGCCGATCGCCACCGAGCGCTTCTCCACCACCGTCTGCCAGAAGAACATGGCCGCGTCGCCCATGTCCTTGCGCCCGGTCGCATCATGGATGCGCTGAAAGCCAATCACCTTCGGGATCTGCGTATTGGCATGCAGGCCGGTGAGCTGGTCATCCTGCCGGGCCAGCGGCTGCAGGATCGCCTGGTGCGAAAAGCGCAGTGCGAGGTCGAGGTACTTCCGGTCGCCGGTGATCTCGGCGACATCGACGAAGATCTCGTTCATGCCGCCATGCTCGCTGCGCAGCATCGCCTGCATCTGTTCCGGCGACAGGCGCGCGGTCAAGGCCAGCGCCCAGTCGGACAGCGCAACCAGCATGGCATGCGCGTCCCGGTTTCCGCCATAGCGGTAGGCATCGCGCAGGCCTGCGTAGACCTTGTGCAGGTTGTACCACGGCACCCACTTGCCGTTGACCGAGAAGCCATCGGCTTCGAGCTTGCCGGCCGCGACATCGCGCCAGGCCTGGCGGCCACCCGGGATGCCGCCGAGGTAGCCGTCGCCATTGGCGTGCTGCGCCCGTTGCAGTTCGGCGACCATGTAATTCAGGCGGCGCAGCGTTTCCGCGTCGCCGGTCGACGCGTACATCAGCGCCAGCGCCGACAGGTAGTGCCCGCCCATGTGGCCATCCAGGCCCGAGGATTCCCAGTTGCCGTAGCTCGGCTTGCGCGGTGCCAGGCCGGCCTCGCGCAGGAACGGCGCAAGCAGGCGGTCCGGCTCCATCGCCATCAGGTAGTTCAGGTTGGTGGTCTGGGCGTCGAGGAACGGCCCCGCGCCCAGGCGCACGTCCGCCAGCGGGAACGGTGCGGCCGCCTGCGCCAGCGTACCCGACCCCAGCAGCAGCCATGCCAGGAGGCGAAGCTTCATGGCTGCAGCGCGCTCTGGTAGCGATTCAGGTCCTTCTGATCGAGCACCGGCCAGCCATCCCGGTCCCAGCCCATGTCCAGCACCTTGAGCTTCTGCTTGAAGCGGTCGGCGGTCTCATAGGCGTGCAGCACCATGTAGTCCTTGCCGTCGAACGTGTAGGCGCTGTTGTGGCCCAGGCCACGCCAGTCGCTGTCGCCCGCGATCACGAGCGTGCCGCCGCCCCTGGCCATGTCGACGCCGTTGCGGTCGAGGTAGGGCCCGGTGATCGTTTTCGCGCGGCCCACCACCACCTTGTAGGTGCTGTCCTTGCCCTTGCAGCACAGGTCCCACGATGCGAACAGGTAGTACCAGCCGTTCTTCGGAAAGATGAATGGCGCCTCGATCTGCGCCGGCCCGGCTTCGTCGTCCGGCGTGAAGGCCGGCCGTTCGCGGCGCGCGATCGTGTGCCATTCCTGCGGCTCGGCCAGCCTGGTGCGGCTGGCGTCGAGCTTCACCAGTTTCAGGCCGCCCCAGAACGAGCCGAACGACATCCACGGCGTCCCTTTGGCGTCGTCGATCACCTGCGCATCGATGGCGTTCCACAGGTCGCGCCCCGGCACCGACTGCACGACCGGGCCCTGGTCTTCCCACTTGTAGGCGGGCGAGCGCGGGTCGAGCGTCGTGTTGACGGTCACGCCGATGGCCGAGGTGTTCTTGCCGAAGCCCGACACCGAGTAGTACAGGTAGTACTTGCCGTCATGGTGATAGATGTCGGGCGCCCAGATATGGCCATCAAAGGTCGGCGCGGCCCGTGTCGCCCAGGCCGGGCCCTCCTTGAAGACGCGGCCTTCCGGCTTCCACGTCGTCAGGTCGGTCGAGCTGTAGAACGTGATCCCGGGGCCGGTGCTGAACAGGTAGTAGCGCCCGCCCTGCTTCGCCATGACCGGGTCGTGCACGCCGACCTGCGCGGTACTGGCGCCGCCGGCGGCGCTGGCCGCGCCGGCCGCACTGGCGATCACCAGCGCCGCCCACACGAGGTGTGCGGCCCGCATTTACGCCTCGACCGCGAAGACCATCACGGCCTTGGCCGGGACCTTGATCGTCAGCTTGCCATCCTGCGCCCTGGCGCTGAACGGCGCCGGCTTGATCGCCTGAGGCTTTTCGAACGTGTTGTGCGCATCCATGGCGTCGGCCGTCAGCACCTGGCCTGCAACGCCACCGACCGTCAGCCCCGCCACATTGAGCGTGACATCGCTGGCGCGCGTCGGGTGCGTGTTGACCAGCGCGATATACACCTTGCCATCCTTGGCGCGCGCCGCCGTGGCGCTGATGCCCGGCACACCCTTGCCATTGCTCGAATAGGCCACGTCATTGTCGACCGCCACCGGCAGCGACGTCGCATCCTGGAACGGGATGTACATCTTGTACGCGTGGTAGGTTGGCGTCAGCAGCATCTTCTCCTTGTCGGTGATGATCATCGCCTGAAGCACGTTGACCATCTGCGCGATGTTCGTCATGCGCACACGCTCGGCGTGGGCATGGAAGATGTTGAAGTTCAGCGCCGCCACGACCGCGTCGCGCAGGGTGTTACGCTGGAACAGGAAGCCCGGATTGGTGCCCGGTTCGACGTCGTACCAGGTGCCCCATTCGTCGACGTAGAACCCGATTTTCTTCTCGGGGTCGTTCTTGTCGAGGATGGCGACGTTCTGCTTGATGTGCTGGTCCATGCGCAGCGTCTGCTGCATGGTCGAGAACCATTCCGATTCCGGGAAGCCTGTGGCGGCGCCCTTCTTTTCCCATACGCCGGTCGGCAGCGTGTAGTAGTGGAAGCTGATGCCGTCGGTGCCGCGCGCGGCTTCCTTGCTCAGCACCTCGGTCCATCTGGTGTCGTTGTCGTTGCCACCGCTGGCGATCATTTTCGGGCGTGCATCCGGTGGCGTTTTCAGGAACGTCGCGTAGTGGTTGTACAGGTTGGCATAGTATTCCGGCTTCATGTTGCCGCCGCAGCCCCAGGCTTCGTTGCCGATGCCGAAATAAGCCACCTTGTACGGCGCCTTGCGGCCATTCTTGCGGCGCAGTTCGGCCAGGGACGACTTGGTGTCCGACGTCATGTACTCGAGCCACTCGGCCATCTCCTGCGGCGTGCCGGAACCCAGGTTGCCGTTGATGTAGGCTTCCGTGCCCAGGATCTCGACCAGATCGAAGAATTCATGCGTGCCCACCGCATTGTCCTCGGCCACGCCGCCCCAGTGCGTGTTGACCTTGACCGGGCGCTTGTTGCGCGCGCCGATGCCGTCGCGCCAGTGGTATTCGTCGGCGAAGCAGCCGCCCGGCCAGCGCACCAGCGGGACCTTCAATTCCTTCAGGGCGCCGACGACGTCATTGCGCCAGCCGCGGGTATTCGGGATGGAAGAATTCTGGCCGACCCACAGGCCGCCGTAGATGCCGGTACCAAGGTGCTCGGCAAACTGGCCATACACGTTCTTGTTGATGACGGGGCCTGGCTTGCCGGTGTCGACCGACACGCTGACCTGGGCAAAGGCAGGCATGGCGGCCAGACCGCATGCGAGGATGAGGGGTTTGAGTGCTTTCAACATTGTCTCCATTGGTTTTGCCTGCTTTTTTTTTGCAGGCTTGATTTACTTATCACTACCGCGATGTGACGGCCGGCGCATCTCAGGTCCAGCCGGCATCCACGACGAAATCCTGCGCCGTGCACATCTGGCTATCGTCGGCGCCCAGGAACAGCACCATGCGCGCGACATCCTCCGGCATCAGCTTGCCCGGCAGGCACTGCGCTTTCTTGATCTCGGCTTCGGCCGCGTCGTCCACCCACAAGTCGATCTGCCGCTGCGTCATGACCCAGCCGGGCGTGACGGTGTTGACCCGCACGCCGAACGGTCCCAGGTCACGCGCCAGGCTGCGCGTCAGGCCGATCACGGCGGACTTTGTAGTCGCATACACCGGATAGCCGGCGCCCTTGGCATGCCAGGACATCGAACTGAAATTGATGATCGAGCCGCCCCCCTTCTTTTTCATGCCCGGCAAGACCGCCTGGCAGGTAAAGAACATCGGGCGCTGGTTGATGGCGATGCGCTCGTTCCAGTAATCGAGCGAGACGTCCTGGATATCGTGGCGCTGGTCGTTCGCCGCATTGTTGACCAGCACCTCGAAGTCGCCCAGCTGCGCGGCCAGTTCGGCCATCGTGCGCTGCAGCGCAGGGATGTCGGTGATGTCGCAGTGCCGATAATGCGGCGCGCGGTGGCCGGCGCCGGCCAGCTGCGCGCACAGCGCTTCGCTGGCGTCGCGCGCGATGTCCACGAACGCGACGACAGCGCCCTGCGCCACGAACGCTTCCACGATCGCCGCGCCGATGCCGGTGCCGCCGCCCGTCACAAACACCCGCCTGTCCCTCAGGCTCGGGTAGTTCGCCATGTGTTGCATGCTTGTCTCCATCTTGTTGTTGTCTGCCCGCTCACTCTTTGGTGAGCGCGCCATCCCGGCGCCGCCAGGCGCCCAGCGGGTTCCCATCCTGCAGGACCTCCGGCAGCAGTGCGGCCGGCAGGTTCTGGTAGCAGACCGGCCGCAGGAAGCGGCTGATCGCGCCCGTTCCCACCGAGGTGCTGCGGCCGTCGGCCGTCGACGGGAACGGCCCGCCATGCACCATCGCCGTCGACACCTCGACGCCGGTAGGATACCCGTTGGCCAGGATCCGCCCGACCTTGCGCTCCAGCGTCGGCAGCAGCGCTCTGGCGGCGGCGATGTCGCCCGCGTCGAGCTGCAGCGTGGCGGTCAGCTGGCCTTCGATGGCCTCGGCCACGTCGCGCATCTTGCCCGCGTCCTTGCAGACCACCAGCACCGAGGCGGGGCCGAACACTTCGTCGTGCAGCTCGGTGCGCGCCAGGAATTCATCGGCCGTCGTGCGAAACAACGCCGCGCCGCCCTTGCCTTCTTCGTGCGCCACCTGCGCGAGCGTCGTGATCGCGTCGTTGCCGGCCAGCGCCTCGACGCCCTTGCGGTAGCTGTCCGCAATGCCCTGATTCAGCATCACGGCGCTGCTGGATGCTGCCAGGGCGTGGCTCGCGGCGTTGGTAAAGTCATCCAGGCCAGGCCCGTCGACCGCCAGCACCAGCCCGGGATTGGTGCAGAACTGGCCGACGCCCATGGTCAGCGACGCGGCAAAGCCCTTGCCGATCTCCTCGCCCCGGTTGGCCAGCGCCTCGGGCAGCAGGAACACCGGATTGATCGAGCTCATTTCGGCATACACGGGAATCGGCTGTTTGCGCGCGGCCGCCACCGCCATCAGGGCCAGGCCGCCCGAGCGCGAGCCGGTAAAGCCCACGGCCTGGATGGCCGGGTGCGCCACCAGGCGCTGGCCGATGCCGTTGCCGGTTCCACTCAACAGCGCAAACACGCCGGCCGGCAAGCCGCATTGCGCGACGGCCCGGGCGACTGCGCGGCCCACGAGTTCCGACGTGCCCGGGTGGGCCGAGTGGGCCTTGAGCACGACCGGACAACCGGCCGCAAACGCGGACGCCGTATCGCCACCGGCGACCGAGAACGCGAGCGGGAAGTTACTGGCGGCGAACACGGCCACCGGACCGACGCCGATCAGGCGCATGCGCAGGTCGGGCCGGGGCGGGACGCGCTCGGGCAGCGCCGTGTCCAGGCGCGCATCGTTCCATGACCCTTCACGCAGCAGCGTGGCAAACAGGCGCAGCTGGCCCACGGTGCGCATGCGCTCACCTTCCAGGCGCACGCGCGGCAGGCCGGTTTCCAGCATCGCACGCTCGATCAGCGCGTCGCCGATGGCCAGGACCTGCTCGGCCACGGTCTCGAGAAACTGCGCACGGGCCGCGTCGCCCGTCGCGCGAAACGCGTCGAAGGCGTCGCCGGCCAGCGTGCAGGCGCGGTCGATCTGCTCGGGTGTGACCATGTGGAAGGCCGGCTCGATGTGCTCGCGCTGGCCTGGCGCCCAGGCCTGGAACGCGCCCGCGCCGCCGCGCTCCGCGAGGCCGTTGATGATGGCGTCGCCGGTGATGTTCATAAGGCGGTCACTTTCGTGTAAGGGGTGGCTTGCACCGCGAGGCGGTTGCGCAGCGCCGGGCCGAAGGTGGGCGAAGCGACTTCGAAGGTTTCCCCTTCGCTGACCTGGACGCCGTCGGCAAAGCTCAGCGTGGCGGTGCCGAAGAAATGGATGTGGACGTCGCCGGCGCGCTTGAACAAGCCGTACTTGAAGTGGTGGTACTCGAGGTTCTCGAGCGTGTGCGACATGTTCTGTTCACCGCTGACGAAGTGCTTTTCCCAGCGCACCTGGCCATCCGCGCCAATGATGCGCGAGACGCCCGCGACGTGCGCCGGCAGTTCGCCCACCAGCAGCGCCGGCCCCAGACCGCAGTTGCGCAGCTTGGAATGCGCAAGGTACAGGTAGTTCTGGCGCTCGGTCACGTGGTCGGAGAACTCGTTGCCGATGGCATAACCGAGGCGGTACGGGTGCCCGTCATTACCGATCAGGTACAGGCCGGCAATCTCCGGCTCTTCGCCGCCATCGAGCGAGAATGCCGGCATCTCAAGGTCCTGACCGGTGGCGCGCACGATCGAGCCGTCGCCCTTGTAGAACCATTCCGGCTGCACGCCGGCCGTGCCGGTCGCCGGCTTGCCGCCTTCGACGCCCATGCGGAACATCTTCATGCTGTCGCTGAGCGCGGCGATATCGCCGCCGATCTTCTGGTGCATGGCGTCGCGTGCATCGGCGCTGCCCAGGTGGGTCAGGCCGGTGCCGGTCACGTAGCAGTGGGCAGCGTCCGGGTGGTCGAGCGGTGGCAGGATGCGGCCGGCCTGCGCGGTGGCGTCATAGTCGACGTGCTGCGCACCGGCAGCGCCCTCGGCCAGCTGGGCCAGGCTTTGGCCGGCGCGGATTGCAGCGCGTGCGAGCTCCAGGGTGGTGGTGTAGCCATCGATGACGCGGATAGTGGCGCCGGTCAGGATGCCGACCCGGCGCTCCTGCGCGTCGGTCAGAAATTGGATGAGCAACATGCTCTGGTCTCCTCGGTTCTTGGTTCAGTGGGAATGCTTCGGCACCGCCGAGCCACGGCAGCCGACGAGGAAATCGAAATCGCAGCCGTCGTCGGCCTGCATCACGTGATCGAGGTACAGGCGTTGGTAGCCGCTGTGCTGCACGGGCTTGTTCTTTTCGGCGCGCTCGGCCAGCCGGCGCACGATCTCGGCATCCGGCAGTTCGACGTTGAGCAGCCCGTTCTGGCAATCGAGCTGGATCATGTCGCCGTCCTGCACGATGCCCAGCGGCCCGCCGTCCATCGCTTCCGGCGCCACGTGCAGCACCACGGTGCCATATGCGGTGCCGCTCATGCGCGCGTCCGAGATGCGCACCATGTCGGTGATGCCCCTGGCCAGCAGCTTGGGTGGCAAGCCCATATTGCCCACTTCGGCCATGCCCGGATAGCCTTTCGGGCCGCAATTCTTCATCAGGAGCACCGAGTTTTCGTCCACATCCAGGTCCGGGTCGAGGATGCGCTGCTTGTAGTGGTCGAAGTCTTCGAAGACCACGGCGCGTCCCCGATGCTGCATCAGGTGCGGCGAGGCGGCCGACGGTTTGAGCACGGCCCCGCGCGGCGCGAGATTGCCGCGCAGGATGCAGATGCCGCCGTCCGCGATCAGCGGATTGTCCAGCTGGCGCACGACCTCGTCGTTGTAAATCGGCGCGGCCACGCAGTTTTCCCACAGCGTGTTGCCGTTGACGGTCAGCGCATCCTTGTTGGGAATCAGACCGCCCTCGCCCAGGCGGCGAATCACGGCCGGCAAGCCGCCCGCGTAATAGAACTCTTCCATCAGGAAGCGCCCCGATGGCAGCAGGTCGACCACGGTCGGCGTGCCCTTGCCAATGCGGGTCCAGTCCTCCAGTTCGAGCGGTACGCCCACCCGCCCGGCAATGGCCTTCAGGTGGATCACGGCGTTGGTCGAGCCGCCGATGGCCGCATTCACGCGGATGGCGTTCTCGAAGTTTGCGCGGGTGAGGATCTTCGACAGGCGCAGGTCTTCGTGCACCATCTCGACGATGCGCATGCCCGACATGTGCGCCAGTACGTAGCGGCGCGCATCCACGGCGGGAATCGCGGCGTTGTGCGGCAGCGAGGTGCCCAGCGCTTCGGCCATGCAGGCCATCGTCGACGCCGTGCCCATCGTGTTGCAGGTGCCCGCGCTGCGCGAGTGGCCCGCTTCGGCCGACAGGAATTCGTGCATCGTGATCGTGCCGGCCTTGGCCTGCTCGTGCAACTGCCAGACGGCGGTGCCGGAGCCGATGTCCTTGCCGTTCAGTTTACCGTTGAGCATCGGGCCGCCGGTGACGACGATCGTCGGCAGGTCGACGCTGGCCGCGCCCATCAGCAGCGCCGGCGTGGTCTTGTCGCAGCCGACCAGCAGCACGACCGCATCCATCGGATTGCCGCGGATGGATTCTTCGACGTCCATGCTGGCCAGGTTCCGGGTCAGCATCGCCGTCGGGCGCAGATTGGATTCGCCATTCGAAAACACGGGGAATTCAACGGGGAAGCCGCCCGCTTCCAGGATGCCGCGCTTGACGTGCTCGGCCAGTTTGCGGAAGTGCGCATTGCACGGGGTCAGTTCGGACCAGGTGTTGCAGATGCCGATGATCGGCTTGCCCTGGAATTCATGGTCGGGTATGCCCTGGTTCTTCATCCAGCTGCGGTACATGAACCCGTTCTTATCCTGCGTGCCAAACCATGCCGCAGAACGCAGCGGCGTCTTTTTCTTTGCCTCGGACATCGTATCTCCTCGTTATTCTCTGGATGAAGCGTGCATGGTGCCGCTGTCCATATCACTTGATTACCGAGAGGAAGTCTAAAGTCCGGGCAGATAACTTACTAATCAAATTTTAACGAAGATCGATACCGTTTTTCGTATCGCTGTTGAGCCATCAAACGTGCAGGAAACGCGACTCGGGCAGGCCGCGGATCTCCAGCGCCTGCGCAAACAATGCGCCCGACAGCGGCGCGGCCGCACGTTCGGCATTGGTCATGCCCAGGTGGGCGCTGGTGACGAACAGTGTCGTCAGGTCAGGCCCGCCGAAGGCTGGGCAGCTCGGCTGCGGCGCTGCCAGTGGCACCGTCCGTTCGAGCTGGCCGTCGGGCGCAAAGCGCGCCACGATGCCGGCGCCCCAGCGCGTACTCCACAGGAAGCCGGCGGCATCGATCGTCGAACCGTCGGGCTCCCCTGGCACGGCATCGGCCGCGACGAACGTGTGCACGCGCCCTACTTCGGCGCTGCACGGGTTGTAGTCGGCGTACAGGATGGCCTTTTGCGCCGAGTCGGCAAAGTACATGCGGCGCCCGTTCGGACTGAAGCAGATGCTGTTGGCGATGGCGGCGTTGGGCAGCGGCAGGCGTTCGAGCGACAGGTCGAGGTTCAGGCGGTAGAAGCCACCCAGTGCGTGCTTGGGATGTTCGGCCTGGTTGAACATGCCGAACACGAACCGCCCCTGGCGATCGCAGCGGCCATCATTGATGCGCGTGGATGGAATATCCGGTTCGACATCGCAGATGCGCGTGACCTTGCCGCTCGAGAAAGTAAAGAACGCGAGACCGGACGCCAGCCCCAGCAACAGGCGGTCGTCGCTGCCGGTCAGCGCGAAGCAGCACAGGCGCTCAGGCATCGGCCAGCTGGCCGTGCGGCCAGTGGCCGACGTGTAGGCCCACAGGGTGGCGGCGGGAATATCGGTCCACAGCAGGCGGCCGGTGCGCTCGCACCACAGCACGCACTCGCCCAGCTCGTGCCGGGTGTCGGTCAGCACCTCCATCACGCGGCCTCGGTGGTAAAGCGAAAGCGCGACTCGGTGGCATACACCTCGCCCGGGCGCAGGATCACGTTCGGGAACTGCGGCTGGTTCGGCGAATCGGGGAAATGCTGCGGCTCCAGGCACAA